>NZ_JAVCWM010000008.1:0-318253 GCF_030846495.1 Massilia scottii | reverse complement strand
CCTTAAGAACTTCGGCAGGAATAGGAAGTCCTTTAGATTCATTTCCGAGTTCAATCCATTGGTCAATACCGATGCGCCGGTAAATCTTACGATAGTTACCCAAAGCATAGATCTGGCTGGCAGCTCGCACAATTTTTTTGACTATCCCTATCCTTCCCCCATATGTCGACATGTCAATAACCTTGTCTATGGGCTTTTCGCTTCCCATACGAGGCTTGGTAACCGAAAAAACGTTACTTGATGTATCAACGGCTACGTATTCTAGAGGATCCTCGCGTATGGCTATTGTTGTAAAACCATAATTGTCGCTTTGCGTACACGAAAATCGGGTTTCCATGGGTTTATCTAGCGCCAAGGTGAGAAATCGTGTCTGCGGCAGTACGTCACGATTATCCTTTTCCTCAACCAATATAAAGCCAAAACCATGTTCTCTTAAAATTGCGCAATCATAAATCGTAAAACTCTTTACTAATTCTTCCCACGTCGGCTGGTCAAAAACTGTCTTCATGTATTTCGTCTGCGTTGATAATTGCATCGATAGTAAGAGTTGCCTTCGGTTCACCGCCGCGTTGGCCGTATGCGTTTCCGCCGTTCAATTGCGCGGAAACGTACCATGGACTTTATCGCCGGCAAACAGATTTTTTACGCATCGCCGAATTTCTATCGAGGCATCTCAGGTTGAAATGAAGTATTTCGATTAGTAAAGGTGGTGATCGGCATCACCCCTTAAAATACGACATGTTCTAGGGGGTGCGTAATTTTCTACTATCTCTTTCTAGCTGGAATGGGCGAATGCGTGATTCACGTTCCATGTATGGTCCGAGGGTTGTCAGGATGACTTATAGCGCTTACCTACACACGCCTAGCTTCAGATTCAGCCTCAAATAAAATCGAATGTACTGAAAAGGCGTCGCCAACCGGTTCCATCGTTGATGCAAGCGCCATGAGGGCCAGCGGTTAGCAGAAACTCCCCATCAGGACAGAGATCAAGACGGCCGCTGTTGGTCGCGTTCGGCGCATCTGCCTCAATGTCCTGTAAAGGTACAAGACATTTTTCCTTATAATCAATCGTCCAAAGGCCTTCCTGCCCTCCTAAATACAATCGGTTATTGAACCAGGCAGAATCCACCGGCTGGTGACCCCAGGCGATGTTAGATTCAGCAATGCGCTTCCATTTGTCTGTTCGGCCAGCCCACACGCTGCCGTTCATCTCTGTGATGTAGACGACCCCGTCGGCAGCACAACAAACGGTTTTTAAGTTCGCGTTTGTGGGTATAGGGCATGCATGCCACTTTATCCCATCGAAGCGCCATACATCGCCCTTGCCGCCTACCGCGTACATATCGTTACTGGCGAATGCGCTCATGTCGGAAAAACCAAGGCTCGTATCGTCGATCTTGGTCGTTGCAATATCGGAAGGCAAAGGAACTCCCTTGCCTTCCTTACCAAGTTCGATCCACTGTTCAAATCCGATGCGCCGGTAAATTCGACGATAATCACCGAGTGCATAGACCTGTCCTGCTGCGCTCACCACTCTCGTTATTATTCCTACCTTACCTCCGTAGGTGCTCATGTCGATTAACTCATCTATTGCCGTTTCCTCACCCATGCGCTGTCCATCCGCCGAATATACTTGACTCCGCATATCAACTGCGACATATTCGAGCGGATCTATACCTGCAGCAATAGTAGTGAAAGTAAAATTATCGCCTTCACAAACGCCAAATCGCGTTTGGAGCGGCTGTTCGGCCGATATATACATGATGCGCGTAACTGGCAATTGATCGCGATTATCCTTTTCCTCGACCAGAATGAAGGCAAAACCTTCTTCTTGTAAGATTGCGCAATCATAAATGGTGTAGCCACGCAAAAACTTGGCCCAGTTGACTCTGTCAAAAATAGCGTCCAGCTTATCTCCTCTATCTGGCTGGCCGCCGAGTTATCGGCAGCGGTCCTAGGTCCGTCCATCGTTTTAGATGGAGCGAGTTATGATTCAAGGATAATCGAACGCGCTGAATAGTCGCCGCCATCCAGTCCCGTCATTCAAGCATGCGCCGTAAGGTCCGGCAGTCAATAAAAATTTTCCATCCTGGCTGAGGTCGAGACGACCCCCGTTGGTTGGATTTGGCGCGCCCCTTTCAACGCTTTGTAAGGGGACGACCTCTTTCTTCTTCGAATCGATGGTAAAAATGCCTTGTTGAGCACCAAGATATAATCGGTCATTGAACCAGAAAGCATCAACCGGTTGATGTCCGGGGGTAATGTCTGCAATGGCAACCCGTTTCCAACTGTCAGTTCGACCCGCCCATACACTTCCGTTCATTTCCGTTATGTAGACGAGTCCGTCGCCAGCGCAACAAACCGATTGCAAATCCGCATTAGTGGGGAGCGGGCAGTTATGCCACTTTACGCCATCGAAGCGCCAGACATCACCTTCTCCTCCCACAGCATACATGTCGCTGGCAGAAAATGCACTTAGGTCGACGAAACCAAATGCCTCCGGATACACATTGCCCTTAAGAACTTCGGAAGGAATAGGTACTCCTTTAGATTCATTTCCGAGTTCAATCCATTGGTCAATGCCGATGCGCCGGTAGATCTTGCGATAATCACCTAAAGCATAGATCTGGCCCGCAGCTCGTACAACTTTTTGAACTATTCCTATCCTTTTCCCATATGTCGACATGTCAATGACCTTGTCTATAGGCTTTTCGCTTCCCCTACGAGGCTTGGTAACCGAAAAAACGTTACTTGATGTATCAACGGCTACGTATTCTAGAGGATCTTCGCAAACGGCAATTGTTGTGAAACGGTGATTGTCGG
Source organism: Massilia scottii (assembly GCF_030846495.1). NCBI lineage: Bacteria > Pseudomonadati > Pseudomonadota > Betaproteobacteria > Burkholderiales > Oxalobacteraceae > Massilia > Massilia scottii. Next base: position 315,430 of record NZ_JAVCWM010000008.1, on the reverse strand, counting down.
TTTGTGAACCAGAAAATCGGTTTTCCATGCGTTGATCTATCGCCATGGTGAGAAATCGTGTCAGTGGCAGTACATCACGATTATCCTTTTCCTCAACCAATATAAAGCCAAAACCATGCTCTCTTAAAATTGCGCAGTCATAAATTGTAAAGCCCTTTACATATTTTTCCCAAGTCGGCTGGTCGAAGACTGTCTTCATGTGTTTCGTCTGCATTGTTAATGGCATCGATAGTACGACTTGCTTTCAGTTCGCCGTCGCGTTGTCCGTAGACGTTTTCGGCATTGAATCGTGCGGAAACGTATCACGACCTTTATCGCCGCTTGGCTGGTCGCTGAGTTATTGGCGGTGGAATCAACTCCGACCGTCGGTTTAGATGGAATAGATTATTGTATTTCAAGGATAATCAAAGGCGCTGAATAGTCTTCTCCATCCGGTCCCGTCATTCAGGCACGCGCCGTAAGGTCCGGCAGTCAATAAGAATTTTCCATCCGGGCTAAGGTCAAGGCGACCCCCGTTGGTTGGATTTGGCGCGTCCCTTTCAACGCTTTGTAAGGGAACGACCTCTTTTTTCTTCGAATCGATTGTAAAAATGCCTTGTTGAGCACCAAGATATAATCGGTCATTGAACCAGAAAGCATCAACCGGTTGATGTCCGGGGTTAATGTCTGCATTTGCCACCCGTTTCCAACTGTCAGTTCGACCCGCCCATACACTGCCGTTCATTTCCGTTATGTAGACGAGTCCGTCGCCAGCGCAGCAAACCGATTGCAAATACGCGTTAGTAGGTAGCGGACAATTATGCCACTTGACGCCGTCAAAGCGCCAGACATCGCCTTCTCCACCCACCGCATACATGTCGTTGGCAGAAAATGCACTGAGGTCGACAAAACCGAATTCGTCCGATTCGACGTTGCCCTTGAGAACTTCGGCAGGAATAGGAAGTCCTTTAGATTCTTTTCCGAGTTCAATCCATTGCTCAATGCCGATGCGCCGGTAAATCTTGCGATAATCACCTAAAGCATAGATCTGGCCCGCAGCTCGCACAACTTTCTTCACTATCCCTATCGATCCGCCATATGTCAACATGTCAATGACATCTTCAATCGGTTTTTCGCTTCCTGTACGAGCCTTGGTAACCGAAAACACGTTACTTGATGTATCAACGGCTACGTATTCTAGAGGGTCTTCACATACGGCAATTGTTGTAAAGCCATATTTGTCGCTTTGTGTACACGAAAATCGGTTTTCCATGGGTTTATCTATTGCCATGGTGAGAAATCGTGTCAGTGGCAGTGTGTCGCGATCATCCTTTTCCTCAACCAATATAAAACTAAAACCATGTTCTCTGAATATTGCGCAATCGTAGATCGTGAACCCCTTTATTAATCTTTCCCAAGTCGGTTGATCGAAAATTGTAATCATAAATTTTCCTTAAAATGGTGCAGTAGTTGGAGTTGCCATAGGCAAATCGGGGCCGCCGCCACTCCGGCCCGAGTGCGGAGAAACCAGTGCATCTTTGGGAAAGGTTCCACATTCTTTGTCGCTGCTATAGCGTTTTTTCAATTCGTCATCAAGCTGTTCTGCAATGCATTCCCAGTTGCATCCGAACATTTTAGCCATAAGCTTTGAAGTTTTGTCCCGTGCTTTTGTGTACGGCATGTCTGGAGAATGCCTACTCGCTTTTACTATTTCCTCGGTGCCGGAATGCGCGAGCCCGTGCGTACCGTTTGCTACTCGGTTGGCTGTTCCTTCCAGACAAATAGTCAAGGCATTATTTTCCTTGTAATCCTTCCAACATTTCCGCAGTCCTTGTGGCTTCATTGTGGTATTTTCGACCGTTCCTGTCGCTGTCTTTACTGTCTCGGTCACTGGCGCAAAAGCCTGAAACATTGCATTTGGAATAACATGATGCCCGGTTTGCCCTGGGCAGCAACCGTTTCCGGTAGCGGTTTTGCCAGCATCCTTGTACGGAACTAAAAGACACTTACGTGCCTTTATGCATGGATTGGCATAGGCTACCCCAGCCATGATACTAGCCATTGCGTCTTCCATTCCCCCTGGCGTCAGTATTTTCCGTCCAGCCTCGACGGCATCCGTGAATACTTTTGCGTTATCTTGAAGTGCTTGAAACTGTGTCTCCATATCGTTTGTGACGATAGCGCCGATCGTGTTTCCAATCAGTCGTCCCAGACTTTCATACGTTCCAATTCTTGCCATAAGAGTTGCGGCGCCCGGAAAGCGAAAAAACGCCGCTCTCCTCAATGCTTTCTCTTGTGCGTTATCGACAATATCTTTCCAATGGCTCATCATATAATCGTCAGCAAAAGAAAACACCTTCTCCAATGCTTCTTTTTCCATTTTGCTCTGGTCATTGATGAAACTCTGGATGTCGCTTTCGATAGATTCTCTGAAATCCTTGGTGTTAAGTACTTCTTGGCCTTCAAGGCCTTTTTGTCCACCTGGTTTTTGCCACAGGCCATCGCAATGATTTTGCATCCACCGGTTTTTGTCGTTGGGAGAGTATCCGCTGGTTTCGCGCGCTTTGGCATCAATCTTGCCTAACGTATCCTTAATTTTTTTAATGAAATACGGCGCAACACCGGATTCCTTGCTGAGCCTCGCATTCTTCAGGGCATCAGCGGATTTTTTCTTTGTCTCTTCATTGTCCGCACATTCATCTCTTATGCGATCAGCGTCAGCTTTGCAGTTCGCGCTATCTTTCTTGTTGTGAAAATAATGATAGTCTGCGGTGTTGGCTAGTTTTTTGGTGTTTGTGGTGGTTGTCCTTCTGGGACTTTGCGCCGGAACAGGGGTGTTATTCTTGGCTGTCTCTCTGTCAGCCTCTGTCCTACGTCGTTGATGTCTATCGAATGCTGTTGACATTAAATTACCCGTGGTTATGTGTCATCGTGTCATTGTGCCTGCAGACGTTTAACCCTTCGAACTTCACGTTCGATGACCACTGAGTAAAATACGCTTTTCCCTTGATTACGCCGGTCTTATTTCCTTTTTTGAAGAGCGGTGTCGCTGGCTCATTACCAGTACTGTTCGCTAAATATGAAACGTCTTTCAGCGCTACTGGCGTCCCGCAAATAAATACAGTTGTGCTTCCTTTTTCGAGTTGTTTGGCATACGCGGTATTGGGATATGGAATCAATACCGGCCCCGCGCCCGGTGCGGGGGGGCTCCAGCATGGGTCCGCGAATGCCGATGATTGTCCATCCGCAGCTTTCGAGCAAATTTGGTTGTCGTTGGCATAAACTCGGGTATTCATTAACTGTTACCTCCTAGGCGATGTTTCGTTGCAATATCACTGCGCAGCGCAGCCCCGTATCATTTGCCAAATGCAAAAATCCGCATTCGCCGGGACTTGCAGGAGTCGACATTATTTTTGACATGTAGGCTAACATTGCGGGTCCGGTAGCCGCCCCCACTTCGCCAATACAATCCGCGATCGTTATCAGCTTTAACATGTTGCCTCCGGTTGGTGTCACCCGGGTGATTGCATTGGCCGCTTCGCGGGAGAAAAATGATTCGCCATTCTGATCGCTGACTCTGAATTGAAGTGCGCTGTAATCGCGTTGGCTCATGTTCACTGCTGATCGAATTGCAGTTGTTAATCCTCGCGACTTGCTTGGTACGCTGCCGTCCAGGCGGCCCGGTTCATCGCCGACCCCGAAGCCGCTAATATGTATGGCGGAAGTGCTTTTATGGGCCACATCACTGCTCGAGTTACCCAGGACGGCTTTCTGCAATAGAACTGCCGCAGCGGCTTCGCCAGGGATGAACCCATCAGTGTTTCCTCGAACTTGCAAGCGACCTGCGTGCAGATAGGCGTTGATGGTTGTAGCGTTCAGGTAGGTGTCGGCGCCCACCAAGAGAACCTGTTCACAATCGGGCAGCTCAAGCAGCGCTGCCGCCTGTTTAAGTGCACTCGCCAGACCAGCGCGCCCCAATGGCATGACGCCGGAACGAGGATGAAACCGCAAGTTGAGCTGATCGACGGCTTGACTGAACACGCTCGCGTACCAGTCGCTATCGGCACCGCTGCGCTCAGGTTCAGGCGCTAGCCATACAAGAGGCACCTTCGCGAAATCAGTTTCCCCGACCGAACTCAGACAATCCGCAATGGCAAAGGCAATCCAGCGCGCCAGCCGCTCCTGTCCCCATACATCCTCGTCGTCCAGGCGTGCAACGAGCACCCGTTCGTGCTGCGTTGTTTTGAAATCGCTCTGTTGAAAGTGGTCCATATTGGCGCGCATGGCGCATGTTGCCGCATCCAGGTTGTATCCGACAGCGCAGCAAAGGCCAGCGGAATGAATTGCCAACCTTGTCGTCGGCGTATGAGTGGACTCCGCGCTGAACCTATTCCAGAAACTGTTTTTCGTCACCGAGCTCATGCGTACCCTTCGTTCTCATCGGTTTCTCCGGCACATCCGTGGCAGCCATCGGCTCCGGTTTTTTTTCGTTCCCACCATGCTGGATCAACGGGGCCAACGGCCAGCGCCGAAAATTCCTGAATGCGGCGCCGGATCGGCACGCTTGTTCGCCATACTGCTGAAAAGCTGCCTTTTTCCGTTTCAAAAAACAGGGTGTCGACCACCGGCACAAGCATGTCCGTGCTGTAGTCGGTTCGGAGAATTCTTACTTGTAGCTCGTCCAATCGGGGAAGCTTGAACCGCACATCCGGCCTCCCAGCCATCATGTTTCGCAAAATCACGTCTTCGCCTCCCTTGGGGTAGACAATTTGTTGATCTTCCGGTGCGCACTGGTGGTATTGCTCATCAAAATCCTCTGGAAGGAAAGGACAAATTTCTTCCTCCCAGTGTTTGTCGTAGGTACCTGTATATTGCGTGCGTGGCGTCCAATGTCTGGCCACTGCGGATAACGCCACCGGTTTGTGATTGCCGGTCGGGCTGGTGATACTGTCGTCAAGCGCGTGGAGATTCGGTGCGGGTTCGCCATCGAGGTCTCCCCCGGTGCGTTTTCCTCCCCATCCAATTCCCGCTGGGTTGCTCAGCATTGTCTCGGTGAGTATCTGAGGTTTGTCTCCCCAACCTTTTTCGTACGTGCGGGAGCCGCCGAAGGCATGCCCGTAGTGCAAGGGCATGCTTGTAAAAGGCATTGCCTTGGTAAGCGTGTACATTCCCAAAAGTTTGCGCCATTGACGTGGACCGACGACTTTAATCCCCTTTTTCATTGGCCCAACTTGACATGCAACCGTCAGCTCTTGCACTTCCTTCCCGTCGGGAGCATGCGCGCACGAATCGAACAGAACATCGCAACGCGGCTTATACCGTGCAAAATCGTCGCCGCAGATCATGGCGCTTTGCCCCGGATCTCCTACAAATTTATCGCTCGGGAGCAGTGGCGATGACGCAATCGGCCGCGGTCTTTGACCTGCCTCGGGAATGAGCCATGTCCCTTTGATGACGATAACGAGATGCTCTCGTCCATCCACATCCAAGGACGTGCTGATCTGTGCAATCAAATGCTTTGATGCGACTTGAATGTCCATGCCGCTCCTAATTGACGTGAACCGAGCCGCCCAGAATGCGATGTGTCGCGCTTGCCTGGCTGGTAATGTAGGTTCCTCGCAGCTGGATGCGGCCGTCGGCGCTCAGGATGAGGGCTGCTTCGCCACATCGGAGCTCGATTTCGTGCTCGGCGTGGAGTTCGACGCGCTGACCATCGAGAAGCACGTCTGTGCTCGGGCGCGAAGCGGCTGACGGGGCCGCAAGCATGAACCCGAGGATGATCGGACGCTGAGGATCGCCCGATTCGAATCCGAGGGCGACTGCCTGGCCGATCTGGCCAGGGTCCAGTGGGCTGATTGTACGGGCGGCAATATGCGTCAGTCCAAATGTGGGAATGCTGACAAGTGCTATTCCATCATCGCCGATTGCGTCGAACGTACCGACAGCAATGCCATCCGCCCGCCTTGGCTGGTGCGACGTCTGAACAATCACATCGTGCAGCAGTTGTTCGGTCTGGCCTTCATTCAGCGCGGGCGTTGCCGCCGCAGTGGGAGCGTGGAGTTTCGATCGCATGGTTAATTCTCGAGAATAGTCTTGGCGGTCAAGGTGATGTTTCCATCGGCTTTATACGATTGCTCATCGGTAGTGCCCACACTAAACGTGTGTCCGTTGAAGATAATCGTGCCATCGGATTTCATCACCAGGCTCGCCTTGCCAACGGTGATCGATATTTCTTCCCCGGCATTAATCGAAATGGATTCTCCGACATCGGTCGACTGGCTTTTTCCCACCACGGTAGACATCATCATGCCGACATTCAGGCTGTAACCGAGTCCCACGTTCTCCATGCGTCCCAGCCCGACGTTCTGCATGTATGCCATGCCGATCGTCTCGGTCTTCATCTTGGCCACATTGATCGACCAGTTCTTGCCGATCGTATCCTTCTCATGCTTGGCCACGTTCTTGGTACGGTTCCCGCCAATATCGATGGTCTCGTTCTTCCCCACATCCTCGGTGCGGTTATCCCCGATGCTGATCTTCTCATCGTGGTCCACCCGCTCGGTGCGGTTGTTGTGAATCGTGATCGTTTCGTTGTTGTCGACCGTCTCGGTACGGTCGTGATGCACCGTAATCGTTTCGTCGCGGTCAACCGTCTCGGTGCGGTCGCGCTTGATGTGGTTGGTCTCGTCGCGATCGATCGTCTTGCGGCGGTCATTGCCGACCCATTTATCCTCATCGTGTTCGACTTCGGTCAGCTGGTCCTTCTCCGCGTGCAGCCAGAGCTGTTCCTTGCCTTTCTTGTCCTCGAAGCGGATCGCATTCGCATTGTCGTAACTGCCGCCCGGCGTCGAGCGCGACAAAATGCCGCTCTGCGTTTTGTTCTCCGGCAAGGTCCACGGCGGCATGGTGTCGGTATTGGGCACCATGCCAGTAATGATCGGCCGGTCCGGATTTCCATCCAGAAATTGCACAATCACTTCCGTGCCGATGCGCGGAATCGACGTCATCCCGAAATTCGCGCCTGCCCATGGCGTGGCCACGCGAATCCAGGCCGAGCTCTTTTCGTCGCTGGCGCCGACCCGGTCCCAGTGGAACTGCACGCGCACCCGGCCATACTTATCGGTATGAATTTCCTCGCCCGCCGGCCCGACCACGGTCGCGGTCTGGATGCCGTGAATCTTCGTCTCGACGCTGTTCAAGGCACGCGGTGCGCGCCACGGAATGATCCTGCGGATCGCCGTCAGCGTGTTCTCGTAGCGCGACGGCTCGGTCACCTTCACGTGATAGTTATTGGTGGCGTGGTGCCTGACTTCGAGAATGAGAAATTCGCGCGCCTGTGCATCGTCGCCGCGCGGATCGGCGTCGAAGTGTCCGCTCAGGCGGAACCAGCGCCCCGGCATCACATAGCGGTTGTTACCGGCGCCATCGAAGCGCTTGCCTCCCGCTTCGACCGATTCCATCTGGCGCTGCGCCACGTCGCGCGCGTCGCCGCTGTCCTTGAAGCCGAAAGCGCCCGAGTATTCGTACGATTCGATATTCGGCACGTCGCCTTGCTGCTGCACCGTCGGCAGCGAGGTCTGCGCCGGGCGGCCGGTCTTGAAGTCATACGAGGTCAGCGATACCGTGCCCTGCATGATCTGGCGCCCCGGCGACCATTCGCCGATGCCATCCTCTTCATGCGCGCCGCCGTGACGCTGGAAAGGCATCTCCGGCCGGCCGTCAATCGGATCGGCGGCGGTGGAGTCGTCCGACAGCACCAGTTTGTGGCCCGCTTCGGTATGTTCGAACCAGTAAAAGATGCCAGCCCTGGCCCAGCGCCGCTCCAGATAGTTGCTGTCGCTCTCGTCGAACTGGCAGGCGTCGGTCATCACGCCGCTGGCGCCCTGGACGCGCCAATCCCACTCGGCCAGGCTGCCATAGTCGCCGAAGATGCTCGACGTTTGCTGGTACAAAGTGGTGTTGTGGAACAGGTAGTTGTCCTTGCGCATAGTCAGGTACTTGGACCACGGGCCCAGTTTCGCCTCGTAGTACGACACGCCGCCGTCGACCGTCTTCAGGCCGAAGCTGAACACGCGTCCGGTGAAGTAACGCATCGAGCCATCCCCACGCACGAGCTGGACGCACATCATCTTGCCCTGCAAGTCCTTGAGCGCCACGTTGGGGTTGTTGGACAGCAGTTCGACAGTGAATTCAAACGGGCGCGACAGCGCCTCAAACGCGTCCAGACGGTTAACCAATAGCTGCGAGGCGGGGCCGTCGCTGTTTGGAAAGGACAAGCGCAAAATGCGATCATGCTGCCGATCGCTGATCAGGTCCTGGAGGCTAAAAGACGATTCGCTCATGCGATATTCCTGTTCATTCAAAGTCAGTCAATTCGGGAGAATTGAAGTGGCAAGCTCGGTAACCCGACTGCCTGAGCGCGGGGTAAAAAAGGTGAGAACCGGGGTGGTACGAGCGCGGGAAGGGTGGCCTGGCGTTATCGTTTGCACTCGTTCTTGCTGTATTTATTAATGATATTTTATCATCTTTTTACATGCAAAAGTGCAATTTTTGTTACTGCAGGTAGTGCGGAAACAACACGTGCTTGGGCGCGCGGCGGGCGGCTGGCAGCACCTGCATGTGCGGCCCGGAGGGGGCGAAAGGAGGGCATATGAGCGCGCAAAGGCGGCCCCGGGAACTGCGCAAGGAATGATCGATGCGATCTGCCTGCCGGATTGGGTGGAACAGGCGGGAGAGGCGGCGTGGGCAGGGCGCCCACGCGCTGGGGAATTAAGCCGGCTGCTTGCCTACCACTTGAACACCTTGGCGATTGCCAGGTACCAGGTGATGAGAGTATCGATAAATCCGGTCAACACCGGCACCACCTGAATCATCATATCGTCCATGCTTGTTCTCCACAGTGCGTTGACGCGGCCCGGGCGAGCCACCCAGCGAGTGTAGGGGTGTTGGCATTTCGTTATCTTGTGCGCGCCCAAGAAAGCTGCCGGCGTAAAAAAACCCGGGCGAACCCGGGTTCTTGAAGCGGCAACACCTGCTTAGTGAAAATGCTCCGTGCCCGCAGGCGCGTCTTCCGGCATTTCAGCGTGCACCAGTTCGCCAGTTGGATCGGCAAACAGGGGCGCGTCGCAGTCGTCGCAATACTCGGTCACGAAACGCTCGTTGTGGCGCTTGATGTGGGTGACACCCGCTTCGTTCAGGTGCCCGATGATGTCGTCGAGCGGCGCCTTCGGCTCGCCCATGCCGCCCAGCGCGGCGGCCGACAAGCCTTCGACCGGGGTGCCGTCTTCGTCTTCCTGCCCGTACAGCGGCCACACGATGCCGTAAATGACATCGGCGGTCTGGCGCATGGTGAAGCCGACGCGGTACTCGTCGATCTGGCCTTCGGCCGATTCGTCGCCGAAGCCGGCAATGACGGCACGCAGGTCGGACGCTTCCACGCCCAGGGTATTGGTCAGGTAGTGCACGGCGGCACGCACCGATACCGGACGGATCAGCTTATCCGCTTCGCGGCAGGCCACGTAATACGCTTCCGGCAGCAGCAGTTCGACGCCGCAGCCCGGCAGCAGGCGCGTGATGGTCGGGCCGGCCTGCGCGCGCCACTGTTCGAGCGCATTGGCGCGTTCGACCATAAAGGTCGACTGGAACTGCGGCTCTTGCCAGCGGAACAGCGGTGCACCCAGCGGCGCCACGATGGCCACCATCAGGTAGCGCGTGTCGGCCAGGAAAGGCGCGGTCTCGGCCGGCTTGGCGATCGGCTTGACGGCCGTGCCCTTGTGCGCGGCCTGGGCCAGCTTGTGCGTGGTGGTATAGGTTTCGGCGTGGGTGCGCGGCAGCTGGTCGATCGAGAACAGGGTCGGCGCCATGGCCATCTGCACGCCATCGGCCAGCAGGTGCGCCGAAAAGTGGGCGGACAGGGTCTGCAGCAGCTCGGCCGGAATGGTGCCGGACGCGATCGAAAAACGCGTCCACGCCAGGATCGGCGCCGCCACCAGCAGTGCCTGGAAGGTCTTTTCCGCGCCGTCGTGCTGCTCGACCATGGTCGACGATTCGCTGACCGCTTCGACGCCCTCCATCAGGGTGTCGTAGGCGTTCAGGTCTTCCTTGAACAGCACGTTGAGGGTGGTGTCGACGGTATCCTGGTGGCCGGTCTTGAGCAGGCGCTGGAGCTGGGTGTCGAGCTGGCGCTCCCAGGCCCGTTCTTCAATGCGGCTGGACGCCTGTACGATAGCCTGGCTGATACTGACCAGGCGTTGGCTCTCGGCCGACAACTTATGGGATGAATCTTTGGTTGGACGACGCATGGCGTATAAGAGTCTTTGTAAGTGAATGAACGGATCAATAATGTCGGAACAATGATAAACCCTTATCAGCCGTATTGTAGTTCATTCGTCCGCCCACCATGAAGACGGCGCAAGAAGTGTGAAAAAAAGTTGAGCGGGAGGGTGGGTAGTGGGCACTCACTTGGCCTTGTGGCAACGTCGCGGGACGAAAAAAAACGCCGGATCAATCCGGCGTTTTTTGCTCCAGCCCCGCGCTGGCGCGGGGCGTCGGACATTACGCGGCCAGCAGCTGGCGCAGCACGAACGGCAGGATCCCGCCATGCTTGTAGTAGTCGACTTCGATCGGGGTATCGATACGCAGCAGGACTTTGACTTCCTGCACGTCGCCATTGGCGCGCGTGATGACCAGGGTCGCCAGTTGCTGCGGCTTGATCTCGCCTTCCAGGCCCTTCAGGTCGAACACTTCGTTACCCGTGATGTTCAGGGTCTGCACGCTGTCGTCGCCGATGAATTGCAGCGGCAGCACGCCCATGCCCACCAGGTTGGAGCGGTGAATACGCTCGAACGAACGGGTGATGACCGCTTTCACGCCCAGCAGCTGGGTGCCCTTGGCCGCCCAGTCGCGCGAGGAACCGGTGCCGTACTCTTCGCCGCCGAACACCATCGTCGGCACGCCGTCGGCCACATACTTCATGGCTGCGTCGTAGATCGACATCTGTTCGCCGCTCGGCTGGTGAATCGTGATGCCGCCTTCAACCGCGGAACCGTCGGCCTTGGCGGGAATCATGCGGTTCTTGATACGCACGTTGGCAAAGGTGCCGCGCATCATGATCTCGTGATTGCCGCGGCGCGAGCCGTAGGAGTTGAAGTCGGCCTTCATCACGCCATTGGCCAGCAGCCATTTGCCCGCAGGGCCGCTTTCCTGGATCGAACCGGCCGGCGAAATGTGGTCGGTGGTGATCGAGTCGCCGAACACGCCCAGTGCGCGCGCGCCGGAAATGCCGGTCGCTGCCGCTTTCGGGATCATCTCGAAGCCGTCGAAGAACGGCGGCTCGGCGATGTAGGTCGACTTCGGCCAGTCGTAGACCTGGCCGGTGGTGGTGGTCACGTCTTCCCACAGCTTGCCCGGCGCGCCCTTGACGTCGGCGTAGTTGGCCTTGAAGACCTTGGAGTTCATCGCGAACTTCATCAGCTTGCCGATTTCCTTCGAGGTCGGCCAGATGTCGCCCAGGTACACGTCCTTGCCGTTGGTGCCCTTGCCGACTGGCTCGGTCATCAGGTCGCGCGTCATGTTGCCGGCGATGGCGTAGGCCACGACCAGCGGCGGCGAGGCCAGGAAGTTGGAACGGATGTTCGGGTGGATCCGCGCTTCGAAGTTACGGTTGCCCGACAACACGGCCGAAGCGACGATATCGTTTTCGGCGATGGCCGCGTTCAGTTCCGGGGTCAGGTCGCCGGCATTGCCGATGCAGGTGGTGCAGCCGTAGGCGGTCACGCCGAAGCCCAGCTGCTCCAGGTACGGCAGCAGGCCGGCGGCGGTCAGGTACTCGGTGACCACGCGCGAGCCGGGGGCCAGCGAGGTCTTGATGTGCGGAGCGACCGTCAGGCCGGCTTCGACCGCCTTCTTGGCCAGCAGGCCCGCGGCCAGCAGCACGCTCGGGTTCGAGGTGTTGGTGCACGAGGTGATCGCCGCGATCAGCACGTCGCCGTTCTTGACGTTGACGCCGTTGGTGGTTTCGTAGTGGTTGGTCAGGTCGGCCGGGTTCTTGTTAAAACCGTTTTCGGTGGTCGGCTTGGAGAACAGTTCGATGAAGTTGTTCTTGACGTTGCCGATTTCGATACGGTCCTGCGGACGCTTCGGGCCCGCCAGCGACGGGGTCACCGTGGCCAGGTCGAGCGACACCACGCGGGTGTAGTCGATCTCGCCTTCCTGCGGCACGCCGTACAGGTTCTGCGCCTTGAAGTAGTTCTTGAACGCGGTGATTTCCTCGGTGGTGCGGCCGGTGCCTTCGAAGTACTCGATGGTGGCATCGTCAACCGGGAAGAAGCCCATCGTCGCGCCGTATTCCGGTGCCATGTTGGCGATGGTTGCGCGGTCGGTCAGCGACAGCGTTTCGGTGCCGGCACCGAAGAATTCGACGAACTTGCCGACGACTTTTTCTTTACGCAGCATTTCGGTGATGGTCAGCACCAGATCGGTGGCGGTGCAGCCTTCGCGCAAGCAGCCGGTCAGGTTCACGCCGATCACGTCCGGGGTCAGGAAGTAGACCGGCTGGCCCAGCATGCCCGCTTCGGCTTCGATGCCGCCCACGCCCCAGCCGACCACGCCGATGCCGTTGATCATGGTGGTGTGCGAGTCGGTGCCGACCAGGGTGTCAGGGTAGTAGGTGTCGCCAGCCGTACCGGGCGCCTTGTGTACGCCGCGCGCCAGGTACTCCAGGTTGACCTGGTGCACGATGCCGAAGCCGGGAGGGACCACGCCGAAGGTGTCGAAGGCTTGCATGCCCCACTTCATGAACTGGTAGCGCTCGTTGTTGCGCGAGAATTCCAGCTTCATGTTCAGGTCGAGCGCATTCTTTTCGCGGTAGTGGTCGATGGTGACCGAGTGATCGACCACGAGGTCGACCGGTACCAGCGGCTCGATGTTTTTCGGGTTCATGCCCATCTTGTTGGCGACGTTGCGCATGGCGGCCAGATCGGCCAGCAGCGGCACGCCGGTGAAGTCTTGCAGCACCACGCGGGCCACGACGAAAGGAATCTCGTCGGTGCGTTCGCCGTTTGGCGCCCAGTTCGCCAATTGCTTCACGTGTTCTTCCGTGACCTTCTTGCCGTCGCAGTTACGCAGCACGGATTCGAGGACCAGGCGGATCGACACCGGCAGGCGCGAGACGTTCACCCCAAGGCTTTTCTCGAGCGCCGGCAGCGAGTAGAACTTGCCTTTCTGGCCGGCCGACAGTTTGAAATCCTTGAGCGTGTTCAGAGTGTTGCGGGACATGACCTCTCCTTCAGTGGGGTATTTGTTATTTCAGTTATTTTGCTGCAGGGGCGTCAAGCGCCGCCGGTGCTGCCACGGGCGGCACCGCTGGTACGGCAAGTTCGCCCGATGCCGGGCGTGCCGCCGGCATCGGCGCCGGGGCCGCAGGGGCGACGGGCGCCACCGGCGTTTCTACAACCGGCTTCATCTGCTCGGCGTTCTTGCATTCGTTGGCCAACTGGCGGTTCAGGCGCGAATCGAGCAGCATGCCCTTGGCCGGAATGCCGATCCAGACCAGGCCGAAGGTCGGGTTCTCGAAGCGCTTCGCGCCCGTGGTGGTGCCCACGCGGGTGAGGCGGTGCAGGCGTTTTTTCCAGCGCAGCGCGATGTGGCCGTCGTCGCTGTCGTTGTGGTAGGTCGTGACCTTGTTGCCCAGTTCGCAGTCGAAGTCGGTGGTGGTGGTGTCCTTGATGTCCGGCTCCGGCTCGCCTGGGACGACGTCGACCGCCTTCGGGTGCGCGCGCGCCTTCGATTTGGCTGCCGGCTTGGCCTTGGCTGCCGGCTTCGGTTCAGCGGCATGGGCCGCCGGGGCCGCGCACAGGGCGGCCGCCGCCATCGCCAGCGAGCAGGCGAGCAGGGTGTTCTTGATCAGGGTTGGCATCGGGAGTAGCTTCCGTTCAGGTGGCTGGTTGTGGGTCGTTGACGAGCGCGGCGGCGGCGTCGGGCAGGGCCAGGCCCGCCAGTTTCGCGCGCTGCAGCACCGTCCAATAATAGCGATAGCTGGCGCGGTCGTGCAAGCGCCCGTTCTGCGCGATCGGGCCCCAGCTGGCGTTCTTGCCTTCGGTGAGGATGTTGGTCGCTTCGTTCACTTCCGACAGGCGCGGCGTGAATGCCTTCAGGATCGGCTTGATCTGGTCGGGGTGGATGCTCCACATGCGCGTAAAGCCGAATTCGGCGGCGGCGCGCTGGGCATCGTTGGCCACCACGGCGCTGTCCTTGATGTCGGTCGTCACGTTATGCGAGGGCACCTTGCCGTGCGCGTGGCAGGCGGCCGCCATCTCGAGCTTGGCGCGCACCACCAGCGGGTGCGTGAACTGGCCCGGGGTGCGCATGGCCGCGCCGGGAATGGCGCCGTAGTGGCTGGACACAAAATCCATGATGCCGAACGACAGGCACTCGACCTGGGGCAGGGCGGCGATCGCATCGGCTTCGCGCAGCCCGCCATGGGTTTCGATCAGCACGTGCACCGGCAGCGGGGTGGCGCGGCCGGCCTTGGCGGCATGCTGGTTGATCGACTTGATGGCGCGCGCCACTTCGGCCGCGCCGTGCACCTTGGGCAGCACGATGTAGGCCAGGCGCTGGGCCGCGCCGCCGACGATCACGGCCAGGTCGGCCTCGAAAAACGGGCTGGCCACGTCGTGCACGCGCACGCCGATGCGGTTGTGGCGGTTGCCGTCGTCGTTAAGCAGGCGCACGATCATTTGGGCGTGTTCGGGCTCGGCACCGGCGGTGGCGCCGTCCTCGCAGTCGAACGTGATGTCGAACAGGGGGCCAAGCTCTTGTTGCAGGGCCATCGACTTGAGCATCAGCTTTTCGGAGCCTGCATAGTGGTCGCAGGCGGGGAGCAGCAAAGGCTGGCGTTTGCCCTGGAATAAAACCTCGGAGGGATGCATGTTCATTTTCTCAGGTACAGCAGCGCTCGTGCCGCTCGGGGCGGCACGGCGCGTGCGGCGAATCGGTGGGGTTACGGGATCCACGAATCCGGCCGCGTTGAAACTCAGGCCAGCAGGTGGGCAACGCCTTCACGCTCTTCGGTCAGTTCCTTGAGCGTGAGGTTGATGCGTTCCTGCGAGAACTCGTCGATCGGCAAACCTTGCACGATCGTGTATTCGCCATTCTCGGTCGTGACCGGGAAGCCGAACATGGTGCCTTCAGGGATGCCGTACGAACCATCCGAAGCAATGCCCATCGTGGTCCACTTGCCGTTGGTGCCGAGGTACCAGTCGTGCATGTGGTCGATGGCTGCGTTGGCGGCCGACGCCGCCGACGACAGGCCGCGCGCTTCGATGATCGCCGCGCCGCGCTTGCCGACGGTTGGCAGGAAGGTGTCGCGGTTCCAGGCGTCGTCGTTGATGGTTTCCTTGACCGATGCGCCATCGATCTGGGCGAAACGGTAGTCGGCGTACATCGTTGGCGAGTGGTTGCCCCACACGCACAGTTTTTCGATCGAGGCGACCGGCTTGCCGGTTTTGCTGGCGATCTGCGACAGGGCGCGGTTGTGGTCCAGGCGCAGCATGGCGGTGAAGTTCTTGGCCGGCAGCGATGGCGCCGATTTCATGGCGATGTAGGCGTTGGTGTTGGCAGGGTTGCCGACCACCAGCACCTTGACGTTGCGCGAAGCGACGGCGTCGAGCGCCTTGCCTTGCACCGTGAAGATCTGGGCATTGGCTTCGAGCAGGTCTTTACGCTCCATGCCAGGGCCGCGCGGACGGGCGCCGACCAGCAGGGCGAAATCGGCATCCTTGAAGGCGGTCATCGGGTCGGCGTGGGCGGTCATGCCGGCCAGCAGCGGGAATGCGCAGTCATCGATTTCCATCATGACGCCCTTGAGCGCTTTCTGGGCTTTCTCGTCAGCGATTTCCAGCAGTTGCAAAATGACTGGCTGGTCTTTGCCGAGCATGTCACCGTTCGCGATGCGGAA
This sequence comes from Massilia scottii, assembly GCF_030846495.1. NCBI lineage: Bacteria > Pseudomonadati > Pseudomonadota > Betaproteobacteria > Burkholderiales > Oxalobacteraceae > Massilia > Massilia scottii. The sequence continues at coordinate 299,496 of NZ_JAVCWM010000008.1, read as the reverse complement.
CAGCAGGGAATAGCCGATCTGGCCGGCAGCGCCGGTGACAGCAACGCGCAGTGGGGTTTTAGCCATGATGAATCTCCAAAGTGGGAAAGAAAACGGTCGAAGCTGAGGATACGCTTGTTCGGGAAAACGGTAATGATACCAAATCGGCTACCAGGATTGGATACCACGGCCTGAACTTCCCGGCCCAGCCGGAAAAAACCGCGGGGCGATACGCGCGCATGCCGGATCGACCGCGAGTGTAGGCGCGCAAAAGCGATCTGTCAATTCATATCATATATCTTATATAAGACACATAACCTCCGGCGATTGCACTGGACTGGCAAGCCCGTTTGTGTTGAAATCTCGGTCTATGAACCCAGTCCCGACCCCTCCGATCTTGCATGGTACAACGGCCAGCGGGACCGGCGCTTCCGCCGGCGCGTCGGGCAGTTCGCCGACCTTCAGTCCCCTCTATCAGCAGATCAAGGCGCTCATCACGCAGGGCCTGCAGGCGGGCGAGTGGAAACCCGGCGAAATGATCCCCAGCGAAGTCGAGCTGGCCGGCCGCTTCAAGGTCAGCCAGGGCACGGTGCGCAAGGCGATCGACGAACTGGCCGCCGAAAACCTGGTGCTGCGGCGCCAGGGCAAGGGCACCTTCGTGGCCACCCACCACGAGGCGCGCGCGCATTTCCGCTTCCTGCGCCTGATGCCCGACGAAGGCGTGCCGCACCATCCCGACAACAAGATCATCGAAGTCAAGCGCATGCGCGCGCCGGCCGAAGTGGCGCGCCTGCTGGATCTGAAGTCGGGCGACTCCGTAGTGTATATCAAGCGCGTGATGTCGTTCGACGGCACGCCGACAATTCTTGAAGAAATGTGGCTTCCCGGCCTCCTGTTCAAAGGACTGACCGCGGAACGCCTGGTCGAGTACAAGGGTCCAATGTACGGGCTGTTCGAGTCCGAGTTCGGCACCCGCATGATCCGTGCCAGCGAGAAAATCCGCGCGCTCGGGGCCGACGCCGGCGCCGCCCAGTTCCTCGGGGTGCTCGAAGGCACGCCGCTGCTGTGCGCGGAGCGCGTGTCGTTCACATACGGCGACAAGGCGGTCGAGCTGCGCCGCGGGCTGTACCTGACCACGCACCACCATTACCAGAATGACTTGTCGTAGTTTCAAGACAAGTGTTGCCGAACCGCGATTGACCCTCGATTCAGGGGTCGGCAGTGCGACGGTGCGGTGCACAAAATGCCCGTTCCGTTTAAAATGCATTGATCATAAGAAAGTAGCGGGCATCTGCCCATATTGTTGCTGAACTTGCCAATCCCAAGAGGAATATTGGTGCATTTCGGCAAAATGGGCGAAAATTGCGGGTTAATTACAATTTAGTTAGTCAAAGGGGAGGTACTGCCATGTCCGAAGCCGTGAAGGAAGTTCCAAAAAAAGAACGGCCCGAGATCCGTAACATTCATGTTACCGATTTGATGAATTACAATATGACGCCTGGCGCCTACGTGTCGATCCTGCACCGCATCAGCGGCGCGGCGATCTTCCTGATGCTGCCGTTCCTGCTGTACCTGTTCCAGAACAGCGTCCAGTCCGAAATATCGTTCGCATATTTCCAGGGCATCCTCTCGCATCCGCTGTCCAAGCTGGTCCTGCTGGGCCTGATCTGGGCCTATATGCACCACTTCTGCGCCGGTTTCCGCCACCTGTTCATGGACATGCACATGGGCATCGAGAAGGATTCCTCGCGCCATAGCGCTGTCAGCGTGCTGGTTGTCAGCCTGATCCTGACCGCACTGGCTGGTCTCAAACTGTTTGGAGTGTTTTGATGGCAAAGAATAATGTCGGACGTAACCGCCTCGTCGTCGGCGCCCATTACGGCCTGAAAGACTGGCTGGCCCAGCGCCTCACCGCGGTCGTGATGGCCGTGTACACCTTCACCTTGCTGATCTCCTTCCTGACTGGCAATAACTTCACGTATGAAGGCTGGGCTCAGCTGTTCTCGCAACAGTGGTTCAAGCTGTTCAGCCTGGTGACTTTCGCCGGCCTGTACTACCACGCCTGGGTCGGCATGCGCGACATCTGGATGGATTACATCAAACCGGTCGGCGTGCGCCTGACCCTGCAAGCGCTCACCATCCTGTGGCTGGTCGGCTGCGCAGCCTGGACTGTACAAATTCTCTGGAGCGTTTAATCGTGGCAGCAATCAAAAAAGCACTTCCTACCCGCCGTTTCGACGCGGTCATCATCGGCGCCGGCGGTTCGGGCATGCGCGCATCCCTGCAACTGGCTGAAGCCGGCCTGAACGTTGCCGTGCTGTCGAAAGTCTTCCCGACCCGTTCGCACACGGTCGCGGCCCAGGGCGGCATCGGCGCGTCCCTCGGCAATATGTCGGAAGATGACTGGTACTGGCATATGTTCGACACCGTCAAGGGTGGCGACTACCTGGGCGACCAGGATGCGATCGAATTCATGTGCCGCGAAGCACCGAAAGTCGTGTACGAACTGGAACACTTCGGCATGCCGTTCGACCGCAATCCGGATGGCACGATTTACCAGCGTCCGTTCGGCGGCCACACCGCCAACTTCGGGGAAAAGCCGGTCCAGCGCGCCTGCGCGGCGGCCGACCGTACCGGCCACGCGCTGCTGCACACGCTGTACCAGCGTAATGTGCGCGCGCGCACCCACTTCTTCGTGGAGTGGATGGCGATCGACATCATCCGCGACGCCGATGGCGATTGCGTGGGCGTCGTGGCGCTCGAAATGGAAACCGGCGAATGCATGATCCTGGAAGCGAAGACCACCATCTTCGCCACCGGCGGGGCAGGGCGCATCTTCGCCGCCTCGACCAATGCCTTCATTAACACCGGCGACGGCATGGGCATGGCCGCGCGCGCCGGCCTGCCGCTGCAAGACATGGAATTCTGGCAATTCCACCCGACCGGCGTGTCCGGCGCGGGCGTCCTGATTACCGAAGGGGTGCGCGGCGAAGGCGGCATCCTGATCAACAGCAATGGCGAACGCTTCATGGAGCGCTATGCGCCGACCCTGAAAGACCTGGCGCCGCGCGACTTCGTGTCGCGTTCGATGGACCAGGAAATCAAGGAAGGCCGCGGCTGCGGTCCGAACAAGGACCACGTGCTGCTGGACCTGCGCCACATCGGCGCCGACACCATCGCCAAGCGCCTGCCGTCGATTCTCGAAATCGGCCACAAGTTCGCCAACGTCGATGCCACCAAGGAACCGATTCCGGTCGTGCCGACGATTCACTACCAGATGGGCGGCATCCCGACCAACATCCACGGCCAGGTCGTCGCGCCAAAAGACGGCAACCCGGTCGCCGTGGTCAATGGCCTGTACGCCATCGGCGAATGCGCCTGCGTCTCGGTGCACGGCGCCAACCGCCTCGGCACCAATTCGCTGCTCGACCTGCTGGTGTTCGGCCGCGCGGCCGGCAACCACGTGGTGGCATCGAACCTGAAGCAAAAGGAAAACAAGCCTTTGCCGAAGGATGCGGCCGACTTCGCGCTCGATCGCATGAACCGCCTGGAAACCTCGACCGGTTCCGAAAAAGTGCAGGGCGTGGCCAACGACATCCGTTCCACCATGCAGAAATACTGCGGCGTATTCCGCACCGACGAGCTGCTCAACCAGGGCTACAAAGAGATCATGGTGCTCGACGAGCGTCGCAAGCACGTCTCGTTCAAGGACAAGTCGATGGTGTTCAACACCGCGCGCGTCGAAGCGCTGGAACTGGATAATCTCATTGAAACGGCGAAAGCGACCATCACATCGGCAGTGGCACGCAAGGAATCGCGCGGCGCGCACGCCCACAGCGACTTCCCGAACCGCGACGACGAAGTCTGGATGAAGCACACCTTGTTCTACTCGGAAGGCAACCGCCTCGAGTACAAGCCTGTGATCACCAAGCCGCTGACGGTCGATACCTTCAAGCCGAAACCACGTACTTTCTAAGGTCAGAACATGACACGCACCGTAAAACTGAAAATCTACCGCTACGATCCCGACCAGGATGCCAAGCCGTACATGCAAGACGTGACCGTCGAGCTGCAGGACACCGACAAGATGCTGCTCGACGCCCTGCAGCGCATCAAGTCGGACGTGGACGATTCGCTGGCCCTGCGCCGCTCCTGCCGTGAAGGCGTGTGCGGTTCGGACGCGATGAACATCAACGGCAAGAACGGCCTGGCCTGCACCACCAACCTGAACGAGCTGACCCAGCCGATCGTCCTGCGGCCGCTGGCCGGCCTGCCGGTGATCCGCGACCTGATCGTCGACATGACGCAATTTTTCAAGCAGTACGATTCGATCAAGCCCTACCTGGTGAACGAGTCGATCCCGCCTGAAAAAGAGCGCCTGCAGACCCCGACCGAGCGCGAAGAGCTCGACGGCCTGTACGAGTGCATCCTGTGCGCCTGCTGCTCGACCTCGTGCCCGTCGTTCTGGTGGAATCCGGACAAGTTCGTCGGTCCTGCCGGCTTGCTGCAAGCCTACCGTTTCATCGCCGACAGCCGCGACGAAGCCACCGGCGAGCGCCTGGACAACCTGGAAGACCCGTACCGCCTGTTCCGTTGCCACTCGATCATGAATTGCGTCGACGTTTGCCCGAAGGGTTTGAACCCGAACAAGGCGATCGGCAAGATCAAGGAATTGATGGTTCGCCGCGCTGTATAAGGCACCTCGGCGGGCGCGGCGCGGACCACCTTGTCCGCGTCGCGCCCGCTTGCCATCCGGCATGCTTTTGCATGCCTTCCGGTATGGTGTCTGCTTGTCAGTAATACAGTAAAAGTACCGTACTGCCGAAATCGGGCAGGCGGAGTATAGTGTTGACCCAACGACGGACTCTAGAGTGAATACGCACCAATCCGACCCGGCCAACCGCTCGCGACTGCGCTGGCGCAGCCGCCGGGGTTTGCTCGAAAACGACCTGATCCTCACGCGCTTCCTTGACGCGCATGAGGAAGGGTTGACCGATGAAGAAGTCGATGCGCTGACCCGGCTGCTCGATCTGGCGGACAATCCGCTGATGGACCTGATCCTGGCGCGCAAAGAGCCCGAAGGTGAAGTCGATTTGCCGCATGTGCGCGCCTTGCTGTCGCGCCTGCAGCAAGCGTGAACGTGGCAATAGCCCGTGGCGATAGCCCGACAAGTTTCGTAATTTTTATTTTGTAGACCTCACCTCCCAAGAAGGAAGTGCCATGAACATCTCTGATACCAAAGCCACCCTGTCGTTTTCCGATGGCAGCACGCCCATCGACATGCCGATTTACAAGGGCACCGTTGGCCCGGACGTCATCGACATCCGCAAGCTGTACGCCCAGACCGGCAAATTCACCTACGACCCGGGCTTCATGTCGACCGCCGCCTGCAACTCGACCATCACCTACATCGATGGCGACAAGGGCGAACTGCTGTACCGCGGTTACCCGATCGAGCAACTGGCCGTCAATTGCGACTTCCTGGAAACCTGCTACCTGCTGCTGAACGGCGAACTGCCGAACAAAGAAGAAAACCAGAAATTCAGCGACACCGTCACCAAGCACACCATGGTGCACGAGCAGATGCAATTCTTCTTCCGCGGCTTCCGCCGTGACGCGCACCCGATGTCGGTACTGGTTGGCACGGTCGGCGCGCTGGCCTCGTTCTACCACGACTCGCTCGACATCAACGACCCGCATCACCGCGAAGTATCGGCCATCCGCCTGATCGCCAAGATGCCGACCCTGGTCGCCATGTCGTACAAATACTCGATCGGCCAGCCGTTCGTGTACCCACGCAACGACCTGTCGTACAGCGCCAACTTCATGCGCATGATGTTCGGCAATCCGTGCGAAGAATACAAAGTCAACGAAGTGCTGGTGCGCGCACTCGACCGCATCCTGATCCTGCACGCGGACCACGAGCAGAACGCGTCGACCTCGACCGTTCGCCTGGCTGGTTCCTCGGGCGCCAACCCGTTCGCCTGTATCGCTGCCGGCATCGCCTGCCTGTGGGGCCCGGCGCACGGCGGTGCGAACGAAGCGGCGCTGAACATGCTCAAGGAAATCGGCACCGTCGACAAGATTCCTGAGTTCATCGCCAAGGTGAAAGACAAGAACTCCGGCGTCAAGCTGATGGGTTTCGGTCACCGCGTGTACAAGAACTTCGACCCGCGCGCCAAGCTGATGCGCGAAACCTGCCACGAAGTGCTGGAAGAACTGGGTCTGCAGGACGATCCGCTGTTCAAGCTGGCCATGGCGCTGGAAAAAATCGCGCTGGAAGACGAATACTTCGTGTCGCGCAAGCTGTACCCGAACGTCGACTTCTACTCGGGCATCGTGCAATCGGCGCTGGGCATTCCGGTGTCGCTGTTTACCGGTATCTTCGCGATGGCGCGCACCATCGGCTGGATCGCGCAATGGAACGAGATGATTTCCGATCCAGAGCAAAAGATCGGCCGTCCGCGCCAGCTGTTCGTCGGTTCGCCGACGCGCGACGTGAAGCCGATGGACAAACGCTGATCGAAGCGCGTTGCCATTAAAAAAAGCGAGCCGATGGCTCGCTTTTTTATTGCCCTGCCGGGCTGATTATTCGCCCGCCGGCAGTTCGATCAGGCGCGCTTTCAGGCTCGCTGGCCCGCCCACCGGCTTTTTGGCCGTGAAGAAGGCGGTGGCTTTATCGGGCCATTGCACCGTCTCGCTCTGGCCATTGCCCAGTTGTGCCGTCGTGGTTTTGACGGTGCCCACTTGCATCGTCATGCTCATGGTGGTGCCCCCCGTCGATTCGACAGACAGCTTGTAGCGCTTGGGCGCGGTGGGGTACTTGTTCGCGACCCGGCCGAGGCCCCAGTTCGAATAGTTAATCTGGGTCATCGGCCGCGTCGTGGTCGTGCCCCACACCAGCGACTGGCTGAAGGTGTCGTACACGCCTTGCGAGCCGACGCCATCGATCAGGGTCCAGGCGCCGCGCAGCGAGAGCAGGTTGACGCGCGATTCCGGCACGCGCGGGAGGCCATTGCCGTCGATGTGGCCGCTCTGTCCGAGCACCCGGCGCAGCCCCTTGCGTACCAGGTCGAGCTGCGCAGGCGGCGAGGCGGACCAGTCTGCGCCAATTTCCACATAGATCGCGAAGGGCGTGTTGTAGTTGCGGTCGACGACATAGGCACCGTATTTCATCAACGTCCTGGCGACCTTCAGCAGCCGCGCATCGGTGATCTTGCTCAGGTCGAAATCGGGCGGCAGCATGACGCGCGCGCCTTCGGGAATCCGGCCCGTGTTCGGCTTGTCCGGTATCGGGGTGTCGGCTGCCGTCGCCGGATAGGTGTAGCGGTCGGCCCCGGCCAGCAATCCCGTGAAATCGAGCGACATGGACAGGGCGTGCTCGAACAGGGGTTTTCCATCATTGGCCTCGGCGATGCGGATCATGCCGCCCGTCGGCGCGGGACCGGCCGCGCGCGCTCCCTGATAGTGATGGGCCGGGTCGCCCCAGCCAGTGCCGTTCAAGGGCGTCCATGACACCCTGGTCGCGGTCCACTTGCCTTCGGTGTTTTTCTTCAGGTTGGAAAACGAATAGATCCGGTTCAGGCCCGCATCGACGATATCGGCATGGCCATCGCTGCCTTTCGCGGGGACGGTGTTCGCCGGCCAATGGGGAATCGTGTAGGTCGGGGTCGACATCTCGGTGTCGGTATCGACCACGCCGCTCCTGCCGGCGACCGGGTAAATCAGCATCGGTGCGTCGCTGGCTTTCGCTTCGAAAATGCCGGATGAGTAATCGCCGCCTTGAATGGCCGGATTCCATGTGGTGGCCGGGATCACCCAGGTGTCGAATACCGGATTGACCGGATAGGAATTCCAGAGCGAATCGGCGGCAAAGGGTTTTTGGTAGGTGCCAAAAGGGACCGTGGGTACGGTCTGTGCGTACGCCTGCGTCACGGACGCCAGCGCCAGTGTTCCAACAGCTGCAAGTAATTTCATCTGAAAAATCCTCGGAATGGATACGGCATTGCATAAAAGCCGCAAGTGGAGCGGTAAGAATGGAAATGGAACGTCGTCAGTCTTGGCTGATGTTCATATCAGCGGATTTGACGATATCACATTATCCCGGAGGGAAAGTGCTTTAGCTTATTTTATCCGTGATAAACATTGGATATTCAGGAATTTACCCGGTTCTCATACATTCTAATTAATAATATTTCCCTTTTTTATTAATGGCATTAAAAAATATAATGTGTGCACCAGACTGATAATATGAATTGAATCGGGTTAATAATGGTTGTCATCTCGCTATGGCGATGGGCGTGGTCCGGCCGGCTGCGTCGGAGCGCGCCGGTGCCGGTCCGGGGCGTGTACAATCGCGTTTCATCCCGCCCATTGCTCCTGGAAAGTCAGAATGAAGAAAATACTGCTGGCCTGCATCCTGTCGATGTTCACCCTGGGCGCGTTTGCCCAGCCATCCGACCCCGCCGCACCCTATACGAAGCAGATCAACGCCTTTATCGACGAATGGCATGACGACGCCGCGCACGCGCGTCCGGCCTATTTCGACAAGATGGCGAAGCATGGGGTTTATATCGGGACCGACAAGACCGAGCTGTGGAACCGCGACCAGTTCAAGGCCTGGGCCAAACGTTTCTTCGACAAGGGTTCGGCGTGGTCTTTTAAATCCACCAAGCGTAATGTGTATATGTCGGCGGACAAGAACTTCATCTGGTTCGACGAACTGCTCGATACCCAGATGGGCGTGTGCCAGGCCAGCGGGGTTATGCGCAAGACGGACAAGGGATTCGAGATCGAGCATTATCAGCTCTCGATCGCCGTTCCCAATCCGGTGGCGGACAAGGTGACCAAAACGATCAAGGATTTTGAAGCCGCTCCATCCGTGAAATAACCCGCAGCGAAAAGCCAGCACGTGCTCAATCGACCTCACTATATCGGCCGCTTCGCGCCCTCGCCATCCGGTCCGCTGCACCAGGGATCGCTGGTGGCGGCCATGGCCAGCTATCTGGACGCCAAAGCCCATCATGGCCGCTGGCTGGTGCGGATCGAAGATGTGGACGAAGGCCGCAGCGTGCCGGGCGCCGCCGAGGCCATGCTGGCGCTCCTGCGGTCCCTGGGCATGGACTGGGATGGCGACGTGGTCTGGCAGAGCCAGCGCAAGCAGCTGTACCAGGCCGCTGCCGACAGACTCGGCGCACACGTCTATCCCTGCGGCTGCAACCGCCGCGAAATCGCCGATTCCCGCCTCGGCACCGCACCCGATGGTTCCGCCATCTACCCCGGCACCTGCCGTAACGGCTTGGCGCCAGGCAAGACCATGCGCAGTCTGCGCGTACGGGTGCCCGACATGCGGGTACCCGACGCGGCCGGGACGGCAGGCATCATCAGTCGTCCCGCCACCGCGACCAGCAGTCCCGCCATCCCGGCCGATGCCGGCCTGATTGCGTTCACCGACCGCGCCGCCGGTTACATGGCGCAGCATCTGGCAACCGAGTCAGGCGATTTCGTGCTCAAGCGCGCCGATGGCTTCTGGGCCTACCAGCTTGCCGTCGTTGTCGATGATGCGGAGCAGGGCGTTACCGACATCGTGCGCGGCGCAGACCTGATCGATTCGACGCCGCGCCAGATTTATCTGCAGCACCTGCTGGGCGTGCCTACTCCGCGCTATCTGCATGTGCCGGTCGTGCGTAATGCGGATGGCGAAAAGCTCTCCAAACAGACAGGCGCGCTGGCGGTAGCCCCCGACAATGAAGGCCAGGCCTTGCGCGCACTGCAGGCCGCCGCTGCATTCCTGCAACTGCCTGTCGCGCAGACGGACGCCATCAGCACGTTCTGGCAGGCGGCGATCCCCGCCTGGGCCAACCGTGTCGGATTGTCGTGCGCCCCCGGCTGAGCGGGCCGTGCTCAGCGCCGCTTCTTGCGCGCGATGAATCCCAGTACGCCCAACCCCAATGCCATCATCGCCCAGGAACCCGGTTCCGGCACCGCCACGATGAAGCCGCGGATTTCGCCGGCCGGAAACTGCGCGGAGTGGATATTGAAGTAAGCCTTGTTGGCGGCAAAGCCCTGGATCAGCGCGGCGCGCGCCTGTTCCACGGTCCCGCCACTGGCCTGCAGGAAGCCGGGGTTGAACGCGGAGGGATCGGCCAGGCTGAGCGTGGCGTTGAACACGCCTTGCCTGACATCCGTTGGAAAGCCGAACTGGTCAAGTTCGGGCGTTGCCGGTGGCGCGATGCCGCTCAGCAGATCGGCGGTGCAGCAATGGATGTGCGCCGTGGTGGTGGTGCCGCGCAGATTGAAGAAAGGAACGTTCATCGACAAGGTCATGGCAACGTCGTCGATGATGAAGGTGGCGATGCTGAATCCGGGCGACGCATTCGGCGGCGCCTCGCTCGCGCCGCTCATGGTGGCGCGGTAGGCGGTGACGTCGGCGAACGCCGGCGGTGCAATCAGCATGGCAAACACGATTGCCAGCGATGAGAGGATACGGTTCATGCATGTTCTCCTGAGGTGACGACACGAATGGCGGGTCAGGCGGTTCCAACGAGCACGGAACCGGCATTGACAACGTGAACACGCGAGGGGAGAGCATCAGCTGGGTTGGCTTTGGGAAGCACGAAGCGGGCGCTATCGACGCGGTACAGAGGTTCGACCTCGCCGCATCGATAAATACGCCCGGGATGTTCACTATTTTTTTTGTATCGGTCGTGGCGGCAACAGTGCTACTTTTTCTGGATGGTGATTTGCCCATCGGCTTCAAGAAACGCGCAGCGCATGTCCTTGATGTCGCAATCGGCGCAGCGCAAGGCCTGGTCGACCTCTTCGCGTGAAATCCGGCAGCGCTTCATCACCTTGTCGTACAGTTCGCCGTCGCGTCCCAGCAGCACGGCGCTGCCGTCGAGAATGTCGGACATTTTCTTGCTGTGCGATGACAGGAACGACATCGTCATATTCAGTCCGACCAGCACCGCCGCCACGATGAAGCCGCCGACCAGCGATTGATCGCCGCCGGTCAGTGAATTGGACACTGCCTCGCTCAGCAGCATTACCACCAGCAGGTCGAAGGGCGTGAACTGGCCCACCGTGCGGCGGCCGGAGACGCGCACCATCACCAGCAGGATCAGATACACGGCCGCGCCGCGCACGGCGAATTCCCACCAGGGATGGCTCATCTCGAACATCGCAATTTCCTTTCAGGGATGCAGCATGCGCGCTGCGAATTTTTATCATATTGTAAAGAAATGGGGGTAAACGTGGAGTTCCGCAGCGTGCGGTGTTTGTCCAGCCAGTCACAACAAAAGTTGTACATACAACTCATTTTTATGTTAATTTTATGTTGCAGGGAAATTATGAAAATAACTATAAGGAGACAGGAATGAAGTTGTTGTCAGTATTGTTGGGACTCGTTTTGATCGCCGATGCACGCGCCGATGCATCCTTGCTGGGGGACACGGTCGACGCCGGCATGTACCGCACCATCGACACCGGCAAAGGTGTCGGCCGGATCACCGGATTCGGCCTGGACAGCCCGTTTGTCGTCGAGAACGGCCTGGCCGATCAGAAAAACTATAGCGTGGCCTACACGCTCAATGTCGACGCCGACCGCTTCGTCATGGATTACAGGAACCCGTTTGCCTGGGGCGCGGGAATTGTCTTTCGCCTGACGGACCTGGACTTCAGCAACGGTGCGTCGCTGCAGTCGTTGATGGTCGACACCAATATGGTGGGTTACGGCCTGACTGTCGGCGCCGACTATGTTGAAATCAACCTGAGCGGCGTGAGCGGCACGCGCGATGCCTACTTCAGCGGCCAGTTCATTACCACGGCGGTTCCTGAACCGACCTCGATCGCGATGCTCTCGCTGGGGCTGGCGGTGGTCGGCTTCGGCGCACATCGCGCCCGCAAGGCCCGTCAAGCCTGACGCGAACTGCGCAGCTGTTCACGCCCGCCGTGCGGCCGCTGGCGCAAGGCGACCCGCTCGGGTCGCCAATAGCTGCGCTGGCGCCGCCGAATCGGCTGGCGCATAATGCGGCATGTTCAAACTGACCTTTCTCGGCACGTCCTCGGGCGTGCCCACCAAAAACCGCAATGTCACCGCGCTGGCGCTGCAGACCTCCCTGAACCGCGACTGGTGGCTGATCGACTGCGGCGAGGGCACCCAGCACCGCCTGCAGCACGTTCCCCTCACCGTGCACGACCTGGCCGGCATTTGCATCACCCACATCCATGGCGATCACAGCTACGGCTTGCCCGGTTTCCTGGCCAGCGCCGCCATGAACGGACGCAAGCGTCCGCTGATCCTCATCGCGCCGCTGGCCGTCAAGGCCTGGCTGGACGCGACCATGCTGCATACCGAGCTGTTCCTGCCATTTCCGCTGATTCATGTGGATGTCGCCGGCGAGCAGCAGGTGCACCAGGAACCGGGACTGACGATCGAGCGCCACCACCTGTCGCACCGGGCGCCGAGCGTCGGCTTTCGCTTCGCCGTCGAGACCGTCAAATGGAAGCTCGACAGCGCCGCCTTGCGCGCGCGCGGCGTGCCGTCCGGTCCGCTCTGGGGCAAGTTGCAGGCCGGGCACGATGTGACGCTCGATGACGGCACGACCTTGGCGGCCGCCGATTTCCGCGTGTCCGATGTCCAGCGCGCGGTGGCGGTGATTGGCGGCGACAACGATACCCCGGCGCTGCTCAGCGACGCCTGCGCGGATGCGCAAGTGCTGGTGCACGAGGCCACCTACACCGAGGCCATCCTGCAAAAGGTCGGACCGGGGCCGACCCATAGCTCCGTGCAGCGCGTGGCGCAGTTCGCCACCGAACGCGGCTTGCCGAATTTGATCCTGACCCATTTCAGCGCGCGCTACGACAATCCGGAAGGCATGGCGGAACTGGAAGCCGAGGCGCGCCAGCATTACGCGGGCAACCTGTTCCTGGCGCAAGACTTTGCCAGCTATGAACTCGATGCGGCCGGGATCGTGCGCAAGCTTCAAGCGGCCTGAATCACCAGCCGGTTGCGCCATGCCGCGCTACTCCGCATTGGGGTATGCGGGTACCGCTGGCGTTGATGTGCGTCAGATGTCTGCACAGCCGACTTGTCATCATCAAAAGCTCTTACTGCGGATTTCTGATGGTATTAACCCATGCGGCCCTTCGATTTCCTGATCCCAAAGCGTCCTGTTTTCTGCCATTTCTGCTTCGCGTAAGAATTGTCAGGGAACGGAGTGCGTATTTTTAAGGAGATCTGATGCGCAAGATCTGAGGAGCTATTTATGAATACCGCTGCGAGAACTCTTTACGAGGATAGGCTGGATACGCTGGCGAATGCCTATGCAAACGATGGCTATGCCGTTGTAAAACACCCTACGGCTGAGCAACTTCCGTTTGATCTGTTCGGGTATGTGCCAGACCTGCTTGCCATCAAGGGCGATTCCGGATTGATCGTGGAAGCGAGGACGAGCGCAGCCTGCACCTCGGTCGATCATTTTCGCGCAATTGCCCAGGAAATCGCCGAGCACCCCGGATGGCGATTCGTGCTGGTGACGGTCGATGATGCCGACGCTGCGAACCTGCCCGAGCGGGCAGGCGATCTCCCGACGTGGGCGCAGTTGATCGAGAAGTTGAACCAGGTTGACGTGCTGGTGGACGACGGCGCGCTGGAACCGGGCGTACTCTACTTGGGGAGTCTGTTCGAGGCAGCGCTGCGCAAGCGGGCCTTTGATCAACATATCCCGATTGAACGCTTTCCTCCGGCGATGCTTCTGGATCACATGTATTCGCAGGGCGAGGTATCGGTGAATGACATCGACTTTTTCCACGAACTGATGAATATCCGCAATCGGATCGCCCATGGGGCGAACACGACGCTCGACGCTGGCACGGCACGCAAACTGGCAGAAGCGGTAAGAAAGTTGGTAACCGAGGAATGGAATGAAACGCCGCCACGTCAGGGCTGAAAGTAACTGGCGCTCTGTCAAGAGCGGCGCATCCAGCGCGACGCTTGGGTAAGCGCAGCATCCACGCATCGGCAATTTCTGCCTCAAGTGAGCAACCCGGCAAACCCGGCGACTGCATAGGCAAAGCGGGCGGAAGCACGTATAGTTGAGATATCAATCATGTTCACTTTCCCGCTCCCATGAAAAAACGCTTGTCAGTTCTCCTGTTGACCTGTGCCAGTACGTGCGCAACGGCGGGTCCGGAAACGATCGTCGACTGTCGCGATCCTGACCACCCGGTTGCGAATATGCCCTGGCTGCCGGACGGAGCCAAGACCAACGCATGTCACCAGACGCTCATCGGTGCCGGACTCAATTCCAGCTACGACGTCGTTACCAACGGCGTTGCCGCGTGGCGCGACAGCTTGCTGGCCGCTGTGCGCGACCAGCATGCATCCGCGGCATTCCAGCCGCAGGGGTATCCGGCCGGCGACTGGCTCGAGCACGGCAGTACCGGCCAAGCGGGCGAACTGTGGTGGGGACGGACCGCGCGCTATCACGTGATCGCCGGCCAGGAGAGCTTCAAACGCCTGCAAAGGGAAATGCGGCTGCTGCCAGTGCGCGAGCAGATGGCGATGAGTGCCTGGGTCACCCAGCGCCTGATGGCGCAGGTCAGCAAGAAACCCATGCCGCGCCAGCCCGGCGACACGAAGTACATGATGTTCACCAAGCCGTCGATCAATTACCGCCAGTTCGGCGCCACCACGGCCACCTTCGAGGGTGGTTATGGCGGCGACGGACAGGTGCCGCCAGGCGAGGTGCAGGACGCCCGCATTTCGCTGCAAACGTCCCCGGTGGTCAGCGGTACGCTGACCTTCACGCTCAACGTGGACGGAAAGCGGCGCGCGTTCAGCGTTCCGCTGATGGTTACGCCCGAAACAGAATACCGGATTCATGCGGCGGCGCCCACGCTGGTCAACGGCGCGCCGGTCGAGTGCCGCAAACGCCCGCCGCCGAAGCAACCGATGGGCGACGCATGCGAGTTCGGCGTGGCCGTGCCGGCCAGCCAGTACGATCCGCCGCCGGAGCGCTACGATGCGCTCGGCGCCTTCTTCGGCGACCGTGCCGGCCTGGTGGGCGTGCGCTTTCGCCTGACCCTCAACATCAAGGAGCGCAACCGGAGGGAGACCGTGGTTACCGGCGCGATCGCCCTGCGCGCCGAACCATAGCGTGCCGCGCCAGCGGGTTGGCGTTGACACCCTGTCAGCGTCACCAGGCAGGCGGTCCTGAACGGCAGTGTTATTTGCTGGCCGCTGCAGCCGAATGTCGAGATTGCCAAGCTGCCATCTCGATCCTGTAGCGATCCATCGCATCGTCGTACAGATCGAATACGCAGGGCGTGCAGCCGCTGCGGCAGCAATCCTCCAGGCCGGGCTGGACCGGTGGCAGCGGAGCGGATTCTTGTCGGGAGGCTACCTTGGCAACCGTCGCGATGCCCTTGGGCGAAGACTTACGCGGCATACGCGACCAGTCTGTGCATCCTGGAAAACGACGCATCGCGCTTTCTGCCGATATTCATGCGCCCGTCCTCATTTTTCCTGATCGAGTATCGCCTGGATCTCAGCCCGTTCGCGCGCGCTCACATGGCCGCGCAACGCCGCCAGCACCAGATCCTTGCCCGAACCGGAAAACGCCTTGTGGATCAGTTCCTTGATCAGGCTGGTCTGGAGCGAATCCTGC
This sequence comes from Massilia scottii, assembly GCF_030846495.1. NCBI lineage: Bacteria > Pseudomonadati > Pseudomonadota > Betaproteobacteria > Burkholderiales > Oxalobacteraceae > Massilia > Massilia scottii. The sequence goes on along the minus strand of NZ_JAVCWM010000008.1, from coordinate 283,849 downwards.
GGCTGCGCCGGCGCGTACACATGCGCGCGGGCGCTTTCGTCGCGCGTGAGCAAGCCCTTGGTGTGCATCAGCTGGAGCAGGCGCAGCACGGTCGCGTACGCCATGTCGGGACGGCTGGCCACAGCCGCCTGGTGCACCTGTTTGGCGCTGGCCGGACCGAGTTGCCACAGCAGGCGCAGCATCTCCAGTTCCGATGCGGTGGGCTTGGGGGTGGCGGACGGCTCGGACATGGGGGAAGGTACTGGTGGGAATGCATCTAGAATAAATTATCTAGATGCGAAAGTCCAGTTCAGATCTCCGACCACATCCGCAGCAGGTTGTGATAATGCCCGGTCAGGCCGACCGTTTCCTCGGTATCGCCAAGGCGGGCGCGCAGGCGGCCGATGGTCTGGTCGAGTTCGAGCAGCATGGCGCGGCGGCCATCGTCGCGCACCATGCTTTGCACCCAGAAAAAGGAGCAGACCCGGCTGCCGCGCGTGACCGGCTCGACCTTGTGCACGCTGGACGAGGGGTAGACGATCATGTCGCCCGCCGGCAGCTTGACTTCATGCACGCCATAGGTATCGTTGATGATCAGTTCCCCGCCGTCGTACTCGTCCGGCTCGCACAGGAACAGGGTGCACGACAGGTCGGTGCGCAGCGGCAAGGTGCTGCCGGCAACGTTGCGCACGGCGCCGTCCACATGGGCGCCGTAGTATTCGCCGCCGGTGTAGCGGTTGAACAGCGGCGGCACGGTGCGCAGGGGCAGGGCGGCGGCGAAGTAGAGCGGATTGACGGCCAGGGCGGCGAGGATGATGCTGCCCAGTTGAGCGGCCACGGGACCGTTCTCGGGCAGTTGCTGGTTGTGCTTGACCTGCGCGCCCTGGGCTCCGACGGTGGCGCGGCCGTCGGTCCAGTCGGCGTTATCGAGCGCAACGCGCATGGTGGCAACCTGGTCGGGACTGAGCACGTGGGGAATATGGAGCATCATGGCAATAAAAAGTTGGCGCAGGAAGTGGAAAGTCAAACACCGTCATGTCCACCAGTGGCGGGCATGACGGTGTCGTCGACAATGCCGCGTGTTTAGAAGCGGAAGTTCGCCGTCAGACTCGCCGAACGCGGGGCGCCTGGCGTGTAGCGGTAGCCGCTCTTGTTGATCTGCGCAATGTACTCCTTGTCCGCCAGGTTGTACACGTTCAGCTGCAGGTCCAGGTTCTTGCTCACGCTGTACGACGCCATCGCATCGACCACCCAGTACGCATCGGCATAGGCCGGCGTGCCGACCGCGCCATCGGTGCCGCGCAGCAGCTTGCCGACATAACGCGCGCCGCCGCCCACTTTCAGGCCCATCGGCAGGGTGTACGAGGTCCACGAGGTGAACGCATCTTTCGGCGTGTAGTTCAGGCTATTGATCCCGCTGGCGGTCACGATCTTGCCGTTGCTCACTTCGGTATCCATGCGGGCATAGCCGGCGCTCACCAGCCAGTTGCGCGCCACTTCACCCGTGACGCCCAGCTCGATGCCTTTGACCTGCTTGCGGCCGGTCTGGTAGTACACCAGGTCCACTGGATCCTGCTCCAGCTCGTTCTTGACCGTGGTGCGGTACAGCGCCGCCGTGACCGACAGTTTTTGCTTGAGGAAATCCCACTTGGTGCCGATTTCGCTCGTGGTCGATTGCTGCGCATTGTATTTCGGGTTCGATGCGCTGTTGGCCGACGCCGACAAGGCCATGTTGGTGCCCGGCGGGTTCTTCGACGTCGCCAGCAGCGCGTACACGCTGCTGTTGGCCGTCGGCTTGTACAGCGCCGACACCTTGCCGTTGCCCACCGTGTCGCTCAGCTTGAGCGTGGTCGGCAGCAGGGTGCCCACCGGCAGCGCCGGATGAGCGGTGGCGGTCGACAGGCTGGTCGCGTTGTAGTTCACGTTGAAGTGGTCCATGCGGGCGCCCACGTTGAAAATCCACTTCTCGCCCAGCTTGATGGTGTCGAACAGGTACACGCTCTGGGTGTCGACCTTGGAGTTGGTGCTCACGCCATTGCGCACCAGGTTCAGGCCGCTGATCGGCGAAGCCGGATTGGGCGCGTACAGCGAGTCGACCGTCATCGTGCCCGCGCCAAGGTAGCCGTAGGTGCTCTGTTCTTCGCTGGTCAGCTCCAGCCCGCCCACGAAGGTGTGCTTCATGCCGCCCAGCTCCAGGCCCACCGTGGCCACGCTCTGGTTGGTGAGGATCGCGTTGGTCTGGTCCTTGACGGTGCGGTTGCCGCGCGTGATGGTCCAGCTGGCCGGATCGTTCGGGTTCGGCGTTTTCAGGTTGGCGCTGTTGCCCATGAACGCGGTCAGCAGGTAATCCTGCGACGTCTTGCCGTAGCGCGTCGTGTTCTGCAGCTTGACGTTCGGCGAGAAATCATGCTCGACCTTGACCGTGAACATGTCGGCCGTGACTTCGTCGTAGTCGGTCGTGGAACCGTAGAAGTTGCCCGGATCGACGCGCGGCGCGCTGGTCAGGAAGGTGCGCGCGTCCGGGCTCTTGTAGCCCGGCAGGCCGATGGTCGGCACGCCGCCGTTGGGCACGTTGTCCTGTTCCACATGCAGGTAGTTCAGGTAGGCGCGGGTCGGGCTGTTCAGGCCGAATGCGATCGAAGGCGCCAGCGCCCAGCGCTGGTCCTTGACGACATCGCGCCCCGCAACGCCACTATCCTGGGCCAGCGCTTTCAGGCGCAGGGCGATGCCTTTTTCGGCGCTCAGCACCTGGGCGTAATCGACCGTGGCGCGCTTTTGCTTGCCGCTGCCGGCGATCAGCGAGCCGGTCGTGCCGGACTCCATCACCGCCTGCTTGGTCACCATGTTGACCGAGCCGGTCGGCGACGCGCGTCCGGTGTCGGTGCCGGCCGGGCCCTTGAGCACGTCGAGCTGCTCGACGTTGAACACGTCGCGCGAAATCGAGCCGATGTCGCGCACGCCATCGACAAAAATGCTGGTCGACGAATCGAAGCCGCGCATGTAGATGCTGTCGCCGGTGGTCGTGTTGCCGTTTTCCCCGAGGAAGAAGGCGCCCACGCCGGGCGTGTTGCGCAGCGCTTCGGTCAGGGTCACCGCGCCTTGCTGCTGGATCAGTTCTTTTTTGATGACGGTGACCGATTGCGCGGTGTTGATCAGCAGTTCGGTGTATTTCGGCGACGCGGCACGCTCGGCCTTGAAGTCGTTGACGGTCTCGTCGCCGGTCTTGCTGACGACCTGGACTTCCGGCAGGGTGCGTGCCTGGGGGGCGTCGGCGGCAGCGTGGGCGGCCACCGGCACCAGCAGCGCGGCAAGCGCGACGCTCATGTGTTGATTGAAACGCGATTGCGCGTGCTTGCGGCTTTTGATCGGTGCCATCTGCTTCTCTTCTTCGACGTAGGGTGGGCGCCGGCGCGTCTTGAAAGCGCGCACCGGTGGGGCATAAATTGCCAACAACCTAGTCATTGTAGAAGAAAGGTAAAACTATGTAAATGAGAATCGTTATCAACAGAATTCTCATTCTTATTTGACGAGCCGAGTGACATTATGCGATACGCATATTTGCGGGCGTGAGAATCGGCATCAGTACACGTCACGCCGGTAGCGGCCGCTGTCGTCGAGCATGGCCAGTGTGTCGCCGCCGAGCACCGTTTCAAGGGTCGCGTGCACCGCCCCGGCCATGCCTTGCAGGCTGCCGCAGATGTAGATGGCCGCGCCCGCGTCCACCCACGCGCGCAGCTGCGCCGCTTGCGCGTCCAGCGCGTGCTGGACGTAGCGCGCGCCGCCGCCATCGCGCGAAAATGCCAGGCTGAGCGTGTCGAGCATGCCGGCCTGCCGCCATTGCGCGATATCGCCGGCGCAGAAGTGGTCATGCGCTTCATTGCGCTCGCCGAAGACCAGCCAGTTGCGCGACTCGCCCGCATCGGCGCGGCTTTTGAGGTGCGCGCGCAGGCCGGCGATGCCGGTGCCGTTGCCGATCAAAATCAGCGCTCGCCCGGCGTTCTCGCCGATGCGAAAGCGCTTGTGCTGGCGCACGCGCAGCAGTACCGCATCGCCTTCCTGTGCGTCGCGGCACAGCCAGCCGGAGGCCAGTCCCAGGCTGCCATCGTCGCGCACGTGCAAGCGCACCAGCAGCGACAGGCAGCCTTCGGCCATGGTCGAGGCAATCGAATACTCGCGCGGATAATCCGGCTCGCCCGGCGCGCTCACTTGTACCAGGTCGCCCGCTTCCCAGCCGGGCAAGTCGCCGGTGGCGGGCCGCAGGTCGATGCGGTACACCGGCGCGCCCGCGCTGCCCGGGTTGAGCAGGCGGCGCGCGGCGATGCGCCAGTCGCCGTACGCCGGCGCGCTCCAGTCGGGGGCGTCGCTGGTGCCCGCAAGGTGGCTCAGGTGATGCTGCCAGGCATCGATGGCGGCGGCACGCCCGCGGTCCACCTCCACCCGCTCGAACAGCGCCTGCGCGCCGCGCGCCTGCAAGGCGTCATCGAGGCGGCGTCCGAAGCCGCAGTAATTGGCGTAACTGCTGTCGCCCAGGGCCAGCACGGCGTAATGCAGCTGGCCGAGCGCAAGATCGCTCTGGTCGAGCAGGCGGCCCAGGCGCGCCGCGCTGTCGGGCGCGTCGCCCTCGCCATAGGTGCTGGCGATGAACAGGATGCGCGCGGCGCCGCGCAAGGTGGCGTCATCGAGATGCTCGACGCTGATCGCGCGCGCCGACAGGCCGCCCGTGCGCAGGGTCGCCACGGTATGCGCGGCCAGCGCTTCGCCGGTGCCGGTCTGGCTGGCGTAGGCCACCAGCCAGTCGGCGTTGCCGGCATCGACTTCCCGGTGCAGGCCGCGGCGCGCGCGCAGCAGCGCCAGGCACATGCCGGCGTAGGCTGCCACGGCGATTGCGGCGCCGCCCCAGCGCACCGGATCGATACTGATCATCATTGCAGCAGTTCCCGATAAGCGCTGGAGACGACTTCGCGCAGGCCGCCATCCTGGCGCAGCAGAAAGCGCGCGGCCAGGTGCCGGCTTTCGGCGAAGGCCAGGCCCTGGTCCGGGCCGAGCACCGACAGCGCGGTCGACAGCGCATCGGCCGCCATGCATTCGGCATGCAGCACGGTGACCGAGGCCACGTCGTTGCGGATCGGCGCGCCGGTGCGCGGGTCGAGCGTGTGCGAGGCGCGCCGGCCGCCATGCTCGAAGTAGCGCCGGTAGTCGCCCGAGGTGGCAATGGCCAGACCGTGCAGCGCCACCGTGGTCTGTCCCGCGCCGCCGCCGGCGTCCGGCACGCCTTCCAGCGCGACCCACCACGGCTGGCCGTCGGCCTTGGTGCCGGCGCCGCGCAGTTCGCCGCCGATTTCAACCAGATAGTGATGCAAGCCCTGCGCTTCCAGGCAGCGCGCCATCAGGTCGACCGCGTAACCCTTGGCTACCGACGACAGGTCGATCCGCACGCCGCCCGGCTGCAGCGCGCGCCGGCTGCCCGCGTCGAGCCGCAGGCGCTGGCGGTCGCCGCGCGCCACGATGGCCGCGCTGGCAGCCGGCAGCGGCGCGTAAAAGTTCGCTTCGTTGTAGCGCTGGCGGGCGCCGAAGCCCCAGGCGTCGACCAGCGCGCCGGCGCACGGATCGTAGGCGCCGCCGCTGGCCTCGGCCACCTCCAGCGCGTAGCTGAGCACTGTGAAAAATTCATCCGGCAGGCGATGCCAGTTGCCCGCCGGGGCGCTGTTAAAGCGGCTCAGGTTCGAGTCGCGTTCCCAGTGGCTCATTTGCGCCACCACCAGGTCGAGCTGACGCTGCAGGCCCTCCAGCAGGGCCGCACGGGCGCCGCCCGGGGCCATCACGCGCGCCGACCAGCTGGTGCCCATGGTGCTGCCGCCAAGCTCGTGCAGCGTGCTTGCGCGCGGCGGCAGGGCCGGCGCGATCGCGAGGGGGACGAGAACGCGGCGTCGCATCTGCTCTGGCTTACTCTGGCAGCACTTCGAGCGTGGCGGCGTAGCTGTAGCGGCGCGTCACCGCCGGTGCATCGGCCGCAGCCGGGCCTTTCGGCTGGGCCGCCGGAAAGCCGGCGTTGAGCCAGTACATGCCTGGCGCCGGCAAGGTCACTGCCACTTCGCCTTTGGCGTCGGTTTCCAGGCGCACTTCACCGAGCACGCCGCGATAGCGCACGCCGCCCGGAATCAGGCTGAAGGCGAACTTGGGCAGCGGCTTGCCATCGAGCTGGAAGCGCCACCTGGCCGTTTCGCCCGCGCGCAGGTCGGTCGGATTGGTCAGCGGGATCATCTCCAGCCCCACGCCGCTCGCCTTCAAGGCGCCGTCGCTGGTCTTGTTCGCGCTCACAAACGTCTCCAGGCGCTGGTGGGCGTAGGTGGTTTTCAGTTCTGGCGCGTCGGCCGGCACTTCCCTGGCGAAGGCTTCCTCGCTGCCGCGGAAACGCTTGGCTTCTCCCGCCTTGTCTTTATAGCTGGCCATCACGTTGCGGCTGACGATGCTGATCTTGTAGGTGCCGTTCTTGGTCATCTTCAGGTCGAACGTGCTGCGCTGCTTGCCCATGTAGCCGGCCGGCGCCGGCGTGCTCACGCCATCCGGGTCGGTGACGGTGGCGCCATCGAGCTTGAGGGCGACGTGCTCGATCTCGAACAGGCCTTCCGAAATGGCGCCGTCGATGGTCACCCACGGCTCCTTCGATTCGACCATCGTCGCCTGCGGATACAGCCAGCCGCGGTGCGCGGAAGCGCTCAGTGAGACGGCGGCCAGGGCCAGCGCGAGCAGGGTTTTGTTCATCATTGTGTTGGTCATGGTGGGGCAATCAAGGGGTGATCTGGAGGGAAACCGCGCCAAGTTCTTCCTTGCCGCGCGCACTGAACGTTTGCTTGCCCTTGAGCGGCAGCGTGAAGGGCACGCGTACCAGTTCGCGGCCGCCCGATTCGCGCGCCGCTTCGATCACCAGCTTGTAGTCGCCGGCCGGCAGCTTGTCGATGCCGGTGCGGGCCGGGCCGAAGCTGATGGTCTGCTCGCCGGCGGAGCGCGTGGCGCCGCTCACGCCATCCATCGGCAGTTCCACATCGCGCCCGGCCTTGCGCCACCAGGTGCGCAGGTCCTTGACCCATTTGGTGCCGCCGTTGTCCTTTTTCTTGACGTCGTACAGCACCGACAGGTTGGCCGCCACGCTCTGGTCGGCGCGTTCGAGCCACATCGCCACGTAGGGACGGTGGTATTCGGCCACGTTCAGTTGCGGGATCTCGAACTTGACGGCCAGGTCGGCGCCGACGGCCCAGCTGCTCAGCATGGGAAGGGTAAGGGCAAGCGTGTGCTGTAGTTTCATTGTGGGCAGACTTAGTGAGTAAACAAGAGGGCGAGCAAGAGCGGCAGCAGGATGCCGGCGCCGATCACCGGCCAGGTGGACGGGCGGTTGGCCGCGTGCAGTTTCATGATCAGGAAACCGGTGAGCGAAAACACCACGCAGGCGAGCGCGAAAATATCGATGAACCAGGCCCACACGGGACCGGCGTTGCGGCCCTTGTGCAGGTCGTTGAGCCAGGAAACCATGCCGCGGTCGGTTTTTTCGAATTCGGCGGCGCCGTCGACGGCGATGCGCAGCCAGGCGTCGCCGCCGGGGCGGGGCAGGGCGACGTAGGCGTCTTCCTCGGTCCATTCGGCCTCGATGGCGCCCACGTCCAGGCCGAATTCGCGGTCGGCCCAGCTGGCCACCCGCGGCGGCAGCGGCGCGCGCGCATCGGCATGCCGGCTTGCTGCCTGCTCCAGGTCGCGCCGCAGCGGCGCGGGCAGGGTGGCTTTGCGCTTGCTGACGACCGGTTTGGCTTCGATCTGGGTGGCGTGGTTGAGCGTGATCCCGGTGATGCTGAACAGCAGCATGCCCATCAGGCACAAAGCCGAGCTGATCCAGTGCCAGCGGTGCAGATTCTTCAGCCAGGCGGCGCGGCTGGCGCTGGGGAGCGTGGCAGGGGAGGACATCGGGTGCTTCCGTCAAGGAACTAAACGCAAATGATAACTATTATCATTTGTGCGGTCAATGGACTGGTCCCGGATTTACAATACGCAACAATCGGGTGTTGGCGGAAATGCGGCGGCGGGCGGCGCCGCTGCTGCCCGTGCCGCGTGGCAGGTGCCGCGTATTCGGCGCGGCATCTTTCGCCTAATCGTTTCAATCGAAGCCGAGGCGGGACATCGGCACGTTCAGCGATGCGTCCTTGTCTGGCCAGCCAGGTGCAAACATCATGTCGCTTCCGAATTATGTGAGCGGTCCCTATACCTGCGAGTCGCTTACCGAACGCAGCGCCGAGCTGATCAGCCATTTCATGGTGGAGGCGCGCCGCTATTCCGACTTGGAGGCACGCTTGCGCAGGGAGCGCGCCTACGGCGTGTACATGGGCTGGCGCACCCTTGTGATGGACAGCGCCGCAGCCGGGGTCTTCGCCGCCGACGACAGGCGGCTCGAAGAGTTGCTGTCCTGACCGGCCGCAGCCGCCGGCGCCTACCCCAGCAGCGCGACCAGTTCCGGGCAACCCTTGTGGAAGCGGCTCGCGCGCGCATGCTCGAGCGCCGTCTTGTCGTCGTCGCCCTTGAGCGTGCGGCTGGCGCCCTTGGCCAGCAGGGCCTTGGCCGCGCCCACCTGGCAGAACTTGGCGGCCTTGACCAGGGCGCTGTCGCCGCTGCGGAAGTCGACCATGTCGACCGCCATGCCCCTGGCCAGGTAGTCGGCGAGCACCGCCATGTCGCCGGTGGAGGCCGCGTTCTGGAAGCGGATCAGGTCCTGGTCGCCAAAGCCCGGCGCGCATGCGCCCTTCCTGAAGTGCATCAGGCTGGAGCGGCGCAAGGTCATCTCCTCGCCCGCGATGCTGACGATCCCGTGCTGGCCCACATCGCTCATGGTCAGGGTCTTGTCGTCGGCCGACCAGCTGCCGTCCTGGTGGAAGGCGCCTTCGCGCCAGTCGTAGCGCCCGTCCGGGTGCAGGCTGATATTGACCTGTTCCGGGATCACGGTGGCGCCGCTCGACTGCTGGTAAAAGCACCAGTCGCCCGCCAGGTCGGCGCGCACACCGGCTTGCGCGGCGCCGGCCAGGCACCATATGGAGAGGGCGAACAGGGTAGGGGCGACGGTCGGCTTGGGCATGGCGGTGGCGAGGAAGGAAAAAGAGCTGATGTATAGCCAGAATCGGAAACCGTGTCAATCTTTTTACCCATCCCGCGTGGTTTTGGTATCGCCCAACGGAAAAAGATGATCGGCAACTTTTTTCACGAGACGGGATGTTACGCGTACAATACGCGTGCTATTCTTCCGACCTCGTTAGAATGCTGCGAGCTTTACAAGTCCTTCCCCACAACTTGATGTGCAATCCGCTAACCGGTCAGGCCGTGTCGCGGAAGGTTAGATTAACCCGCCAAACTCGCGAAGCGCGAAGAAAGGTGAGCAAGATGATGCAAGAACAAACCGCGAACTCCTATTTGTTCGGTGGTAACGCGCCGTACGTTGAAGAGCTGTACGAGGCCTACCTCGACAATCCAGGCTCGGTGCCAGACAACTGGCGCGCCTATTTCGACTCCATGCAGAACGTCCCTGCAGTCGACGGCTCCAACAAACCCGACGTAGCCCACGCTTCCGTCATCGCCTCGTTCGCCGAACGCGCCAAGGCTGGCCCGATCCGTGTCGTGACCGCCTCGCACGATCCTGAAATGGGCCGCAAGCGCGTCGCCGTCACCCAGCTGATCGCCGCTTACCGCTATCTGGGCTCCCAGTGGGCCAACCTGGACCCGCTGCAGCGCCAGGAACGGCCGATGATTCCGGAACTCGATCCGACCTTCTACGGCTTCACCGATGCCGACATGGACATCGTGTTCAACATCAGCAATACCTACTTCGGCCAGGAAAACGCATCCCTGCGCGACCTGCTGAACATGCTGCGCGATACCTACTGCCGTTCGATCGGCGCCGAATTCATGTACATCGGCGATCCGGCGGAAAAGCGCTGGCTGCAGGAAAAGCTCGAAGCGATCCGCTCGACCCCGAACTTCACGGCCGAGAAAAAAGCCCACATCCTCGAGCGCCTCACGGCCGCCGAAGGCCTGGAGCGCTATCTGCACACCAAATACGTCGGCGCCAAGCGCTTCTCGCTGGAAGGCTCCGAGTCCTTCATCGCGTCGATCGACGAAACCATCCAGCGCGCCGGTGAAAAAGGCGTGCAGGAGATCGTTATCGGCATGGCCCACCGCGGCCGCCTGAACGTGCTGGTCAACACCCTGGGCAAGTCGCCCCAGGAACTGTTCGAAGAATTCGAAGGCAAGCACGGCGACGACCTGCCATCGGGCGACGTCAAGTACCACCAGGGTTTTTCGAGCGACATCGCCACCGCCGGCGGTCCTGTTCACCTGTCGCTGGCCTTCAACCCGTCCCACCTCGAAATCGTCAACCCGGTCGTCGAAGGCTCGGTCAAGGCGCGCATGGAGCGCCGCGGCGACAAGGATGGCGCGCAAGTGCTGCCGATCCTGGTGCACGGCGATGCGGCCTTTGCCGGCCAGGGCGTGGTCATGGAAACGCTGAACCTTGCGCAAACCCGCGGCTACGGCACGGGCGGCACGGTGCACATCGTGATCAACAACCAGATCGGCTTCACCACGTCCGACCCGCGCGATGCGCGTTCGACCCTGTACTGCTCGGACGTCGTCAAGATGATCGAAGCACCGGTGCTGCACGTGAACGGCGACGATCCTGAAGCGGTCGTGCTGGCGACGCAAATCGCGCTCGACTACCGCGTCCAGTTCAAGAAGGACGTCGTGGTCGACATCATCTGCTACCGCAAGCTCGGTCACAACGAGCAGGATACGCCAGCGCTGACCCAGCCGCTGATGTACAAGAAAATCGGCCAGCATCCGGGCACCCGCAAGCTGTACGCGGACAAACTGATCGCCCAGGGCACCCTGGCGGCCGACGGCGGCGACAAGATGGTGTCGGCCTACCGCGACGCCATGGACGCCGGCAAGCACACGATCGATCCGGTCATCTCGAACTTCAAGAACAAGTACGCGGTCGACTGGCTGCCGTTCCTGAACCGCAAATGGACCGACAGTGCCGACACCGCCGTGCCGATGACGGAACTGAAACGCCTGGCCACCCGCATCACCACCGTGCCGGACGACTTCAAGGTCCACTCGCTGGTCGAAAAAGTGCTGGCCGACCGCGCCTCCATGGGCCGCGGTGAACTGAACCTGGACTGGGGCATGGGCGAGCACCTCGCTTACGCTTCGCTGGTGTCGTCCGGCTACGCCATCCGCCTGTCGGGCCAGGATGCCGGCCGCGGTACCTTTACCCACCGCCACGCCGTGCTGCACGACCAGAACCGCGAGCGCTGGGATGCGGGCAGCTATGTCCCGCTGTGCAATGTGTCGGAAAGCCAGGCCCCGTTCGTCGTCATCGACTCGGTGCTGTCGGAAGAAGCGGTACTCGCGTTCGAATACGGTTACTCGACCGCCGAACCGAACACCCTGACCATCTGGGAAGCCCAGTTCGGCGACTTCGCCAACGGCGCCCAGGTCGTGATCGACCAGTTCATCGCGTCCGGCGAAGTCAAATGGGGCCGCGCCTCGGGTCTGGTCATGATGCTGCCGCACGGTTACGAAGGCCAGGGTCCGGAGCACTCGTCGGCGCGTCCTGAACGCTTCCTGCAGCTGTGCGCGGACAACAACATGCAAGTGGTGCAGCCAACCACCGGCGCCCAGATTTTCCACCTGCTGCGCCGCCAGATGGTGCGCCAGTTCCGCAAGCCGCTGGTCATCCTGACGCCGAAGTCGCTGCTGCGTAACAAGGACGCCAGCTCGCCGCTGACCGACCTGGCCAAGGGCGCCTTCCACACCGTCATCGGTGAAGTCGACGAGAAAATCGACGCCAAGAAGGTCAAGCGCGTGATCGCCTGCTCGGGCAAGGTCTATTACGACCTGGTGAACGCCCGCAAAACACGCGGCCAGCTTGATACCGCCATCATCCGTGTCGAACAGCTGTATCCGTTCCCGCACAAGTCGTTCGCGGCTGAACTGAAAAAGTTCCCGAACGCGACCGAAGTCGTATGGACCCAGGATGAGCCGCAGAATCAGGGACCATGGTTCCAGATCCAGCACAATATCTTTGAAAGCCTCGAATCGGGCCAGCGCCTGGCGTATGCGGGCCGTCCGGCTTCGGCCTCGCCTGCGGTCGGTTACGCCGACAAGCACAACGCGCAGCAGAAGGAATTGCTGGAAACGGCGTTCGCGAAGCTCAAGGGTTTCATCCTGACCAAATAATGACGGTGCGCCCTGGCTGCTAGCGGGGCGCCGCAAAAAACAATACACGGAGTTTTACATGGCACAAATCGAAGTCAAAGTCCCAGTTCTGTCGGAATCGGTAGCGGAAGCGACCCTGCTGTCGTGGCACAAGAAAGTCGGCGAGCCAGTTTCGCGCGACGAAAACATGATCGATATCGAAACCGACAAGGTCGTGCTCGAACTGCCGGCGCCGAACGCCGGCATCATCACCCAGATCCTCAAGGGCGATGGCAGCACCGTCGTCGCCGGCGAAGTCATCGCCATCATCGATACCGAAGCCGCCGCCCAGGTGAGCCCGCTGCAGATTTCCAGCGCCCCTTCCCAGGCCGCGCCAGCGGCCGCCGATCCGGTCGCCGCCGCCATCGGCGCGATCGCCTCGAAAGCGAATGTCGCCATGCCTGCCGCCGCCAAGCTGCTGGCCGATAACAACCTGACCACGTCCGACGTTGCCGGCAGCGGCCGCGATGGCCGCGTCACCAAGGGCGACGTGCTCGGCGCGCTGGGTTCTGCAACCCAGCCCGGCGGCGTCAAGCCGGCGGCACCAGCGCCACAGGCAGCGCCCGCCGCGCCAGCCAAGGCCCCGCTGCAGCAGGTGGCCACGCCAAGCGCCGCCAACCTGGGCGAGCGTCCGGAAGAGCGCGTGCCGATGAGCCGCCTGCGCGCCCGTATCGCCGAGCGCCTGGTGATGTCGCAGTCGACCAACGCCATCCTGACCACGTTCAATGAAGTGAACATGCAGCCGGTGATCGACCTGCGCAACAAGTACAAGGACAAGTTCGAGAAAGAGCACGGCGTCAAGCTGGGCTTCATGTCCTTCTTCGTCAAGGCCGCTGTCGCCGCGCTGAAAAAGTACCCGATCATCAACGCCTCGGTCGACGGTAACGATATCGTTTACCACGGCTACTTCGACATCGGCATCGCGGTCGGTTCGCCACGCGGCCTGGTGGTGCCTATCCTGCGCAACGCCGACCAGATGTCAATCGCCGAAATCGAGAAGAAGATCGGTGAATTCGGCCAGAAAGCCAAGGAAGGCAAGCTGACCCTGGAAGACTTGACCGGCGGTACGTTCTCGATCTCGAACGGCGGCACCTTCGGCTCGATGCTGTCGACCCCGATCATCAACCCGCCGCAGTCGGCCATCCTGGGCGTGCACGCGACCAAGGACCGCGCTGTCGTCGAAAACGGGCTCGTCGTGGTGCGTCCGATGAACTACCTGGCGATGTCGTACGATCACCGCATCATCGACGGTCGCGAAGCCGTCCTGGGCCTGGTCACGATGAAGGAAACGCTGGAAGATCCTGCGCGCCTGCTGCTGGACCTGTAAGCACGCAGCGCGCCTCGCCGCCGCATGCTCCCCAGCGTGCGGCGGCCGGTGTGGATATTCGTACCAGTAGAATAAAACAAGGGAATCAATAATGAGTGATGCAAAACAATTCGACGTGGTCGTCATCGGCGCTGGCCCTGGCGGCTACATCGCCGCCATCCGCGCGGCGCAACTCGGTTTCAAGGTTGCCTGTATCGATGAATGGGCCAACGCCAAGGGCGGTCCCGCTCCCGGCGGCACCTGCACCAACGTCGGCTGCATTCCATCGAAAGCGCTGCTGCAGTCGTCCGAGCATTACGAACACGCCGGCCATGCGTTCGCCGAGCACGGCATCGATTTCGCCGGCCTGTCGCTGAACCTGCCGCAGATGTTGAAGCGCAAGGAAACCGTCGTCAAACAGAATAACGACGGCATCCTGTTCCTGTTCAAGAAAAACAAGATCACCTTCTTCCACGGCCGCGGTGCGTTCACCGGCGCCGCCGAAGGCGGTTATCAGGTCAGCGTCACCGGCGCCAATGCCGACACGCTCTCGGCCAGGCACGTGGTCATCGCGACCGGTTCCAACGCGCGCGAACTGCCGGGCGCACCGTTCGACGAAAAACTGATCCTGTCGAACAGCGGCGCGCTGACCATCAGCTCCGTGCCGGCCACCCTCGGCGTGATCGGCGCCGGCGTGATCGGCCTGGAAATGGGCAGCGTCTGGCGCCGCCTCGGCGCCAAGGTCACGGTGCTGGAAGGCTTGCCTGCTTTTCTCGGCGCGGTCGACGAGCAGATCGCCAAGGAAGCGCACAAGCTGTTTACCAAGCAGGGCCTGGAGATCAACCTGGGCGTGAAGATCAGCAAAGTCACCGCCGGCGAGAACAGCGTCACCGTCGATTACGCCAACGCCGCCGGCGAAGCGCAGAGCTCCGTGTTCGACAAACTGATCATCTCGATCGGCCGCGTGCCGAACACCATCGGTCTGGGTGCCGACGCGGTTGGCCTGAAGCTCGACGAGCGTGGCTTCATCGCCGTCGACGACGACTGCAAGACCAACCTGCCGAACGTGTGGGCGGTGGGCGACGTGGTGCGCGGCCCGATGCTGGCGCACAAGGCCGAGGAAGAAGGCGTTGCCGTGGCCGAGCGTATCGCCGGCCAGCATGGCCACACCAACTTCAACACGATTCCGTGGGTGATCTACACCTCGCCGGAAATCGCGTGGGTCGGCCAGAACGAGCAGCAGCTCAAAGCGGCCGGCGTGGCCTACAAGGCAGGCACTTTCCCGTTCATGGCCAATGGCCGTGCGCGCGCGCTGGGCGATACGTCAGGCATGGTCAAGTTCCTGGCCGATGCCACCACCGATGAAATCCTCGGCGTGCACATCGTCGGCCCGATGGCCTCCGAACTGATTTCGGAAGCCGTGGTCGCCATGGAATTCCGCGCTTCCGCGGAAGACATCGCGCGCATCTGCCACGCCCACCCATCGCTGTCCGAAGCGACCAAGGAAGCCGCGCTCGCCGTCGACAAGCGGTCGCTGAACTTCTAAATCCGTACCCGCCGGGCGTGCCAATGTGTCCATTGGTGCGCCCGGCTTTCTGCATTGCCTCCCCTGATGAATGTCCAAGAGTTCTACCAGCACGCCTTATCCCAACGCGGCTTTACCTCGGACGCGGCCCAGCAGCGCGCGGTCGACCGCCTGCAGCGCGCCTATGAGGAATGGGTCGAATTCCGTTCGCAGCGTTCGTCCACCTTCAAGCGCCTGATCAACCGCCCGGACGTGCCGCGCGGGGTCTACCTGTGGGGCGGGGTAGGGCGCGGCAAGTCGTTTTTGATGGACAGTTTTTACTCGGTGGTGCCGGTGGTGCGCAAGACGCGCCTGCACTTCCACGAATTCATGCGCGGCGTGCACCGCGAGCTCGATGAGCTCAAGGGCGTGGCCGATCCGCTCGACGAAGTGGCGCGCCGCATCGCCAGGAAGTACCGCCTGATCTGCTTCGATGAATTCCACGTGTCGGATATCGCCGACGCCATGATTTTGTATAATCTGCTGACCGCCCTGTTCAACAACGGCGTGTCGTTCATCATGACGTCGAACTACGATCCCGACCTGCTGTACCCGGACGGCCTGCACCGCGACCGCATGCTGCCGACCATCGCCCTGCTCAAGGACAAGCTCGATGTGCTCAACGTCGATGCCGGCATCGATTACCGCAAGCGCGCGCTGGAACAGGTCGAGAGCTACTACACGCCCCTGAACGCCGCTTCCGACGAGGCGCTGCGCACGGCCTACGCGCGCATCGCCGAGACGGCCGACGAAGACCCGCGCATCCGCATCGAGGAGCGCGAAATCCGCGCGCTGCGCCATGCGGGCGGCATCATCTGGTTCGATTTCGCCACCCTGTGCGGCGGGCCGCGTTCGCAGAACGATTACCTGGAAATCGCCAGCCGCTTCCACACCGTGGTGCTGTCGGGGATACCGGCCATGTCGGCCGCCCAGTCGTCCGAGGCGCGCCGGTTTACGTGGCTCATTGACGTCTTTTACGACCACAAGGTTAAACTGCTGATGTCGGCCGCCGTGGCGCCGGAAGAGCTGTACACGCAAGGGACGCTGTCGAACGAGTTTCATCGCACCGTCTCGCGTATTATTGAAATGCAGTCGCGCGAGTATATGGATGCGGAGCGCCGCGGCGCCGCCGACTCCCTCTCGTGACAGCCTACAGGACACAGAACATGAATAATTTCGCTTTTCCCCTGATCCGCGGCGCGGCGCTGGCGCTGCTGGCGGTTGGCCTGGGTGCCTGTTCCAACAGCCTGCTGCCGACCTCCATGGCGCCGGTGGTGCCCGCCACGGTGTCGCTGGAGCAGGCCGAACTCAAACTGGAGCAGGTGCGCACCCAGCGCGCCGCCACCGAAGCGCGCTATGCCAACAGCGAAGCGAGCTGCTACGAGCGCTTCTTCGTCAACGACTGCCTGGACGAAGCGCGCGAATACCGGCGCGTGACGCTGTCCTACCTGAACGCGGTCGAGGACGAGGCCAAGCATTTCCAGCGCAAGGCCTCGGCCGATGCGCGCGATGTGGCGGTGGCCGAATCGGTGCGCGCGGCGGAAGCGGAAGAAGCGCGCCTGGCGGCCAATCAGGCGCCGGTGCCGGTGGAGGCGCCGCCCAAGGTGAAGGGACCGTCGAAGAAGCCGACGCTGGAAGCGCGCAAGGCGGCGCAGGCGGCCAAGCTGGCGCGCCTCGCGCAGGAAGAGAAGGCGGCCGTGCCGGAGCGCGCGGCCAATGCGGAAGCGTTCGCGCAGAAGCGCATCGATTCGGAGAAGCGCCAGCGCAAGGTCGAAGAGAAGAAGGCGGCCAGCGCGAAGAAGGCGGAGAAGGCGGCGCAAGATGCCGCAGCGGCGGCGCAGCCGAAGGAAGTGAAGATCTCCAAATAAGCCATCGTTCCCGCCAATGGCGGCAACGATGGGTGTAGCACAGCGCCTCAGACCGCCCGGCGCATCCGTTCAACCGTGTAATTCGGCACTTCCTTGGGCGGCTTGACCAGTTTGACGATCGCCATGGTGCAATTGCCGCCCTTGCCCTGGGCCCGTTCCACCGCCTTGTTGATCAGCAGTTCCGACGCCTGGCGCGGCGTGTTCTTGCTCGTTACGGCGCCCAGTTCGCTGTCCGTGAAGAAGTGCCACAGCCCGTCCGACGCCAGCAGAAAGGTGTCGCCCGCGGCCAGGTTGTCGTGGTGGCCCACCGCCACGAACGGCTCCTTGCGGCTGTTGCCCAGCACATTGACCAGCAGCTTGGAATGGCGGTGATTCCTGGCCGCTTCCAGCGGCAGCTTGTCGGTGCCGACCAGGTGCTCGATGTAGGGCAGGTCGCTGGTGCGCACCGCGCACTCGGCCCGGGTGAAACGGTACAGGCGCGAATCGCCCACATGCGCCCACACCGCCGTGCCCTTGGGCGTGATCACCAGTCCGACGAAGGTGGTATGCGCCTCGGCTTTGCTGGTCAGCGCATTGAGGTTGAGAACCGTGTGGGTTTCCAGCACGATCTCGCGCAGCAGTGTCTGCAGGCGCTCGATGCTGGGATCGTCGCCCGGCTTGAAATTGTCGAATTGCTGCTTGGCCGTCAACAGCACCTGGTCGGATGCGATGGCGCCGCCGGATACGCCATCGGCCAGCACCGCCATCATGTAGCCGGGCGCGCGTGCCCCCGTGAACAAGGCGGTGCGGTCGGTCTGCTCCGGCCGGTTGCCGATATGCTGCGCGGTTCCGGCCTCGATCTTGTATTCATTCATATGCTTGGGGTAAAAGTCCTGGCTGCGTTACCATACGACTCTCTCGGCTGTCGTATTCGATATTATTGGCTGCAACGGCGCCGTAGATTAAACTATGCACTGAGTCGCCTCCTTGTTGCAAGCGGATACATTTTTCTGTGCGACAAAAATTGTTTCCGATTGTATGCGTTTTCGGGCAGCAGTTGATGAAATTTTTGAAATGAACTTGTCTGGAATGCCACACATGAACGATGCCCAAACTATCCAGCGCCGCCTGATCGAACTCGATGTGGAACATCGCGACCTGGATGCGGTCATAGACATGTTGACCCTGGACGGGCACCACGACCAGTTGCAGCTGCGCCGGCTCAAAAAGCGCAAGTTGCAACTGAAAGACCATATTACCCTGTTGAAAATGCAATTGGTGCCTGATGTCCCGGCCTGATCCGTCTTCGCTTCACTGAAATGCCACCTTGACCGACCCTTTACTCGCGCCCGGGGCGCTACGCGACGCGCTCCCTGCCGCCGCCGACGGCGACGATGCGCCGCCCGCCGGCAAACACGATGCCGAAGTCGACCGCCTGTTCAGCGCGGGCGGCCCGCTCGCGCCCTCCGTCGGCAGCTTCAGCCCGCGCCGCTCGCAGACCGAGATGGCCAAGTCGATCGCCCAGGCCATCGCCGACCAGAGCACCTTGATCGCCGAGGCCGGCACCGGCACCGGAAAAACCTTCGCCTACCTGGTCCCGGCGCTGCTGTGGGGCGGCAAGACCATCATTTCGACCGGCACCAAGAACTTGCAGGATCAGTTGTTCCTGCGCGACATCCCGACCGTGCGTGCCGCCCTCAAGGCGCCGGTCTCGGTGGCGCTGCTCAAGGGCCGCTCGAACTACGTGTGCCATTACCACCTCGAACGCACCCTGCAGAACGGGCGCATGACCTCGCGCGACGATGTCGGCAACCTGCGCGAAATCTCGCGCTTCATCAAGATGACGACGTCCGGCGACAAGGCCGAACTGTCCAAGGTGCCCGAAAACGCCCTGATCTGGAACCTGGTCACCTCCACGCGCGACACCTGCATGGGCGCCGAGTGCCAGTATTACCAGGATTGCTTCGTGATGAAGGCGCGCCGCGAAGCCCAGCAGGCCGATGTGGTGGTGGTCAACCACCACCTGTTCTTCGCCGACGTGGCGCTGAAAGATACCGGCGTGGCCGAGCTGCTGCCGTCGGCCAACACCATCATCTTCGACGAAGCGCACCAGTTGCCCGACACGGCCACCCTGTTCTTCGGCCAGACCGTGTCGACCTCGCAAATCCTGGAACTGTGCCGCGACGTGCTGGCCGAGGGCCTGGCGCATGCGCGCGGCGGCCCGGACTGGGCCAAAGTGGTGACCGTGGTCGAAAAGGCCGCGCGCGACCTGCGCCTGACCTTCCCGCAAGACATCATGCGCCTGTCGCTGGCGCAGATCATGCCGTCGTCCGAGTTTTTCCCGGCACTCAATACGCTCAAGGAAAAGCTGGCCGAGATGATCGACGTGCTCGAAGACCAGGCCGCGCGCGCCGAAACCATCGAGCAGGTGCGGGTGCGCGCGGTCGAACTGGCCGCCGCGCTGGACGCCTGGAAGCAGGATGGCATCCGGCGCGACGCGCCGGCCAGCAAAGTGGTCGAAGGCGACCAGGCGGTGCTGTGGGTGGAAGCGTTTTCGTCCTCGCTGCAGCTGCACAAGACGCCGCTGTCGATCGCGCCGATCTTCAACAACCAGCGCGAAGGCACGCCGCGCAGCTGGATCTTTACCTCGGCCACCCTGGCGGTCAAGAATGACTTCAAGCATTTCTCGAACCAGATGGGCTTGACCGGGGAGCCGGCCAAAACCTGGCCGAGCCCGTTCAACTACGAGCAGCAGGGCTTGCTGTACGTGCCGAACGGCTTGCCGGAACCGAATTCCTTCGGCTACACCGACGCCGTCATCGATTGCGCGCTGCCGGTGATCGAGGCGGCCGGCGGACGCACGTTTTTCCTGTGCACCACGATCCGTGCGGTCAAGCAGGTGTCCGAGCGCCTGCGCGACGAGTTCGCCAAGCGCGGGCTCGACTTTCCGCTGTTCGTCCAGGGCGAACGTGGCCGCACCGAATTGCTCGATTCCTTCCGCAATGCCGGCAACGGCGTGCTGGTCGGCTCGCAAAGTTTCTGGGAGGGCGTCGACGTGCGCGGCGATGCGCTGTCGCTGGTGATCATCGACAAGCTGCCGTTCGCGCCGCCCGACGACCCGGTGCTGGCCGCGCGCATCGACGTGATGGAAAAGCAGGGCTTGAACGGCTTCATGCACCACACCCTGCCCGAGGCCATCATCAACCTCAAGCAGGGAGCAGGGCGCCTGATCCGCGACGAGACCGACCGCGGCGTGCTGATGATCTGCGACCCGCGCCTCATTTCCAAGTCGTACGGCAAGCGCGTCTGGCAGAGCCTGCCGTCATTCAAGCGCACCCGCCTGCAGGAAGACGTGATCGCCTTTTTCAAACCGCCTCAAGAAACCCAGGACTAAGCCATGACCGTGCTGCGCTCGCTGTTACTTTCCGCCTTGATGGGCACGACCGTGGCCGCTGGCGCCGTGGACCAGGCTGCGGCCGGGATCAAGGCCCAGGTCCCCGCGCCGCCGCCTCTGGCCGCTGAGGCAAGCATGGCCGCCAATCCGGCCGCGCAGCTGGCCCAGCTGGCCGAGCGCTATTACGAAGCGCAGGCGCGCTTCGAGCCGGTCAACGCCACCTTCGCCGGCGACAACCGCTTCGACGACTTGCTGCCGATGACCATCGTGCCATCGGTGCGGGCGCGCCAGTTCGCCATGCTGCACGAGGTGCGCGACGAGCTGGCCCGGATCGACCGCAGCAAGCTGACGGCGCTCGACCTGACCACCTACGACATCCTCGGTTTCGAGGTCAACAACCTGCTGCGCTTCGAGCCGCTCAAGGATTACCTGCTGCCGATGAACCAGATGGACAGCCTGCCCGTGCTGCTGGCCAATTTCGGCGCCGGCGACGGCTCGCAGCCGCTGGCCACCGTGGCCCATTACCAGGCATACCTCAAGCGCATCACGGCGTTGCCGCAGTGGACCGACGCGGCGATTGCCAACATGCGCACCGGCATCAAGCAAGGCGTGGTGCAGCCCAAGGCATTGGTGCAGGCGCTGCTGCCGCAGATCAAGGCGCTGGCCGCCGCGACGGTCGACACCAGCCCGTACGCCGCACCGGTGCGCGCGCTGCCGGAAGCGTTCAGCAAGGGTGAAAAGGCGCGCATGACGGGCGCCTACCGCGAAGCGGTGCGGGTGCAGGTGCTGCCGTCGCTGCGCAAGCTGGCCGCCTTTTTGGAAACCGACTACCTGCCGGCCGCGCGCGCGACCGCCGGCTGGGGCAGCCTGCCGGACGGCGGCAACTGGTACCGCGCCTGGGTGGCGGCGCAAACCACGAGCGCACTGGCGCCGGAAGAAATCCACCGCATCGGTCTGGCCGAGATGAGCCGCATCAACGCCGAATTCACGAAGCTGGCGCCCAGGCTGGGCTACACGGGGGCGCCGGCCGGCTTGCCGCGCTGGCTGACGCAGCAGCCCAAGTACCGGCCCTTCAAGACCGAGGAAGACGTGCTGCAGGCCTACCGGGCGCTGAACGCGCGCATCCTGCCGATGCTGCCGCGCCTGTTTGCGACCCTGCCCGAGGCGCCGCTGGAAATTCGCGCCGAGCCAGCCCTGTCGCGCGATACCGCGTCCGACCATTACACGGCCGCGGCGGCGGATGGCTCGCGTCCGGGCATTTTCTGGGCCGTGATTCCCGATCCGGCCAAATACGCCAGCACGCGCATGACCTCGCTGTTCCTGCACGAAGGCCATCCCGGCCACCATTTCCAGCTGTCCAAGCAGCAGGAATTGCCGATTCCAAAGTTCCGCAAGTTCGGCGGCAACAATGCCTATATCGAAGGCTGGGCCCTGTACGCCGAATCGCTGGGCAAGGAAATGGGCTTGTATGAAGACCCGAATGCCTACGCCGGCCACCTGATGCTCGACATGATGCGCGCGGCCCGGCTGGTGGTCGACACCGGCCTGCACGCCAAGGGCTGGACGCGCGAGCAGACCATCCGCTTCCTGGTCGATGAAGCCGGCAGCACCGAAGACGATGCGCGCAACGCGACCGAACGCTACATGGCGTGGCCGGGGCAGGCGCTGGGCTACAAGGTGGGGGCGCTGAAGATCATGGAACTGCGCCAGCGCGCGCAGGCGGCGCTGGGCGACAAGTTCAGCCTGGCCAGGTTCCACGATGCGGTGCTGGCTGACGGCACCTTGCCGCTGGCGCTGCTGGAAACCAGGATCAACGCCTGGATCGCGCAGCAGGCCAGGTAGAGGCGGCCTGGCCGCTCAGGCGTCCGGCACGATCACCACCTTGCCGGTAACCTTGCGCGCGGCCATGTCGTTCAGTGCCTGCGCCGTCTGTTCCAGCGCGTAGCGGCCTGATATGCGCGGCCGGATCTTGCCTTCGGCCAGCCATCCCATCAGTTCGCGCATGGCCGCCATGTTGGCCTTCGGTTCGCGCTTGGCGAACTCGCCCCAGAACACGCCCATCAGCGAGGCGCCCTTGAGCAGGGTCAGGTTCAGCGGCAGCTTGGGGATGTCGCCGTTGGCAAATCCCACCACCAGGTAGCGCCCGCGCCAGCCGATCGAGCGGAAGGCCGGCTCGGCGTAGATGCCGCCGACCGGATCGTAGATCACGTCCGGCCCCTTGCCGTCGGTGGCGGCCTTGATCGCTTCGCGCAAATCCTCGTTGCTGTAGTTGATGGTGGCGTCGGCGCCATGCTCGCGGCACACCGCCAGCTTGTCGTCGGTGGACGCGGCCGCGATCACGCGCGCGCCCAGCGCCTTGCCGATTTCAATGGCCGCCAGGCCGACGCCGCCGGCCGCGCCCAGCACCAGCATGGTTTCGCCCGCCTTGAGGGCGGCGCGGTCGGCCACCGCGTGGTGCGAGGTGCCGTAGGTGAGGGTGATGGCGGCGGCGGTGTCGAAATCCATGCCGGGCGGCATCGGCATGAGCGCCTGGGCCGGCACCACGATCTGCTGCGCGAAGGCGCCCTGGGCGGTAAACGCGATCACCCGGTCGCCCAGCCTGACGTTGCTCACTCCCTCGCCCAGCGCGCTGACCACGCCCGACAGTTCGCTGCCGGGGGTAAATGGCAGCTCGGGCTTGAACTGGTACTTGCCCTGGATGATCAGCACGTCCGGGAAGTTGACCCCGGCCGCCTTCACGTCGAGCAGCACCTGGCCGGGCCCCGCCACCGGGGCGGCCACTTGTTCCACTACCAGGCTGTCGGGCAGCCCCCACGCTTTGCAAACCACGGCTTTCATTGGTGTCTCCGATGAGTGTTATAAAAAAATAGTACGACCGTTTGATTTTTTATTATGCCTCAATTCCGTGCGCCCGGGTTGGCCGTGGTCGGCTGAAACGCGCCGGGCCCGGCCGCGCCACTCAGCGGTTTGCGCGTGCGCAAAGCCACCTCGGCCGCGCTTGTTAAAGTCGACAGCGCGAGCGCATCAGTGGGACCACCGGAGAGGGAGGCTGGCATGGCAATCCGTTATGGCTGTTTCTTTAGTTACGCCCACGGTCGCCGCGATGGACTGATGAACGAGTTCAAGATCGCCCTGTCGGACGCCATCCGCTGCTATCTGGAACCGTATTTTGACAATGAGGACGAGCTGTTCATTGATACGGAACAGCTCGGCGGCGGCGACGATATCGACCGCCGCATCGCCCGCGCCATGTGCGAGAGCGTCACCATGATCCTGATCTACACGCCCAAGTATGAGGCCCACGGATATACGCGGCGCGAGTTCGCGGCCATGCAGCAGATCGAGGCCGAACGAAGTCGGTGGTACACCATGCCCAGCCACCTGATTATTCCCGTGATTATGACCATGCACCCGGCCCGCCTGCCGCCCCAGATTGCCGGCTCCAGCTTTTACGTGGATTTTTCGCATTTCACGATGGCAACGGGCGACCTGAAATCGCACCCGGAGTTCCTGCCAGATATCAAAAAGATCGTGAACAGGATTGTCATCCACTATGAGTACCTAAAAAAGTACACCCCTGTCGGCCATGATTGCAACCAATTCGTGCTTCCCGATGTCCCACCCGTGTGGCGCGATCTGCCGGATCTGACTTTTCCGAAAAAATAAGAGGAGCAACATGGAAATCAAACGCATTACCCTGCCGCCGCTGGCCGGCCCCGGTGACGTGACGACGTTCTACTCGTTCGAGAGCGGCTCGGCGCGCAGCATGGCCCTGTCGACCATGGCGGTGCTGCTGGCCGGACGCCAGAACGCGACCGTGCCGGTGCTGATGATCGACTTCGACACCGCCGCGCCGGGCCTGCACCATCATTTCGGGCGCCCCGGAGAACGGCCCGGCCTGCTTGAATATTTCCAGGCTTGCCGCGACCACCTGCGCCTGTTCGGGCGCGGCGCCGCCGCGCGCGACGATGTCGCGCTGGCGCGCCAGGTGCTCGAGGCGGTCGACTGGGAACCGTTCGTCGAACGGGTCGACCAGAGCCGCCCGCTGTACCTGATGCGCGCCGGCCGCTTCGACGACAGTTACGGCGAGCGCGCCGACCAGTTCGACTGGGATGGCTTGTTCGAGGCGTGTCCGGCGCTGTTCCGTTGCTTCGCCGATTACATGGCGCAGCGCTTCGCCCATGTGCTGGTCGATGCGCGCAGCGGGCGCTCGGCCGCCGTGAGCATCTGCACCACCTTGCTGCCGCGCCGGCTGGTGGCCGTGTTCACGCCCAACCAGGGCAGCCTGGACGGGCTGTCCGGGGTGGTCACGCGCGCCATCGATTACCGCTGCAGCCACGAGGATGAACAGCGCCCGCTGCTGGTCTATCCGCTGCCCTCGTCGATCGACAGCGCCGACGTCCAGCGCCGCCTGCTGTGGCGGCGCGGCGACCCGCAGCGCGCGCTGGCCGGCTACCAGAGCGTGATCGAGCAGTTGCTGCGCCAGTGTTACGGCGTCGCGCGCATCTCGCTCGACAGCTATTTCGATGAAATCCAGTTGCAGCAGATCCATGCGGTGGCCGGCGGCGAAGCGCTGGCGGCGGTTGCCGAACGCGATTGCGACCGCTTTTCGCCGGCGCGCACGTTTTCCACCTTGCTCGACTGGATGAGCGGCAATTATTTTCCCTGGCAATCGCACGCCGAGGTGCGCCTGTGCGCCGCCATCAGCGCCGCCCGCGAGCGCCTGGGGCGGGGCATCACCACGGCGCTGTCGCTGCCGCTGGCGCACGACCTGCACCAGCTTGGCCTCTTGTACCGCGGCAACGGGCGCGTCGACGACGCCATTGCCTGCTTTGAAGAAAGTACCAGCCTGCGCCAGCGCCTGCTCGGCGACGAGCATGCCGACACCCGCGCCACCCGGGCCCTGCTGGCGGTGGTGCTGCGCCAGCAGGGGCGCACGGCCGAGGCGCGCCTGCTGCAGGAGTTGCTCGTCGACGATTGTGCGCGCCTGCTCGGGACCGACCACCCCGACACCCTGGCCGCGCGCGCCGCGCTGGCCGCGACGCTGGCCCACGCCGGCGAATTCGCGCGCGCGCTGGGCCTGCACGAACAGCTCATCGAGGCCAGCGAGCGCGTGCTCGGCTGCGGCCACTTGCACACCCTCGACCGCCTGGCGGGGCAAGCCCGGACCCTGGCCCGCCATGGCGAGCTCAGCCGCGCGCGCATGGTCTACGAACGGGTGCTGGAAGGGCGCGAGCGCCTGCTCGGCAGCGAGCACGAGGACAGCCTGCGCTGCGCCCAGCAACTGGCGGCCCTGCTGCTGGAACTGGGCGACCTGGGCAATGCGCGCAAGCTGCAGGAAGGCGTGGCCGGCGCGCGCGAACGCAACGCCGGGCCCGACCATCCAGCCACGATGCAGGCGCGCGAGCTGCTGGCCGAGATCATGGCCGCCCAGAGCGATCTGGGCGGGGTGCGCGGGATGCTCGAACTGCTGGCCAAAAGCCGCGAGCGCTGCCTCGGGGCCGACCATCCCGACACCATCACCAGCCAGACCCGGCTGGCCTCGACCCTGAGCGAGCAGGGCGACCTGGACGCCGCCCGGCGCCTGCAGCAAAAGCTGGTCAATGGGCACGAGCAGGTGCACGGCAGCGACGACGCGCACACCCGCGACATCAATATGGCGCTGGCGTCCACGCTCTCGCGCCAGGGGCACGGCGTGGACGCGCGCAAGCTGGCCGACAGCGTGCAGCAGGGCAGCGTGCGGCGCAGCGGCATTCTCGACGCGCCCGACAGCGGCGACAGCCTCGGCTACAAGCTGGCCCAGCTGCAGGAATTGATCGACCAGCGCTGCGAACGCGAGGCGCGCGCACTGGCCGACAGCCTGCGCAAAAGCGTGCTTCGGCGCAACGTGCCGGCGCTGCTGCGCCTGCGCGGGGTGGCCCTGATCAAGCAGGTTTATCAGCGCAACAACGACAAGGATGCGCTGCTCGCGTTTGCCCAGGACGAGGTCTCGGCGCTGCAGCAGGCGCTCACCGACGCCGTCGGCGGGCGCCCGGTCAGCGCCCAGTAAAGCCATCTGGCGCGCCCGGCGCACAATTTGTTGGGCGCGGGCCAGCGTGGCGCTCATTGCATCAGGTAAAATCGGTGCATGAGAATTCTTATCAGCAATGACGACGGCTATCTCGCCCCCGGCATCCAGGCCCTGGCCGAGGCGCTCGCCGCGGTGGCCGAGATCGTCGTGGTGGCGCCCGACAGCAACCGTTCCGGCGCGTCCAATTCGCTCTCGCTGGACCGCCCGCTGTCGGTGCAGAAGGCGGCCAACGGCTTTTACTTCGTCAACGGCACCCCGACCGACTGCGTCCACATCGCCCTGACCGGCATGCTCGACTACCGGCCCGACCTGGTCGTGTCCGGCATCAACAATGGCCAGAACATGGGCGACGACACCCTGTATTCGGGCACTGTGGCGGCCGCGACCGAAGGTTATCTGTTCGGCATTCCGGCGATCGCCTTTTCCCAGGTGGCGCACGGCTGGGAGCACATCGATGGCGCCGCCCGCCTGGCGCGCGACATCGTGCTGCGCCGCTTCGACGAGTTGCCGGCGCCGTACTTGCTCAACGTTAATATTCCGAACCTGCCCTACGCAGCCTTGACCACGGTGCGCGCGACCCGGCTGGGCCGGCGTCACCAGGCCGAACCGGTGATCCGCGGGCGCGATCCGCGCGGGCGCGAAATCTTCTGGATCGGCCCGCCGGGCGCCACGCGCGACGCCGGCGAGGGCACCGATTTCCATGCCACCGCCCAGGGCGAGGTCTCGGTCACCCCGCTGCAGGTCGACCTGACCCATCGCGACCAGCTGGCGCTGCTCTCGCGCGGCCTCGCATGAGCGACAAGCCGGACAAACGCAGCACCTTCCCGCTGCCGCTGTCGTCGGTGACGGGCGATGCGCGCAAGGGTCCGGCCTTCGCGCCGGCCAGGGTGGCAACGCCCCGGGTCGCCAATTCGCCAGTGGCGACCCCCAGAGTCGCCACGCCCCAGACCGCGACCCCCAGAGTCGCCACGCCCCAGACCGCGACCCGGAATGCCGCCAGGAACGGGGTGCAGCCGAACGGCCCCAGTCCCTACGTGGCGCGGGTGGTGGCATCGCCCTCGAAGTCGCACAGCGACGCCCTGCTGCGCGCCCAGCCGCTGCCGGTGGCGCCGCCGCGGCCCGACATGGGCGTGTCGGACGCGATCCGGCGCGCGATGGTGGCGCGGGTGGCGCGCCAGGGCGTCAAGGATACGGTGGTGCTGGGCGCGCTCGAAACCGTGCAGCGCCACCGCTTCATCGAGCCGGCCCTGTCGGCCCAGGCCTATATCGACGCATCCTTGCCGATCGGCCACAACCAGACCATTTCCCGTCCCTACATCGTGGCGCGCATGCTGGAAGTGCTGCGCAACGGCGGCCCCCTGAACCGCGTGCTGGAGATCGGCACCGGTTGCGGCTACCAGGCGGCGGTGCTGTCGTGCATCGCCAAGGATGTGTATTCGGTCGAGCGGATTCGTCAATTGCACGAGCTGGCCAAGACCAATCTGCGCCACCTGGGCATCGTGAATCTGCGCTTGCACTACGGAGATGGTATGCTAGGCTTGCCCCAAGCCGCCCCATTCGACGGTATCATTCTGGCTGCGGCCGGTCTGGAGGTGCCGCAGGCACTGCTCGATCAGCTCAGCGTGGGTGGCCGCCTGGTCGCCCCGGTGGGTGCGCAGGTCCAGCACCTGCAGCTGATCACCCGTACCGGCAAGGCCGAATGGATGAGCGAAACCCTGGAAGGCTGCCACTTCGTGCCCTTGCGCCCGGGCACCGTTTAAGCGTTCGCCCGGCCTGCGCCCATGGTGCGCGCCCCAGCTTAACAGAACACGACACACATAACATGAGAATGAAATACACAAGCCATCTTCCCCTGCTGTTCCTTACGATCGGCCTGCTCAGCGCCTGTCATACCGCCCCCCGCCGTCCCGTGCCTGTGGTCGACCGCCTGCCGGCCGCCGACATCCGCGCCCCGCGCGCCACCGACGACGCTAAAGACGAGCGCGGCATGTACACGGTCAAGCGGGGCGATACCCTGATCCGCATCGCCCTCGATCACGGCCAGAATTACCGCGACCTGGTGGCCTGGAACAACCTGGCCAATCCGAACGACATCAAGGTCGACCAGGTGCTGCGCGTGATGCCTCCGGAAAGCGTGGTGATCAGCAAGATCGACATGCCGCCGCCGGAACCGAAAAAGCCGGCGCCGCCGCCGGTGGCGGAAGTGGTCAAAAAGACCTCGCCGCGCGCCGACAAGCGTCCCTACAGCGACAGCGCGCTGGCCGAGCTGCAAAAAAACGAGGGCGGCGCCGCCAGGCCGGATCCGAAGCCGGCCGAGAAACCCGAGCGGGCCCCGCCGCCGCCGGCGGTTGCCGTCGCGCCGCCGCCCGTGGTCACGCCGGGCAGCACCGTGACCGCCACCGACGACGAAAAGCTGAGCTGGATGTGGCCGTCCGACGGCAAGATCGTCGCCACCTTCGACGAAGGCAAGAACAAGGGAATCGATATCGCCGGCAAGGCGGGCCAGCAAGTCATGGCCGCCGGCGCCGGAAAAGTCATGTACGCGGGCAGCGGCATCCGCGGTTATGGTAATCTGGTGATTGTGAAGCACAGCAACAGCCTGCTGTCCGCCTATGCCCATAACCGCAGCATCGTGGTCAAGGAAGGGCAGAGCGTCAACAAGGGCCAGATTATTGCCGAGATGGGCGATTCGGATGCCGATTCGGTCAAGCTGCACTTCGAGATCCGCCAGCAGGGCAAGCCGGTCGATCCTTCGCGTTTCCTGCCTAACCGCTGACGAACTGCCGCGCAATTTATCCGATACCGGCCCGTGGATCCTATGACGCATTCGAGCTACCAGCAAGGCGACGATCCGGTTCCCGATGAGTTTTCGGACGAGCCGGCCGAGGTCGACGCCGACGCCGACCCGGAGATCGACCCGGAGATCGACCCGGATGCGGAGCCCGGCATTGGCGCCGATGCCGTGCCGGTGGCCGGCGCGGTGCTCGAAAGCGTCGACGAACTGAAAAAAGTGCTGGCGGCCGAGCTGTCGACCGATACTACCCAGCACTACCTGAACCAGATCGGCACCCGGGCGCTGCTCACGGCGCCCCAGGAAGTGCACTACGCCACCCTGGCCAAGGCGGGCGACTTTCCCGCGCGCCAGACCATGATCGAGCACAACCTGCGGCTGGTGGTATCGATCGCCAAGCATTACATCAACCGTGGCGTGGTGCTGCTCGACATGATCGAGGAAGGCAACATCGGCCTGATGCGCGCCATCGACAAGTTCGAGCCGGAGCGCGGTTTCCGTTTTTCCACCTACGCCACCTGGTGGATCCGCCAGAGCATCGAGCGCGCCATCATGAACCAGGCGCGCACGGTGCGCCTGCCGGTCCACATGGTGCGCGAGCTGAACCAGATCCTGCGCGCCAAGTACCACCTCGAAGCCCAGCACCACAACGGCAAGGATGCCAGCGCCGAAGACATCGCCCACCTGGTCGGGCGCCCGGTCGAGGAAGTGCAGGATATCCTGGCCCTGTCCGAGCACGCCACCTCGCTCGACGCCCCGCTCGACAACGATCCGCAGTCGAGCCTGATGGACATGCTGCCCGGCGACGCCGACGACAGCCCCGACGCCCGCGCCGAACACCACGAAATGACGGTGCTGGTGCGCGACTGGCTCACGCGCTTGCCGGACAAGCAGCGCATCGTCATCATGCGCCGTTTCGGGCTCGACAACGACGATCCGGCCACCTTGGAGACCCTGGCCGACGAGATGGGCGTCACGCGCGAGCGGGTGCGCCAGATCCAGCAGGAAGCCCTGGTCAAACTGAAACGGGCGATGGCCGCCCGTGGCGTGGTGCGCGATTCCTTGCTATGATGCGCGCGGGCTGACACGGCTGCGCGCCACTCCTCCTTTTCCCTTTTAATCCTCTTTCCGCACACGCCACGCGCGTGTTTTTCGCCATGCAAGACACCATTCTCGACATCAAATCCCTGGACATGGACGCCCGCGGCGTCGGCCACCTCGCCAACGAGGACGGTTCGCCGGGCAAGGTCATCTTCGTCGAGGGCGCCTTGCCGGGCGAAAAGGTCAGCTTTCATACCTTCAAGAAGAAGAAAAACTGGGAAGCGGCGCGCATGACGGTGCTGCACAAGCCGTCGTCGATGCGGGTCGAACCGAAATGCCCGCATTTCGACAATTGCGGCGGCTGCTCGATGCAGCACCTGGAGCCCTCGGCCCAGGTGGCGATGAAGCAGCGTGTGCTGGAAGATAATCTGTGGCATATCGGCAAGGTCAAGCCGGGCAATGTGATGCGCCCGATGTACGGCCCGACCTGGGGCTACCGCTACCGCGCGCGCCTGTCGGTGCGCCATGTTGCCAAAAAAGATACGGTGCTGGTGGGGTTTCACGAAAAGCGCTCGGCGTTTGTCGCCGACATGAGCGACTGCAAGATCCTGCCGCCGCACGTGGCCGCCATGCTGCTGCCGCTGCGCGCGCTGGTGGGCGCCTTGTCGATCTTCGACCAGATGCCGCAGATCGAAATCGCGGTCGGCGAGGAAACCACGGCCATGGTGCTGCGCATCATGGCGCCGCTCACTGGCGCCGATGAAACGGTGCTCAAAAGCTTTGCCGACCAGTGGCATATCCAGTGGTGGCTGCAAACCAAGGGTCCGGAAACGGCCGCACCGTTTTATCCGCTGGGCAAGGAACTGTATTACACCCTGCCCGAATTCGGCGTGAAGATGCCGTTCAAGCCGGTCGATTTTACCCAGGTCAACCACCACATCAACCGGGTGCTGGTCGGCAAAGCGCTCAATCTGCTGGACGTGCAGCCGAGCGACCGCGTGGCCGACCTGTTCTGCGGCCTGGGCAACTTCACCTTGCCGCTGGCCACGCAGGCCAGGGAAGTGGTCGGCATCGAAGGCAGCACCACCCTGACCGAGCGCGCGCTGTCGAATGCGCGCGCCAACGGGCTGTCGGAGAAAACCAGCTTTTCGACCCGCAACCTGTTCGAGGTGACGGCCGAAGACCTGGTCGCGCTCGGCAAGTTCGACCGCATGCTGATCGATCCGCCGCGCGACGGCGCCATGGCGCTGGTGCAAGCCCTGGCCGCACTGCGCCTGAGCCATCCGGAGATGCTGCCCAAGCGCATCGTGTACGTGTCGTGCAGTCCGTCCACCCTGGCGCGCGATGCCGGCATCCTGACCCACGAGGCGGGCTACCAGCTGAGCAAGGCGGGCGTGGTCAATATGTTCCCGCACACCTCGCACGTGGAATCGATGGCCGTGTTCGACCTGGTGTAGCGGCAAGGCAGGGAAGGGGCGGCGCCGTTTGGTATAATGAGAATCATTCTCATTTCCGGCCGCGCGCCGCCGTGCGGCCTGCTGTTGCAGCGGCCCTCATGCAGCGCGGGTCGGAACGATCATTCTTCCAGCCGCCTGCCATCGTGTTCGAACGCTATCACCTCGAATTGCTCAATTTCCTGCATCGCCTTCTTGGCGACCGCCGCGCCGCCGCCGACCTGGCGCAGGAGAGCTTCGTGCGCGTGCCGCGTCGCGGCCGTCTGCTGCAGGCTGGCTGCGCCATGCTGGCCCTGTTGGTGACCGGCGGCGCCTGGCTGGGCTGGGACCACGAGCGGCGCCCTGACCTTCGGCGCGCCGCGCAGCGCCAAGGCATCGCTGGCAATCGATTTCTGAGCCGCGGCTAGCCTTCCTGCCGCTTTCCGGACGTAAAAAAACCGGCCCGCAGGCCGGTTTTTTATTGCGGGAAATGAAACTTTATTCGCGTTCGCCGCCCAGGCCCAGCAGTGCCAGCAGGTGCTGGAAGATGAAATACACATCCAGGTACAGGGCCAGCGTGGCGCTGATGTAGTTGGTTTCGCCGCCGTTGACGATGCGCTGCACGTCATACAGGATGTACGCGGAGAAAATCGCGATGGCGATCACCGAAATGGCCAGCCACAGGGCAGGCATCTGGAACAGGTAGTTGGCCAGCGATGCCACGATCAGCACCATGACGCCGGCGAACAGCCATTTGCCCATCATCGAGAAATCGCGCTTGGTCACGGTGGCGATGCTTGCCAGCACGGCGAAGATGCTGGCGGTGCCGCCGAAGGCGATCATGATCAGGGTGCCGCCGTTGGAAAAGCCCAGGGTGCGCGTGAGCAGCGGCGTGAGCCAGATACCCATGAAGAAGGTAAAGCCCAGCAGCACCACGACGCCCATGGCGCTATGCTTGGTTTTCTCGATACCCCAGATAAAGGCCCAGGCGAGGGCCAGGAACAGGCCGAAACCGAGGAAGCCGCGCGGTACCGGCAGCTGGAACATCACGCCGATGACGGCGCCGAGCACCGTCGGAATCATCGACAGGGCCAGTAGCCAGTAAGTGTTGCGCAATACGCGATGACGCACTTCCTGGCTTCCCGCCAGGGTGTAGTCTTGCATGCTGATTGACATAGTGCCTCCGATTGATAAAAAGTAATGCTCACTAAAAGAATAGCACGGCGGGAGAAAAGCGCGCAAAATCGCGCTTGCGCCCGCGTGTATTTGCTGGCGTCACTCTAACACTTCTGCGGCCGGCCGTGCAATATCCCTCAAAAAGGGGTGTTGTATGGTAAAATCGAAGGTTGATTGGGTCTCATCACCCAACATTAAACCTTTCTTTTTATTGGAGTTTTTACAAATGGCAATCGAACGCACCCTGTCGATCATCAAACCAGATGCAGTTGCAAAAAACGTCATCGGACAAATCTACAGCCGCTTTGAAGGCGCTGGCCTGAAAGTGGTCGCTGCCCGCATGATGCACCTGTCGCGCGCCGAAGCAGAAGGCTTCTACGCCGTGCACGCTGCACGTCCATTCTTCAAGGACCTGGTCGAATTCATGATCTCGGGTCCTGTCATGGTGCAAGCGCTCGAAGGCGAAAACGCCATCGCGACTCACCGTGACCTGATGGGCGCGACCGATCCGAAGAAGGCGGAAAAAGGCACGATCCGCGCCGATTTCGCCGATTCGATCGATGCCAACGCTGTTCACGGCTCCGACGCCGCCGAAACCGCTGCTGTGGAAATCGCTTACTACTTCCCGGCACTGAACGTGTACTCGCGTTAATCAGTCATCCGTGACTGTTTGACCTGCATCACACCGCTTGTCCGGTTCGCCGGGCAGGCGGGACGCTGTTGAGGCATGCTTTTGAAACAACTTTGTCCTGACTTAATAAAGAATACATATGACGACTCTCACCAACCTGCTGGACTTCGATCCCGCGCAACTCGTCGCTTACTGCGCCGACTTGGGTGAGAAGCCGTTTCGTGCCAAACAGCTGCAGCGCTGGATTCACCAGTTCGGCGCCAGCGAGTTCGACACCATGACCGACCTGGCCAAGTCGCTGCGCGACAAGCTGGCCACGCGCGCGGAAATCCGCGCCCCGGCCGTGATCAGCGACCACACCTCGCTTGATGGCACGCGCAAGTGGCTGGTCGACGTAGGCAATGGCAACGCGGTCGAAACCGTGTTCATCCCGGAAGAAAACCGCGGCACCCTGTGCATTTCCACCCAGGCCGGCTGCGCCGTGAATTGCCGGTTCTGTTCCACCGGCAAGCAGGGCTTCAACCGCAACCTGACCGTGGCCGAGATCATCGGCCAGCTGTGGATGGCCGAATTCGAGCTGCGCCGCACCAAGGGCATCGAACCCGGTCC
The DNA here is from genome assembly GCF_030846495.1 of Massilia scottii. Classification (NCBI taxonomy): domain Bacteria; kingdom Pseudomonadati; phylum Pseudomonadota; class Betaproteobacteria; order Burkholderiales; family Oxalobacteraceae; genus Massilia; species Massilia scottii. The sequence continues at coordinate 249,720 of NZ_JAVCWM010000008.1, read as the reverse complement.
CAAGGGCGAGCGCCAGATCACCAACGTGGTCATGATGGGCATGGGCGAGCCCCTGCTCAATTTCGAGCCGACCGTCACCGCCCTCAAGCTCATGCTCGACGATAACGCCTACGGCCTGTCGCGCCGCCGCGTGACCCTGTCGACCTCGGGCGTGGTGCCGATGATGGACAAGCTGTCGCAGGAAGTGCCGGTGGCGCTGGCCGTCTCCCTGCACGCGTCGAACGATGCGCTGCGCGACGGCCTGATTCCGCTGAACAAAAAATACCCGTTGCGCGAGCTGATGGCCGCCTGCCGCCGCTACCTCGAATTCGCCCCGCGCGACTTCATCACCTTCGAATACTGCATGCTCGACGGCGTCAACGACAGCGACGAGCACGCGCGCGAGCTGGTGGCGCTGGTGTTGGACCCGGCGCTCGGCGTCTCGTGCAAATTCAACCTGATTCCGTTCAATCCTTTCCCTGAGTCTGGCTTGTTGCGCTCGAAGAATCCGCGCATCAAGGCGTTCGCCCAGGTGCTGATGGATGCCGGCATCGTGACCACGATTCGGAAAACACGCGGCGACGATATCGACGCCGCCTGCGGCCAGCTGGCCGGCGAAGTGCAAGACCGTACCCGCGTACAGGAGCGCATGGAAAAAATGGCTGAATATCAAAAGAAATTTGGCGCCGACTTCGGGCGCATCGTGGAGATTGCTTCTTGAGCGCGCGCCTGCCGCGGCAATCGTCCCGTCCCTTGCGCCGCCTGCTGGCGCTGCTCGCCGCCGGCGTGGCGCTGTCGGCCTGCGTGAGCACCACCAGCACCCGCAACGATACCGCCAGCGCCATCGGCCTGCAGGGCAGCAAGACGGAACTGAAAACCAGTTCGGACCAGACCAGCAAGGACAAGCGCGCGTCGATCCGCATGCAGCTGGCCATCGGTTACTACCAGGAAGGCAATTACACGGTTGCCCTCGACGAGATCAAGCAGGCCATCGCCATCGATCCCGAGATCGCCGACGCCTACAGCGTGCGCGCGCTGATCTACACCAGCATGGGCGAGATGGTGCTGGCCGAAGAGAATTACCAGCGCGCGATGCGCCTGGCGCCGCTCAATCCCGACCTGAACAACAATTATGGCTCCTTCCTGTGCCAGACCGAGCGCTACGCGGCGGCGATGGCCCAGTTCGACATTGCCCTGAAAAACCCCCGCTACCAGTCGCCGGTCAAGGCCATGGTGAATGCGGGCGGATGCGCCATCAGGCAGAAAAATTTCGACGCGGCCGAGCGCTACCTGCTCGACGCCCTGCGTTTCGAGCCCGACCTGATGCCGATCAATGCCGGTCTGGCGCGGGTCTACTACGAGCGGCGCGACTACGTGCGCGCCGGTAATTATATCAACCGCGTGAAAGCGGTCGCGAAACCGGAAGCCTTGCCCGCCGATGTGCTGTGGCTGGCGGTCCGCGTCGAGCGCAAGCTGGGCAACAAGGATTCGGAGACGAGCCTGGTGACCCAGCTGCGCCGGCGTCATCCCGGCTCGCCCGAATTCGCAGCCTTCCAGCGCGGTGCATTTGATGAGTGAGACAGGAACGACGATGAGTTCAGAGCGGGCAGAACAACCAGCAGCGGGCGCGAACGCGGGGGCGAACGCAGGGGCGAACGCCGCAGCGAACCATGGTTTGCCGGGCAAGACCCTGGCCGCCCAGCGTGAAGCGATGGGCTGGACGGTGGAGCAAGTCGCCGACCAGCTGAAAATGGCGGTGCGCCAGGTCACCGCGCTGGAAGCGGGCGACTACGCCAACCTGCCGGGACCGGCCGTGGTGCGCGGTTTCGTGCGCGCCTACGCCAAGGTCGTCAAGCTCGACGCGGCGCCGCTGGTAGCCATGATTTCGCTCGACACCCCGGAACTGGCTGAGCCGGGCAGCCGCACCGTGCGGCGCGACAAGCCCGCCACCTTTTCCGAAGTGCGTTTTCCGACCAACGGCAAGCGCTCCAGCCTGCCGCTGGGCCTGATCGGCGCGGCCGTGCTGGTGGTGGCCGCCGCTGCCGGGGCCTGGCATTTCGGCCTGGTGCCGTCGGCGCTGCTCTCAAGCAGCGCCCCGGCCGGCACGTCGGCTACCGCGCCGGCCGCTGCCTCCGGTTCGCAAGCGAGCGTGACGGTGCTGCCGGCGCCGGTGGTGGCCGACAAAGCGCTCACCGCGCCGCTGGAAACGACCCTGGTCAAGCCGGACGAGCGCAAGCCGGTCATCGCACCGTCGCCGCCGCTGGTGTCGGTACTGCCCCCGGCTACCGCGCCGGTCGCCACAGCAGCCGCCACCCCGGCCGCGACCACCCCGGCCGCGCCGCCCGGATCGAACACCCTGGTGCTGAACGTGCGCGCCGATTCCTGGGTCGAAGTACGGCGTGCCAAGGGTGCGCCATTACTGTCGCGCCTGCTCAAGGCAGGCACCGTCGAAACGGTCGAAGTCGGCGAACCGGTCACCCTGATCGTCGGCAAGCCCGATGGCGTGAGCGCCACCCTGCGCGGCGATGCGGTGGCCATGCCGTCCACCAATGGCCGCGTCGCCAGAGTCAACCTCAAGTAATAGGTCTTTGTTCATGTCTTTTTCGAATCTGGTGATCCCTTCCGGCCCGCTCGCGCGGCGCAGCAGCCGGCGCGTGCTGGTCGCGCACGGCGAGCGCAAAATCTGGGTCGGCGGCGACGCGCCCGTGGTGGTGCAGTCGATGACCAACACCGACACGGCCGACGTGATCGGCACCGCGATCCAGGTCAAGGAACTGGCCCGTGCCGGCTCCGAAATGGTGCGCATCACGGTCGACAAGCCCGAGGCCGCCGCAGCCGTGCCCTTGATCCGCGAACAGCTCGACAAGATGGAAATCGACGTGCCGCTGGTGGGCGACTTCCATTACAACGGCCACACCTTGCTGCGCGACTTCCCCGAGTGCGCGCGCGCGCTGTCGAAGTACCGCATCAATCCGGGCAACGTGGGGCAGGGCGCCAAGCGCGACAGCCAGTTCGCCCAGATGATCGAAGCGGCCATCATGTACAACAAGCCGGTGCGCATCGGCGTCAACTGGGGTAGCCTGGACCAGTCGCTGCTGGCGCGCATCATGGACGAGAACGCCCAGCGCGCCGAGCCATGGAGCGCGCAGGCGGTGATGTACGAGGCGCTGGTCACCTCGGCCATCGAAAACGCCGTGCGCGCCGAGGAAATCGGCCTCGGACGCGACCAGATCATCCTCTCGTGCAAGGTCTCGGGCGTGCAGGACCTGATCGCGGTGTACCGCGCACTGGCGCGCCGCTGCGACTATCCGCTGCACCTGGGCCTGACCGAAGCGGGCATGGGCAGCAAGGGCATCGTGGCGTCGACCGCCGCGCTGTCGGTGCTGCTGCAGGAAGGCATCGGCGACACCATCCGTATTTCGCTCACGCCCGAACCGGGGGGCGATCGCACGCGCGAAGTGATCGTGGCGCAGGAAATCCTGCAGACCATGGGACTGCGCAAGTTCGCGCCGATGGTCATCGCCTGCCCGGGTTGCGGGCGCACCACCTCGACCACCTTCCAGGAATTGGCCGACAACATCCAGACCTACCTGCGCGAGCAGATGCCTGAATGGAAAAAGTCGTATCCGGGCGTGGAAGGCATGAACGTGGCCGTGATGGGCTGCATCGTCAACGGTCCGGGCGAATCGAAGCACGCCAACATCGGCATCAGCCTGCCTGGCACGGGCGAATCGCCCGCCGCGCCGGTGTTCGTCGATGGCAAGAAAACCGTCACCCTGCGCGGCGACAAGATTGTTGAAGAATTCCAGGCGATTGTCCTGAATTACGTACAAACCACTTACGGTAAGCAATTAATAGATCATGTCTGAAAATAAAAAAGAAAAAGCAACGAAGATCACGGCCGTCAAAGGCATGAACGATATCCTGCCGGCCGACGCGCCGCTGTGGGAATTGTTTGAAAACACCGTGCACTCGGTCCTGAAAAGCTACGGCTATCAAAAGATCGTCACCCCGATCGTCGAAGACACGGCGCTGTTCAAGCGCGCCATCGGCGCGGTGACCGACATCGTCGAAAAGGAAATGTATTCGTTCAAGGATTCCATGAACGACGACGAACTGACCCTGCGCCCTGAAGGCACGGCCGGCGTGGTGCGCGCGGTCATCGAGCACAATCTTGTCTACGATGGCCCGCGCCGCGTCTGGTACGCCGGTCCCATGTTCCGCCACGAGCGTCCGCAGCGCGGCCGCTACCGCCAGTTCTTCCAGGTCGGCGCCGAAGCGGTCGGCTTTGCCGGTCCGGATATCGACGCCGAGCTGATCCTGCTGTGCCGCCGCCTGTGGGACGACCTGGGCCTGGAAGGCATTCGCCTGGAAATCAATTCGATCGGCGACGCGGCCGAGCGCCAGCGCCACCGCGCCGACCTGATCACCTATTTCGAAGCGAACGCCGCGCTGCTCGACGACGAAGCCAGGCGCCGCCTGCACGCCAATCCGCTGCGCATCCTCGACACCAAGAACCCCGCCATGCAGGACCTGGTGAACAATGCGCCGAAGCTGCTCGACTACCTCGAAGGCGAGTCGGTGGTGCACTTTGAAGGCCTCAAGCGCATCCTGGACCACAACAATATCCAGTACACCGTCAACCCGCGCCTGGTGCGCGGGCTCGACTACTACAACCGCAGCGTGTTCGAGTGGGTCACCGACAAGCTCGGCTCGCAAGGCACCGTGTGCGCGGGCGGACGCTACGATCCGCTGATCGAAAGCTTCGGCGGCAAGCCGACCCCGGCCGTCGGTTTCGCCATGGGCATCGAGCGCCTGGTGGAGCTGATGAAAGAGGCGGGAGAACCGAACGATCCGTCCGAATGCGATGTCTATATGGTGCACCAGGGCGAGGAAGCGCGCATGCAAGCCTTCGTGCTGGCCGAGCGCATCCGTGATGCCGGGCTGGATGTTGTGTTACATTGCGCCGCTGCGAGCGGTCCCGGCAGCTTCAAGAGCCAGATGAAAAAAGCCGACGGCAGCGGCGCGGCCTTCGCCGTGATCCTGGGCGACGATGAAATCGCCAAGCGCACGGCGGCGGTCAAGTCGATGCGCGGCGCCGAAGGCGAGCAGCAGGCCAGCGTGCCGTTCGACGATGTGGTCGACTACCTGGTCAACCAGATCATCGGCGCCCACGAGCATGACCACGACCACGAGCACGTGCACTACCATCACTAAGCGCAAGGCGGCACCCCGCTCTACCCGATTAATCAGTATTTAACTACGTTGAGAATGACATGGCATACGATCTCGAAGAACAAGAACAACTGGCCGCGATGCAGGCCTTCTGGAACAAGTACGGCACCATGCTGATGGTGTTGCTGATCCTCGCCGCCGGTTCCTACTCGGGCTACACCTGGTGGAAGCGCCAGGAGCGCGTCAACGCCGCTGAAGCGTCGGGCCTGTACACGCAGATGCAAACCGCGGCCGCCGCCAAGGACAACGCCAAGGTGCAGCGCATCGCCGGCGACGTGCGCACCAAGTACGCCAAGAGCGCCTACGCGTCCATGACGGCGCTGACCGCCGCCAAGAGCGCGTTCGACGCCAACGACCTGAAGGCGGCCAAGGCCCACCTGCAATGGGTCGTCGACAATGGCAACGACGAGTACAAGTCGATCGCCAAGCTGCGCCTGTCCGGCGTGCTGCTCGACGAGAAAGCCTACGATGAAGGCTTGAAACTGCTGGGCACCAGCTTCCTGCCGCAGTTCAGCGGCGCCGTGGCCGACCGCAAGGGCGATATCCTGGTAGCGCAGAACAAGATCGCCGAAGCGCGCAGCGCCTACCTGGCCGCGCTGGCCACGATGGACGACAAGCATCCGGGCCGCGCCGTGGTCCAGCTCAAGCTCGAAGCCATCGGCGGCAGCGTGCCCGAGACCAAAGCGGCCGCCTGAGCGGTTTCTTAGATCCGCATCAACAAGTTACCCAGAACAAGGTCAATGACTATGCGTATTACCCAGAAACTTATCGGTGTGAGTGTGCTGGCCCTGATGGCCGGCTGCTCCACCCTGAGTTCGCTTAATCCTTTCGCCTCCAAATCCAAGGGCAACGTGCCCGCGCCGCTGGTCGAGCTCAAGGGCACGATGGCCGTGCGCACCGCCTGGAAGCTCGATATCGGCAAGGCCGAGGATTATGTCTTCGCGCCGGCGCTGGTCAACCAGTCGCTGGTGGTGGCCGGCGCCGACGGCGCCATCGCGCGGGTCGACGCGGCCAGCGGCAAGCAGCTGTGGCGCATCAAGGCCGACACCGGCCTGACCGCCGGCGTCGGTACCGACGGCAACATGCTGGTCTTCGGCGGCGCCAAGGGCGGCGTGCTGGCCTACGACCTCGAAGGCAAGCTGCTGTGGAAGGCCCAGGCTTCCAGCGAAGTGCTGTCGAGCCCCGTGATCGGCGAGGGCGTGGTGGTGGTGCGCTCGGTCGACAACCGCATCGTCGGCCTCGACGCCAGGACGGGCGAGAAAAGATGGACCGTGCAGCGCGTCTCGCCGCCGCTGACCCTGCGCAATGCGCCGGGCATGGTGGTGGTCGGCAAGGAAGTCATCATCGCCCAGCCGGGCGGCAAGCTGCTGTCGCTGAACCTGGCCACGGGCGCCGCCCGCTGGGAAGTGGCGGTCGGCGAAGCGCGCGGCGCGACCGAACTCGAAAGGGTCACCGACATCGGCGGCACCCCGGTCGTGATCGACCAGGAAGTGTGCGCCGCGTCCTACCAGGGCCGCGTGGGCTGCTTCGACATCGCCACGGGCGCCGCGCGCTGGACCAAGGAACTCTCGTCCGACGTCGGCGTGACGGTCGACCAGCGCTTCGTGTTCGCCGTCGACGACAAGGGCGCCGTCTCGGCCTTTAACCGCGAAGGCGGCGTGAGCGCCTGGAAAAACGACAAATTGAGTTATCGCCGCCTGTCCACCCCCGTGTCGTATTCGCGCACGGTGGCGGTCGGCGACTACCAGGGTTTCATCCACTTCCTGTCACGGGAAGATGGTTCCTTTCTGGCGCGCGCCGCCACCGACGGGAGCGCCATCACGGCGCCACCGATGGTGGCCGGTTCAAACCTGATCTTTCAAACACAATCTGGGACAGTGACCGCCATCGCGGTCGAATAAAAACACCATGAAGCCGGTAATCGCATTAGTTGGTCGCCCCAACGTCGGGAAATCGACACTCTTCAATCGCCTCACCCGCTCGCGCGACGCGCTCGTGGCCGACTTGCCTGGCCTGACGCGCGATCGTCACTACGGCGAAGGCCGGGTCGGTGAACGCCCCTTCCTCGTCATCGACACGGGCGGCTTCGAGCCGGTCGCCAAGGAAGGCATCATGTTCCAGATGGCCCTGCAGACCAAGCAGGCGGTCGCCGAAGCGGACGTGGTCGTCTTCATCGTCGATGGCCGCCAGGGCCTCACGCCGCACGACAAGACCATCACCGACTTCCTGCGCAAGTCGGGCCGCAAGGTAATGCTGGTCGTCAACAAGGGCGAGGGCATGAAGTACAGCTCCGTCGTGGCCGACTTCTACGAACTCGGCATGGGCGACCCGTACGTCATTTCGGCCGCCCACGGCGACGGCGTGACCGACCTGGTCGAGGAAGCGCTCAACGAAGCCTTCGCCCAGCGTCCGGACGACCAGGAAGAACTGGAACCGGCCGCGCGCGGCATCAAGATCGCCATCGTCGGCCGTCCGAACGTGGGCAAGTCCACCCTGGTAAACACCCTGATCGGCGAAGAGCGCGTGATCGCCTTCGACATGCCGGGCACCACGCGCGACTCGATCGAAGTCCCGTTCGAGCGCGACGGCAAGAACTACACCCTGATCGACACGGCCGGTATCCGCCGCCGCGGCAAGGTGTTCGAAGCGATCGAGAAGTTTTCGGTCGTGAAAACCCTGCAGTCGATTTCGGAAGCGCATGTCGTCATCCTGCTGCTCGACGCCCAGCAAGACATTTCGGAGCAGGACGCGCACATCGCCGGCTTCATCCTGGAATCGGGCCGCGCGCTGGTGGTGGCCGTCAACAAGTGGGATGGCCTGCGCACCGACGAGCGCGACGAAATCAAGATCGACATCGACCGCAAGCTCGATTTCCTCTCGTTCGCCAAGACGCACTTCATTTCGGCCCTGAAGGCGCAAGGCATCGCGCCGATGATGAAGTCGGTCGACTCGGCCTACGCCGCCGCCACCGCCGACCTGTCGACGCCGCGCCTGACGCGCGCGCTGATCGAAGCGGTCGAGAAGCAGGAACCGCGCCGCAAGGGCTCGATCCGTCCTAAAATGCGCTATGCGCACCAGGGCGGGCAGAATCCGCCGATTATCGTCATCCACGGCAATTCGCTCGACGCCATCGGCGAGCCGTACAAGCGCTACCTCGAGAAGCATTTCCGCGACACCTTCAATCTGGTAGGTACGCCGCTGCGGATCGAGCTGCGCGTGGGTAAAAACCCGTTCGCGCGCACGTCCAAGTAGGTGCGCACGTCCGACAGACAATTGCAAAACAGGTTACAGTAACTCAGGGACATCATTCACCTCACAACAATGATGGTCCCGGCACTTGAAAAACCAGCGAGTCGCCTCCAATTCTTTACTACAACAACATCACGGAGCTGTTATGAGCAACAAAGGGCAACTGTTACAAGACCCATTCCTCAATGCCTTGCGCAAAGAGCATGTTCCCGTCTCGATCTACCTGGTCAACGGGATCAAACTTCAGGGCCACATCGAGTCCTTCGACCAGTACGTGGTCTTGCTGCGTAACACGGTGACCCAGATGGTCTACAAGCATGCAATCTCCACCGTTGTTCCAGCACGCGCGGTTAATCTCAATCTTGATTCCGAAGCTGAGTAAGGCCATGGGCGTCGCCACCCCGGGTCGCCTGGCCCTGCAGGGAGGCCTATGCGCGCAGCACTAGTCGGCATCGATTTCGGCGCTGGCGACTTCAACGCGAGCGTGGAAGAGCTGTCCCTGCTCGCCCGTTCGGCAGGCGCCGACCCGATCACCACCATCACCGCCAAGCGTTCCAGTCCGGACGCTGCCTACTTTGTCGGCAGCGGCAAGGCCGACGAAATCGGCCTGGCCTGCGTGGACCAGAACATCGAGATCGTGATTTTCAATCACGCCCTGTCTCCGGCCCAACAGCGCAATCTGGAAAAACGCCTGAATATCCGCGTCCTCGACCGCACCAGCCTGATCCTCGACATCTTCGCGCAGCGCGCCAAGAGCCACGAGGGCAAGCTGCAGGTCGAACTGGCGCAGCTGCAGCATCTGGCCACGCGCCTGATCCGCGGCTGGACTCACCTCGAACGGCAAAAGGGCGGTATCGGCCTGCGCGGTCCGGGTGAAACCCAGCTCGAGACCGACCGCCGCCTGATCGGCGAACGCGTCAAGGCCCTGCGCGCGCGCCTGGCCAAGCTGCGCAAGCAGCACGAAACCCAGCGCCGTTCGCGCGGGCGCAGCCATACCTTTTCGGTCTCGCTGGTCGGCTACACCAATGCCGGCAAGTCGACCCTGTTCAACGCGCTGACCAAGGCCGGCGTGTACGTCGCCAACCAGTTGTTCGCCACCTTGGATACGACCTCGCGCCGCGTCTACCTGGGCGAGGAAGTGGGCAACGTGGTCATGTCCGACACGGTCGGTTTCGTGCGCGAACTGCCGCACCAGCTGGTGGCGGCATTTCGCGCCACCCTGGAAGAAACCATCCACGCCGACCTGCTGCTGCACGTCGTCGACGGCGCCAGCCCGGTGCGCATGGAGCAGATCGAACAGGTCAACCTGGTGCTCAAGGAAATCGGCGCCGATCATATTCCGCAAATCCTGGTGTGGAACAAGATCGATGCCGCGGGCCTGGAGCCTGCGGTCGAGCGCGATGAGGCGGGCAATATTGCGCGCGTCTTCATCAGCGCCCACACCGGCGCCGGCCTGGATCTGCTGCGCGAGGCCGTGGTCGAAGCGGCCAGGGCCGCGCCGGCACGCAGCCACCTTTTTGAAGAGCAGGACGATGCCGAACCGGTTGACGCGCCCGAGGGCGACGACGCAGACGATGCGTCCGACCCCGACGATGCTGATGACGCAGACCATGCGGACCAGGCGCAGGACGCGCAACCGGCCGAAATTCTAACCTCCACCATTGTCGGACCTCGATAGCATGCTTGCTTCATTACTCAAACGCGTCGGCATCCGGCCGCCGCCCACTGTCCTGCTGCAGGACAGCAAACGTCCCGGTGACGGCCCGCCCGATCTCGACCAGATGTGGCGCGACTTCAACCAGCGCCTCAATCGCCTGTTCGGTCCCAAGGGGCCGGGCGGCGGCGATACGGGCGGTGGCGGTTACCGCCCCGACATGAAGGGCGCCGGCATCACGGTCGGCGCGGCCGCGGCGGTGGTGGCCTTCATCTGGCTCGCCAGCGGCGTCTTCAGCGTGCTCGAAGGCCAGGTCGGGATCGTCTCGACCTTCGGCAAATACGCGCGCACCACCGGTCCGGGCCTGAACTGGCGCATGCCGTATCCGTTCCAGACCCACGAAAAGGTCAACGTCTCGAACCTGCGTACCGTCGAAATCGGTACCAGCGGCACCGTGCGCGCCAAGAATCCGCAAGAAGCGCTGATGCTCACCGATGACGAGAACATCATCGAGATCCAGTTCGCGGTGCAGTACACGCTCAAGGATCCGAAGGCCTGGCTGTTCAACAATTACGACACCGACGACACCGTGCGCATGGTCGCCGAGACGTCGATGCGCGAAATCGTCGGCAAGAGCAAGATGGACTTCGTGCTCTACGAGGGCCGCGAAAAGGTCGCCCTCGACACCCAGCTGCTGATGCAGAAGATCATCGACCGCTATGCCCTGGGCGCGCAGGTCAACAACGTCACCATGCAGGTGGTGCAGCCGCCGGAGCAGGTGCAGGGCGCTTTCGACGATGCCGTCAAGGCTGGCCAGGACCGCGAACGGGCCAAGAACGAAGGCCAGGCGTATGCCAACGACGTGGTGCCGCGCGCGCGCGGCAACGCGTTCCGCCTGATGCAGGAAGCCGAAGCCTACCGCTCGATGGTCACCGAAAACGCCACCGGTAACGCGGCCCGCTTCTCGCAAGTGATGACCGAGTACCAGAAGGCGCCTGCGATTACCCGCGACCGCATGTACCTCGACACCATGCAGCAGATTTTCACCAGTGCCAGCAAGGTCATGGTTGACGCCAAGTCCGGCAGCAACCTGCTGTACCTGCCGCTCGATAAACTGATTTCGCAGACTGCCGCCAACGACGCCGCCATCGGCGCCAAGTCCGGGCCGGTGCAGGCCGCGCCGCTGCCGCTGCCGGCAGAGGTGCTGCAGCCGCTCGAACAGGTGCGCCAGCGCGACAACCGCAGCCGCGAATCCTCACGTGATCGGGAGATCCGCTAATGAACCGCTTAGTTTCCATTCTTGTCGCCGGCTTCGTCGCGCTGATGCTGCTGTCGTCGACCGTGTTCGTGGTCGACCAGCGCAACTTCGCCGTGGTGTTCGCGTTCGGCGAAATCAAGGAAGTGATCAGCGAGCCTGGTCTGCACTTCAAGCTGCCGCCGCCGCTGCAAAACGTGATCTACCTCGACAAGCGCATCCTGACGCTCGATACGCCCAACGCCGACCGCTTCATCACGTCGGAGAAGAAGAACATCCTGGTCGATACCTTCGTCAAGTGGCGGATCATGGATCCGCGCCTGTACTACGTCAGTTTCAGCGGCAGCGAGAAAAGCGCGCGCGCCCGCATGGACCAGATCGTCAAGGCGGCGCTGAACGATGAAATCACCAAGCGCACGGTGCGCGACGTCATTTCCGGCCAGCGCGGCAGCGTGATGGAAGCGATCCACCGCAAGGTCGAAGCCGAAGCCAAGCAGATCGGCGTGCAGATCGTCGACGTGCGCCTGAAACGCGTCGATTACGTCGAGCAGATCAACGCCTCGGTGTACGACCGCATGAAGGCCGAGCGCCTGCGCGTGGCCAACGAGCTGCGTTCGACCGGTTCGGCCGAATCGGAAAAGATCCGTGCCGACGCCGATCGCCAGCGCACCGTGATGCTGGCCGAAGCGTTCCGCGACGCCGAGAAGATCAAGGGTGACGGCGACGCCAAGGCATCGCAGATTTACGCCGAAGCGTTCGGCAAGAACCCGGAGTTCTACAAGTTCTATCGCTCGCTGGAAGCGTACCGCGCGACCTTCAAGAGCCATGGCGACGTGATGGTGCTCGATTCGAATTCGGAGTTCTTCAAGTATTTCCGTAGTCCGGGCGGGGCTGCGGCGCCTGCCGCCGCCAAGAAGTAAGCACGGGCGGCTGGATGAACAATGGGCGGGTCTGCGTTGCAGGCCCGCCCGTTTGCTTTTGAGCGAGGTTCGTAAAGCGGCCCTGCGCTGCCAACCGTTATCCAGCGTGCTCGAGACGCTGTCGTGGTGAGAACGACAGGGCAGTAGTCCCGGCAGCGACGTGCACGTAACAAGCTCACAACTCCCTCCCGCACATTTGTTGGCTCCCTTAAACCATTTTCCTGTAAAATCGCTGATTCGGCGCTACATTTAGCACGACCGTGCGCGCCATATTGTCCGATTTTTAACTATCTCCCGTTGCCCATGCCGAACTGGCTCCTGCCTGAAAATATCGCCGACGTCCTGCCGTCCGAAGCGCGCAAGACCGAAGAGCTGCGCCGCCTGATGCTCGATAACTTCCGTTCCTACGGTTACGAGCTGGTCATGCCGCCCTTGCTGGAATACGTCGAGTCGCTGCTGACCGGCGCCGGCCAGGACACCGAACTGCGCAGCTTCAAGCTGGTCGACCCGATGTCGGGCCGCATGCTCGGCCTGCGCGCCGACATGACCACCCAGGTCGCGCGCATCGATGCCCACCTGCTCAACCGCGATTCCGTCACCCGCCTGTGCTACGCCGGCAGCGTGCTGCATACGCGCCCGAGCGGCCTGCACGCGACGCGCGAACCCTTGCAGATCGGCGCCGAAATCTATGGCCACGCCGGCCTGGAAGCGGACGCCGAAGTGCAGGAACTGGCGCTGGCCTCGCTGGCCCTGGCCGGCTTCGGGGCCGACCAGGTGCGCCTGGACCTGTCGCACGTGGGCGTGCTGCGCGCGCTGCTGGCCGGCGACGGCGCGGCGCAAAAAGATGAAGCGGCCCTGTACACGCTGCTGCGCGCCAAGGACACCCCGGGCCTGGACGCGATCAGCGCATCGTATGCGCCGGCCACCCGCGCCGCGCTGCTGGCCTTGCCCGGCCTGTACGGCGACATCGACGTGCTGGCGCGTGCGCGCGACGTCTTGCCGGCGCTGCCGGGCATCACGCGCGCGCTGGCCGAACTGGCCGCGCTGGCCGGATCGGCCCTGGGCCGCGCCGACGTGGCGATCGACCTGGCCGACCTGCGCGGCTACCAATACGAAAGCGGCGCGATGTTCGCGCTGTACGTGCCCGGCCTGCCGAACGCGGTGGCGCGCGGCGGCCGTTACGACCATGTGGGCGAAGCATTCGGCCGGGCCAGGCCCGCGACCGGCTTTTCGCTCGATTTGCGCGAACTGGCGCGGCTCTTGCCGACCGCCGAGCGCAAACATTCGATCCGGGCTCCGTGGGGCAATGCCCCCGAGCTGCGTGAAAAAATCGCTCAACTGCGCAAAGCAGGCGAGGTCGTGATCCAGAGTTTGCCGGGTCACGACAATGAGCAGGACGAGTTCGAGTGCGATCGCGTACTTGTCCTCGAAAACAGTAACTGGATTCTCAAAAACTTAGGCTAAGTGTGATGTCAAAGAAAAACGTGGCAAAGAACGTCGTTGTCATCGGCACCCAGTGGGGCGATGAAGGCAAGGGCAAGATCGTCGATTGGCTGACCGATAACGCGCAGGGCGTGGTTCGCTTCCAGGGTGGCCATAATGCCGGCCATACCCTGGTCATCAAAGGTCAGAAGACCGCCTTGCAGCTGATCCCGTCGGGCATCATGCGCGAAGGCGTGGCCTGCTACATCGGCAATGGCGTGGTGGTGTCGGTTCCCGACGTGATGCGCGAAATCGACAAGCTCCAGGCCATCGGCGTGGAAGTGGTGTCGCGCCTGAAGATTTCCGAGGCGTGCCCGGCGATCCTGCCGTACCACGTCGCCATCGACGTGGCGCGTGAAGTGGCGCGCGGCGCCAACAAGATCGGCACCACCGGCAAGGGCATCGGCCCGGCCTACGAAGACAAAGTGGCACGCCGCGCGATCCGTATCGCCGACATGCTCAACGAAGAGCGCTTCGCCGAAAAACTGCGCGAAAACCTCGACTACCATAACTTCGTGCTGACCAATTACCTGAAAGCCGACGCGGTCGACTTCCAGAAGACCTTCGACGACGCGATGGCCCTGGTGCCACGCTTGAAACCGATGGTCGGCGACGTCTCCTCGCAGCTGTACGCGGCGCACAAGGCCGGCGGCAACCTGCTGTTCGAAGGCGCCCAGGGCTCGCTGCTCGACGTCGACCACGGCACCTATCCGTACGTGACCTCGTCGAACTGCGTGGCCGGCAATGCCGCCGCCGGCGCTGGCGTCGGTCCCAACATGCTGCACTACATCCTGGGCATCACCAAGGCGTACACCACGCGCGTCGGCTCCGGCCCGTTCCCGTCGGAGCTGCCGACGGACGCCGGCGTGGGCCACCACCTGTCGTCGGTGGGCCATGAATTCGGCACCGTCACCGGCCGTGCGCGCCGCTGCGGCTGGTTCGATGCCGCGCTGCTGCGCCGCTCGGTCCAGATCAATGGCGTCTCCGGCATGTGCCTGACCAAGCTCGACGTGCTCGACGGCCTGGAAACGCTCAAGCTGTGCACCGGCTACAAGGTCGATGGCCGCGATGTCGACATCTTCCCGGTCGGCGCGGAAGATGCGGCGCGCTGCGTGCCTGTGTATGAAGAGATGCCGGGCTGGAAAGAAAGCACCGTCGGCGCCAAGTCGCTGGCCGAGCTGCCTGCCACCGCGCGCGCCTACATCAAGCGCATCGAAGAACTGGTCGGCGTGCCGGTCGATATGGTTTCCACCGGTCCCGACCGCGTTGAAACGATCGTCCTGCGCCATCCGTTCGAATAACAACAAGCTATAGGAATCATCATGACGACCCCTCCATCGACCGAGAACGACCTCTGGGTGTCCTGGGACGAGTACCACCGCCTGATCGAGCGCCTGGCGCTCAAGGTCTACGAATCGGGCTGGAAGTTCGACCAGGTATTGTGCCTGGCGCGCGGCGGCGTGCGTCCGGGCGACGTGTTCTCGCGCATTTTCGATGTGCCGCTGGCGATCCTGTCGACCAGCTCGTACCGCGAAGAAGCGGGTACCGTGCGCGGCGACCTGGATATCGCCAAGTACATGACGATGACCAAGGGCCCGCTGGCCGGCAAGATCTTGCTGGTCGACGACCTGGCCGATTCGGGCGTCACGCTCGACAAGGTCACGCGTCACCTGAGCGAGAATTTCACCGGCGTGACCGAAGTCAAATCGGCGGTGATCTGGGTCAAGGGCACGTCCTCGATCCGTCCGGATTACTTCCTGGAGGACTTGCCGCACAATCCGTGGATTCACCAGCCGTTCGAAGATTACGACGGCCTGCGTCCGCACCAGTTGTCGGCATGGATGAAGAAGTTCGACAAGCCGGCATAAGACTGACGCTGCAGCTTGCAACGGCGGGAGGATCGAGAGATCCTCCCGCCGTTTTTCATTGCGGCTACAGCTTGCGCCGGAAATCTTGCGGCCGGTTTTTTAAGTTTCCGCACCTGTCGGTCATTGTGGCGAGCTCATGATCGGACACAAGGCGTGGCGACTCTGCCGCTAGGCGAGCGGTCCCAAA
The DNA here is from genome assembly GCF_030846495.1 of Massilia scottii. Classification (NCBI taxonomy): domain Bacteria; kingdom Pseudomonadati; phylum Pseudomonadota; class Betaproteobacteria; order Burkholderiales; family Oxalobacteraceae; genus Massilia; species Massilia scottii. The sequence goes on along the minus strand of NZ_JAVCWM010000008.1, from coordinate 233,891 downwards.
CTCCGTACAGTCGAAGACGAAGATCCCTTCACAACGAGGAGTTGATGATGACTACCATTAACGAAACGCCGGACCCGGACCGGATTGACGACCTGCAGGATACCAACCTTCAAAACGGCCCCGATGACATTGGAGAGCAGGATCCGGAGCAACTCGTGGGCGACGAGCTTACGCCCGAGGAAATAGCCGCCCTCGAGCAGGAGGATACCGGTCCTGAAGGGGCGATCGCCGATTTCGCCCCCGATGAACCCGGTGCCGATGAGGGGCCGCAAGGCGAAATCGGCAGGGAACGCCGGCGTTGGTATCTTGCCCCTTGCCTCGGACGTTTGCTGTTCGAGGTCAACCGGCGCTGGCCGCGCCGCGACAGGACAGGCGACCGTACCATTCTCCCGTCGAGCCGGGGAGACCACTACCCCAACAGCCGTGGTTCCGTCAATGCGTGCGACATCGACAAGGACGGTGTGCGCGTGCTGGTCATTGTGCGTGCCGCCATCCGCCATCCCTCCTGCAATTACATCATCTTCAACGGGGTCATCTGGTTACGCTCGCGTAATTTCCGTCCATTCAGGCTGAAAGGCGGCTTTCAAGCTTACAGGACGCGCATTCACATCAGCATCATTCCTCGGCGGACTGCCGAGCAGAGCCGGACACGCTGGGGAATCTGGCCACGGTTGCGCAGGCCGTAAGCTCATGCTGAGGCACAGCGGGCAATTTGTTTGACGCCGCGCGGCGGGAAGATCGAACGGTCCTCCCGCCGTTTTTCATTGCGGCCACACCTGCGCGGGAAATCTTGCGCCGCGTTTTTTTAAGTTTCCGAGGTAATCGGTCATTCAAACGAGCTCATGATTGGACACAAGCGGCGGCAACTCTGCGGGTACACACCGACGGCCCCGGCGGCGCAATGCTGCGCCCGATCCGGATCGGCGAAGGCGACCAGGCCCGCCTGGTTGGTGCCGACACCACCGGGATGGCCGACCAGGACACCGGCCCCAGCGAGGACGACCCCACCGAAGCCGACGAGGCCGATGGCGCCCTTGACGCCGATATCGCCGAACTGGAAAGCGACAACGCCAGACGCAACGACTTCACCATCGAGAGGGAGGACGACACCCCCGATGAGTTCATCGGCGAAGAGCTCAGCGCGGAAGAGGCGGGCGCCCTCGAGGTGGCCGGTAGCGAGACGGACGTCGCCGATGACCGCGGTTCCCGCGAAATACGGGTAGCCGGGGATTGCAGTAACCGGCCCTGGCATGTTGCGCCGTCGCTGGTGCGCTTGCGTGCCGAGATCAACCGGCGCTGGCCGCGCCGCGACAAGCGCTCCGACGGCTCCATTGGCGATCAGAGTCACTGTAATCGCCCGAGTGACCACAACCCCAACGGGCGCAATTCCGTCAATGCGATCGACATCGACAAGGACGGTATCACGCCGATGGCCGTGGTGCGTGCCGCACTGCGGCATCCTTCCACCAATTACGTCATTTTCAACAGGACCATCTGGTCGCGCCGCTATGGATTTCGCGCGCGCAGGTACACCGGCCCCAATCCTCACACCGCGCACATCCATATAAGCATCGTGCAAACCAGGGCCGCCGAGCAAAACAGGAGAGGATGGCGCATCTGGCCGGTACCCAGGGCCACCGCCATGCCTGGCGATGCAATGGCGTCAGTGGACAGGCTCCCGGCCGCGGAAGAGGGGAGCTTCAACGTCGGCCAGACCTATGATGTGATGGTGACGCAGGGTGGGAAGCAGTTCGAGGTCGCGCTCACGGTACTGCGCGAGTCGCGTGCGGGGCAGGTACCCGCCAGTTGAGACGGCCCCAGCCGCCGGGGCCTGCCCGGCGGCTGGGGTATTACTTATCTGTCTGGGGCCAGCTTGCGGCCCCGGACATTAACGCGGCACGATCGCGAACTGCGGCCGCTGGCTATAGTCGGGCTTGATCGTGCGCTTGGCGAACACATCCCATGCCGCGCGCGCGTTCGGGATGCCGGTGCTGGCCGCCATCGCCACCGCTGGCTGCATGTTCGCCGGGAAGCCTTCCTGCGAGCTGGCATAGCCGGTCATCTCGCCTGCCAGCCATGGCGTGCGGCCCGATTTCCTGTCGATTTCGAGCTGGGTACGCCAGTTGGCCTGCAACTGGCTGGCGCACGGCTGGTCCACATAGCGTTTGCCGGTGCTGTTGACCAGGTCGGTATTGTCCGCCGCGCGGAAGGTTGCCTGCCAGGCTTGGCCGAAGGTGGTGAAATACGGCGACGTCTCGGTGGCGCGCACCGACAGGGCGTACACCGCGCCGTCCACCCAGCAATAGCCTGGCGCCGTCAGGCGGCCGACCGGGAAGCGCGCTTTCCAGTCGAGCAGCGTCTTGGACTTGGTGAAGCCCAGTTCGTACGCCTGGCCTATGCTGGACGTGAAGAAATCGTCCTGCCATGGCGACATGCCGGTTTTCGGGCCGCCCGGACCGGTGTAGGCCACCGCGGCAAAGCCGCTGTTGTCGATGAAGCCCAGCTGGTTGCTGTTGGCGGTGACGTAGGTCGCGGTGAACCAGTCCACGTTATTGTCGACGATCTTGTTGAAGTAGCCCTTGAGCGGGTGATCGTCCGGCGCGATGTAGGCCGCCTGCGTCAGCGAGCGCAATGCCCACGCCTGCCCGCGTACCTGGTGGCTCTTGACCAAGCCGGTGGCGTGCTTGCGGTAGCCCGGGTTCTGGTTGATCAGGTTCCAGTTGGCCCAGAAGTGCAGCTCGTCGAGGTGATAGGTGTCGCCGGTGACCAGGTAAGGCAGGTAGGAGAACGATGGGTGGTGCGCCGTCTCGGGAGTGTATGGCGTCTTGCACTCGATGGCGGGAGTGCACTGCGGCATGTCTTCCCAGCGGTTGAGCGCCCGGTTGTAGCTGTCGCTGCTGATGCGCACGTCGCGCACGTACGGGTACTCGACGATCGATACCGGCTGGCCGGTGTTGCGGTCGCGGTAGTGCATCGGCCAGCTGCCGCTCAGGTCGCTCAAGCCGACGGTGACTTCCTTGGCGCGCTCATCCATGCTGAGCAGGTACATCGCACCCCACGCGTGGTTCAGCCCGATATCCGGACGGCCTCCCGTCGCGGGCATGTATTTGTCGACCATGGCCATGCCCATCGGGGCCGGCTTGGCCGCGTCCCAGGTGGTTTTCATGTTGGTGAGCGCGGTCGGCGAAATGGTCAGGCTCTGGTCGTAGTTCGGCACGGCCTTGGAGGCGATCAGGTAGGCCGTGTCGTGCTTGATGTGGACCGACGGTTCGAGCTCGGGCCAGAACACCTTGCGCCAGCGCGCGTGGTGATAGTGCTGCAGGGCGGCGATGTTGTAGATGCTTTTGCCTCTGATCAGCACTTCGGCATCGTAGGTAAAGGTTTTCGGGGCCGGCTCGTAGGCCCAGTTGTTTTCGACCGTGACGTCGACCCGTACCTTGCCCCGGGCATCGCTGCTGGAACGGTAGGAGCGGATGGCGAAGCGCGCGCTCAGGTGCGGATGGTTCACGCCGGCAGCCGACTTGAACGGCGCCGAGACCTGCCACTCGTTGACCATCGGGCCGGACAGCCAGGTCTGGTATGCGGTGCTGCGCAGCAGTTCCGCCGCCGAGGCGGTGTACAACTGGCCCGCCAGGGTCAGCTTGACGGTCGAGTCGAAGCCGCTGGCCAGCAGGGCTTCCGGACCGGTCGCAGCGACCGGCGGCGGGGCGGCGGCGGCGTTCAGCGCCAGCGTGCCGTTCTGGCCCGCGGCCATCTGCGGCAAGATCGCGGTGATGACGGCGTGACGCACCGATCCATCCGGGTGCCTGGCCTTGATGTTGACCTGCAAGGGTAGCTGGGCGCCAGCGTAAACACCCACCAGGCCGCTTCCAGCGGGAAACGCTCCCGGTGCAAAGACTTGCCCGAAGGTGAGCGGAAGGTTGTATTGCTGGTAGATGGATTTGTTAATCAGCTGCAAAGTCGTCAGGGTGGTTCCGATCGGCGCCGGCAGTCCCAGCGGCGGGGCCGGGGTCAGCGGATTGCTCGGCTTGAGCGAGAGCCGGGCGCTGCTTTCCGCCTGGGTGCCGACTTCGCCCGCAAGAGCGACAGGCGGGGCCGAGAGGGCTGCGGCGGGCGCCGCCGCGGAAACCTGATCCGGTGCGCTGCCACCGCCGCCGCAAGCGGCGAGCAGCACGGCACCGAGGCTGGCCACGCCCAGTGAAGTATAAGCGCGGTAGTGAATATTTGACACGGTTAATCTCCTTTAAATGTTTTACTGAAGGCAACATTATGCTGCTGTGTTGAAATTGTCAACACGAAACATTGCAAAGATGGTGGCAGGCGGGGGGTGCTCGCGGCCGATGTTAGCGCGCACATTTCAGGCGTTTCATGGGGAGCGTATTCAAAATCGCGACGGCTCGACACTATGTTCAATTGTCTGATTTTCGCCACGAATTCAGCACAATGGCGCAGGGACCTGGGCGGCAATTTATCAGGCCGAATGTCCCAAACTTGTATTCAAATCGACATGGTCGGCCACACACGGCGTCGGACCGAACCTTTCACCATCGAGACGGAAGACGGACGCTCCCGATCAGCGTCGGCCAGACCCAAGACGTGATGCGGGCGCCGGGGGGCAGGCGGTTCGAGGTCGCGCGCACGGTGCTGCGCCGGTCGACTGCGCAGCCGCTGCTTTGCAGTTGAGGCGGCACCAGCGGGTGCGCCGTGGAGCACCCGCTGGCAGGACTTATGCGCCGGGGGCCGCGGTCCGGCCCCGGACACTAGCGCGGCACGATGGCGAACTGCGGCCGCTTGGTGTAGTCGGGCTTGAGCGTGCGCCTGGCGAACACGTCCCACGCCGCGCGCGCGTTCGGGATGCCGGTGCCGGCCGCCATCGCCACTGCCGGCTGCATGTTGGCCGGGAAGCCTTCCGCCGAGCTGGCATAGCCCGTCATCTCGCCGGCCAGCCATGGCGCACGAGCCCGTTTCTCGTCGCGATCGCGCTGGGTGCGCCAGTCGGCCTGCAACTGGCTGCCGCACGGCTGGTCCACATAGCGTTGGCCGGTGCTGTTGACCAGGTCGGTATTGTCCGCCGCGCGGAAGGTCGCCTGCCAGGCTTGGCCGAACGTCGTGAAGTACGGCGACGTCGTAGTGGCGCGCACCGCCAGGGCGTACTCGGCGCCGTCCACCCAGCAATAGCCGGGCGCCGTCATGCGGCCGACCGGGAAGCGCGCTTTCCAGTCGAGCAGCGTCTTGGACTTGGTGAAGCCCAGTTCGTACGCCTGGCCCACGCTGGACGTGAAGAAATCGTCCTGCCATGGCGCCATGCCGGTTTTCGGGCCGCCCGGGCCGCCGTAGACTACCGCGCTGCCGCCGCTGTTGTCGAGGAAGCCCAGCTGGTTGCTGTTGGCGCTGACATAGGTCGCGGTGTACCAGTCCACGTTATTGTCGACGATCCTGTTGAAGTAGCCCTTGAGCGGGTGCTCGTCCGGCGCGATGTAGGCCGCCTGCGTCAGCGAGCGCAATGCCCACGCCTGTCCACGCACCTGGTGGCTCATGACCAGGCCGTTGGCGTGCCTGCGGTAGGCCGGGTTCTGGTTGATCAGGTTCCAGTTGGCCCAGAAGTGCAGCTCGTCGAGGTGATAGGTGTCGCCGGTGACCAGGTAAGGCAGGTAAGAGAACGATGGGTGGTGCGCCGTGTCGGGGGTGTATGGCGTCTTGCACTCGATGGCGGGCGTGCACTGCGGCATGTCTTCCCAGCGGTTGAGCGCCCGGTTGTAGCTGTCGCTGCTGATGCGCACGTCGCGCACGTAGGGGTACTCGACGATCGATACCGGCTGGCCGGTGTTGCGGTCGCGGTAGTGCATCGGCCAGCTGCCGCTCAGGTCGCTCAAGCCGACGGTGACTTCCTTGGCGCGCTCATCCATGCTGAGCAGGTACATCGCACCCCACGCGTGGTTCAGCCCGATATCCGGACGGCCGCCCGTCGCCGGCATGTATTTGTCGACCATGGCCATGCCCATCGGGCCCGCCTTGGCCGCGTCCCAGCTGGTCTTCATGGTGGTCAGCGCGTCCGGCGACACGGTCAGGCTCTGGTCGTAGTTCGGCACCGCCTTGGAGGCGATCAGGTAGGCCGTGTCGTGCTTGATGTGGACCGACGGTTCGAGCTCGGGCCAGAACACCTTGCGCCAGCGCGCGTGGTGATAGTGCTGCAGGGCGGCGATGTTGTAGATGCTCTTGCCTCTGATCAGCACTTCGGCGTCGTAGATGAAGGTTTTCGGAGCCGGCTCGTAGGCCCAGTTGTTTTCGACCGTGACGTCGACCCGTACCTTGCCCCTGCCACTTGGGCTGCTGCTGTAGGAGCGGATGGCGAAGCGCGCGCTCAGGTGCGGATGGTTCACGCCGGCAGCCGACTTGAACGGCGCCGACACCTGCCACTCGTTGACCATCGGGCCGGACAGCCAGGTCTGGTACGCGGTGCTGCGCAGCAGTTCCGCCGCCGAGGCGGTGTACAACTGGCCCGCCAGGGTCAGCTTGACGGCCGCGTCGAAGCCGCTGGCCAGCAGGGCTTCCGGACCGGTCGCAGCGGCCGGCGGCGGCGCGGCGGCGGCGTTCAGCGCCAGCGTGCCGTTCTGGCCCGCGGCCATCTGCGGCAGGACTGCGGTGATGATCGCGTGACGTACCGATCCATCCGGGTGCCTGGCCTTGATGTTGACCTGCAAGGGCAGCGCGGCGCCGGCATACGCACCGGCCAGCCCGCTTGTCGCAGGGAATGCTCCCGGTGCAAAGACTTGCCCGAAGGTGAGCGGGACGTTGTATTGCTGGTAGGTGGATTTGTTAATCAGCTGCAAAGTCGTCAGGGTGGTACCGATCGGCGCCGGCAGCCCCAGCGGCGGGGCCGGGGTCAGCGGATTGGCAGGCTGGAGCGAGAGCCGGGCGCTCCTTGCCGCCTGCGTGCCGACCGCGCCAGCGGGCGCGACAGGCGGCGCCGAGAGCGGTGCAATGGGCGCCGACGCGGAAACCTGATCCGGTGCGCTGCCACCGCCGCCGCAAGCTGCGAGCAGCACGGCGCCGAGGCTGGCCAGGCCCCGTGATGTGCAAGCTCGGTAGTGAAAAACAGACATGGTGAATCTCCTTTTATTGTTTTGTTATAGGCAACACTATGCTTCGGTTTTGAGCGTGTCAACAAGAAACACTGCGCAGGCGACGGCAGGCGGGCAGCAACCTCCGTCGATGTCAGCGCGTACATTTCAGGCGTTTCATGGGGAGCGTGTTCAACATCGCGGCCGGTCGGCGCGGATGGTTTGTTGTCTGATTTTCGCCACTCATTTATCACACTGGTGATGTGCCGTGCGGCAAGTTATCATGTCGGATGACTCAAACTTTCATTCAAACCTTCATCCTGCTGATCCTGGTCACCGACCCGTTCGGCAACGTCCCGCTGTTCGTCAGCGCCATGGCCAACGTGCCGGCCGAGCGGCGCTGGAAAGTCGTGGTGCGCGAGTGCCTGATCGCCTTCATCGTGCTGCTGCTGTTCATGTTCTTCGGGCGCCATCTGCTGGCGGCCATGCAGCTGTCCGAAATCTCGCTGCGCATCGGCGGCAGCGTGATCCTGTTCCTGATCGCCATGCGCATGGTCTTTCCCCAGCCGGGCGGCATGTTCGGCGATACCGAAAAGGGGGGAGAGCCGTTCATCGTGCCGCTGGCCATTCCGGCCATTGCCGGACCGTCGGCGCTGGCGACCGTGCTGTTGTTTTCGTCGAATTCGACCGTCGAAGTCGTCGTTCACGTGGGCGCGCTGGTGGCCGTGGCGCTGGTCTGGCTGGCCGTGTTCCTGAGCGCCGAGCGCCTGCAGGAAAAACTCGGCCCGCAAGTGATGACCGCCTTTGAACGCCTGATGGGACTGATTTTGAGCGCGATGGCCGTCGAGATGTTCCTCGCAGGCATCCGCGAGTTCATCAAGTCGCTGTGAGGTGTTGTGCTCGCCGCTCGCCTTGAATCCACAGGCGGGGCGGTGCCGTCTCCTGCGCGAAGGAGGAGGCGGCGGCAAGGCGGGCGGCGGTGCCGGGGGGCTCCGCCGTCCGGCCTGTTTTTTACTTGCCCAGGATCGACACCACGTTGTCGGTGCCTGGCGCGCCAAACGCCTGCTGCTTGAGGATATGCAGCTGGTCGCGCACCTGCGCGGCCTTCTCGAACTCCAGATTTTTCGCGTGGTCGACCATCAGCTTTTCGAGACGCTTGATCTCCTTGCCGATCTGCTTCTCGCTCATCGACTCGACCTTGGCGGTCTCCTTGGCCGCGTCGAGGGTGTCGCGCGCCTGCTGCGGGCTGTAGACGCCGTCGATCAGCTCCTTGATCTGCTTCTTGATGCCGACCGCGGTGATGCCATGCTCGATGTTGTAGGCGATCTGCTTGGCGCGCCGGCGTTCGGTCTCGCCGATCGCCTTTTCCATGGAATCGGTAATCCGGTCGGCGTACAGGATCGCCACCCCGTTCAGGTTGCGCGCCGCGCGCCCGATGGTCTGGATCAGGCTGCGCTCGGAACGCAGGAAGCCTTCCTTGTCGGCGTCCAGGATCGCCACCAGCGACACTTCCGGCAAATCGAGGCCCTCGCGCAGCAGGTTGATCCCGACCAGCACATCGAAGGTACCCAGGCGCAGGTCGCGCAGGATCTCGACCCGTTCCACCGTCTCGATATCGCTGTGCAGGTAGCGCACCTTGATGCCATGGTCGCTCAGGTACTCGGTCAGCTGCTCCGACATGCGCTTGGTGAGCGTGGTCACCAGCACCCGTTCATCCTTCTTGACGCGGTCCTGGATTTCGGACATCAGGTCGTCGACCTGCGACAGCGCCGGCTTGACGATCACCAGCGGGTCCACCAGGCCGGTCGGGCGCACCACCTGTTCGACCACATTGTCGGAATGCGTTTTCTCGTAGTCGGCCGGCGTGGCCGACACAAAAATCGTCTGGCGCAGCTTGCCCTCGAATTCCTCGAACTTGAGCGGGCGGTTGTCGAGCGCCGACGGCAGGCGGAAACCATAGTCGACCAGGTTGGTCTTGCGCGAACGGTCGCCGTTGTACATGGCGTTGAGCTGCCCGACCAGCACGTGCGACTCGTCGAGGAACATCAGCGCGTCTTTCGGCAGGTAGTCGACCAGGGTCGGCGGCGGGTCGCCCGGCATCGCGCCCGACAGGTGGCGCGAGTAATTCTCGATGCCCTTGGTGAAGCCGATTTCGGCCATCATTTCGAGGTCGAAGCGGGTACGCTGTTCGAGCCGCTGCTCTTCGATCAGCTTGTTCTCCTGGCGGAAGTACTCGAGCCGTTCGCGCAGTTCGAGCTTGATCGACTCGATCGCGCGCAGCACCGTGGAGCGCGGCGTGACGTAGTGCGAACCCGGATAGACGGTAAAGCGCGGGATCTTCTGGCGTATGCGTCCGGTGAGCGGGTCGAACAGCTGCAGCGACTCGATTTCGTCATCGAACATCTCGACCCGGATCGCCAGTTCGGCATGCTCGGCGGGGAAGATGTCGATGGTGTCGCCGCGCACGCGGAAGGTGCCGCGCCCGAAGTCGATTTCGTTGCGCGTGTACTGCATCTGGATCAGGCGCGCGATGACGTCGCGCTGCGCGACCTTGTCCTTGGCGCGCAGGGTCAGGATCATCTGGTGGTATTCGCTCGGATTACCGATACCGTAAATGGCCGAAACGGTGGCCACGATGACCACGTCGCGCCGCTCCATGAGCGACTTGGTGCACGACAGGCGCATCTGCTCGATATGCTCGTTGATCGACGAGTCCTTTTCGATGAACAGGTCGCGCTGCGGCACGTAGGCTTCCGGCTGGTAGTAATCGTAGTAGCTCACAAAATATTCGACCGCGTTTTGCGGGAAGAATTCGCGGAACTCCGAGTACAGCTGCGCGGCCAGGGTCTTGTTCGGCGCGAACACGATCGCCGGACGGCCGGCGCGCGCGATCACATTGGCCATGGTGTAGGTTTTACCCGAGCCGGTCACGCCGAGCAGGGTCTGGAACGAGAGCCCGTCGTTGATGCCTTCGATCAGCCCTGCGATCGCGCTCGGCTGGTCGCCGGCCGGTTCGAATGGCTGGTGCAGCTTGAACGGGGAATCGGGGAAGGTGACGACGGTCGGCGACGGGTCGTGTGCAACGGATAATTCAGCCATACGATCAGACCTTTGTTAGAATGGTGTCCCGCTTGCGGCCCAGGAAACACCCAATCAGTATATGGGTCGCTGTCTATACAACCCAGCCGACACTCAAGTTTACCACGATGACTTCAACAGCTTCCGCCACCATCTTCAGCGCCATCGACATGGCCCCGCGTGACCCGATCCTGGGCATCACCGAGGCGTTCAATGCGGACACCAATCCCGCCAAAATCAATCTGGGCGTGGGTGTCTATTATGACGACAATGGCAAAGTGCCGCTGCTCGCGTGCGTACGCAAAGCCGAGGAGCTGCTGATGGAGCAACTGGCGCCGCGCACCTACCTTCCGATCGAAGGCCTGGCTGCGTACGACGCCGCTGTGCAAGAGCTGGTATTTGGTGCCGGCAGCGCGATTATTCAAGAGAAGCGCGCGGTCACCGTGCAAGCCATCGGCGGCACCGGCGCGCTGAAAATCGGCGCCGACTTCCTGCAGCGCTTCGCTCCGGGTTCAGATGTGTATATCAGCGATCCGAGCTGGGAAAACCACCGCGCCCTGTTCGAGAGCGCCGGTTTCACCGTCCACACTTACCGCTACTACGACGCGGCCACGCGCGGCGTCGATTTCGGCGGCATGCTGGCCGACCTGAAAGCCATGCCGAAGGGCGCCATCGTGCTGCTGCACGCCTGCTGCCACAATCCGACCGGCGCCGACATCACGCCCGCCCAGTGGGATGAGGTGATTGCCGCCATCGGCGCCGGCGGCCTGGTTCCATTCCTCGACATGGCGTACCAGGGCTTCGGCTCGGGCATCGCCGAAGACGGCGCGGTGGTGGCCAAGTTTGCCGCCGCCGGTGGTCCGCTGTTGATCTCGAATTCGTTCTCGAAGTCGTTCTCGCTGTACGGCGAGCGCGTCGGTGCCCTGTCCGTGGTCGGCGCCAGCGCGGAAGAAGCGGCGCGCCTGCTGTCGCAGCTCAAGCGCGTGGTGCGCACCAACTACTCGAACCCGCCGGTCCATGGCGGCAAGGTGGTCGCCACCGCGCTGACCACCCCGGAACTGCGCCAACTGTGGGAAGAGGAACTGGCAGGCATGCGCGTGCGCATCAAGGAAATGCGCAACACCTTCGTGCAAAAGCTCAAGGAAAAAGCGCCGGCGCACGATTTCGAATTCGTGCGCGAGCAGGTCGGCATGTTTTCGTATTCGGGCCTGACCAGGCAGCAGGTCGAGCGCCTGCGCCTTGAACATTCGATCTACGCCGTCGACACCGGCCGCATCTGCGTGGCGGCCCTGAATTCGAAAAATATCGACCGCGTGATTGACGCCATCGCCAAAGTCCTTTAATATCTTGCTTCTTCGAATTGATCGAAAGATGAAGTCGAAGAAGAGCATGGTGCTGCAGCGATTACTGCCAACAACTTGATGGTCTGATCATTACAGCATATAATGTTTCTTTTATTCCCTGATAGCTCAGTTGGTAGAGCGACGGACTGTTAATCCGCAGGTCCCTGGTTCGAGTCCAGGTCGGGGAGCCAGAATTGAGAAAAAAAGCCACGCGTTTGCGTGGCTTTTTTCGTTGGTGCCGCGTTTGTCACATCACCCAGCCCGCCTGGAACAGCAGCCGCGTGCGCGACACCGGTTCGCTCAGGGCGCTGCCGCCGCTGATGCGGTGGGCCAGCTGCAGCTTGAGCAGCAGGCCGCCGCGCAGCGTGCTCAGGCCCAGGCCCACGTCGCCCAGGCTGCGCGTGGCGTCGATCCCGGCCGCCGCGTTGACCGACTTGGCCCAGCCGTAATCGGCGAACACGCTGGCGCTCACTTGCGCCGGCAGGGCGCGCGCCAGTTCGGCCCGCAGCAGCACCGCATGGTCGCCGCTCAGTTCGCCAGTCGGATAGGCCGCCACCGCGCCGCCGCCCGCCACGCTCATGCGTTCAACCCCGTCCAGTTTCTGATTGCCCAGCGCGGCCTGGGCCTTGATGCCGGTACTGAGCGTGAAATGGGCCGGCAGCACGCTGGTGCGCAGCGCCGCCAGATTCAGCTTGGCGTAACTGCCCTGGGTCGCGTCGCCGGCGGCGTCGAGCGCCTCGGCCAGCGCATCCTTGAAGTCCAGCTTGCCGATGGTCAGGCTGGCGCTGCATTGGCTTTGCCCGTTCACGCCGAGCAGCATCCCTTCGCCGCGGCGCGCCACGCTGGCCGTGAGGCTGGCCAGGCGCTTGCCGACCGACGTCCCGACCGAGCCGATCTCGTCCTTCAAATCCTTGTAGGCCAGGCTCAGGCCGGCATCGATGCTGTCCTTGCGGGTGCGCTTGAGCGGCTTGTTCAGGCTGAGCTCGACGCCGCTGGCGGTGCCGGTGGCGTCCAGTGCCTGATAAACGTCGCCCAGCTCGTAGGTGGTGCGGCTGAACGCCAGTTCGGCGCGGGTGCCGTCGCTGGCGGCCAGCATCGAGTAGCCGAGCTGGCCGTTGAGCAAGCCGCCGCGGCGGGTGACCATGCCGCTGGCGGCCAGGCGGTCGCCGCGTCCGCTCGGCGAGCGCCACTCGGCGTTGAAGCTCAGGCGCTGCTTGCCGGTGTAGACCGAGCCGTGGTTGTCCAGCAGGACGTAGCCGGCCACGGCCGGCGTGGCTTCGGTGGCGATGGCGAAATCGGAGGTGCCGACCTGTTCGCCCGGCATCACATCGGCCTGGACCACGCGCGCGCCGGGGGTGTCGTTGATGATCAGCATGGCGCGTTCGAGGGTGTCAAGGGAGACGATGTCGCGTCCCTTGATGTCGTCCAGCAAGCCCTGGACCACGGCGTCGTTGACGCGCGAGCGGTTGTTGAGGATGAAGCGGCCGTAGTTGCCTTCGACCACGCGGATGGTCAGGGTGCCGCCGCTCAGTTCCTGCGCAGGAATGTAGGCGCGCGCCACGAAGTAGCCATGGGTGCGGTAGTGGCGGGTGATGCGGGTGGCCAGTTCGTCGAGCTGGGCCAGGGTCAGGGTCTTGCCCTGCTCCGGCTGCAGCAGGGCCAGCAGGGTGGCGCTGCCGATCACGCGGTTGCCTTCCAGCGCGAACTGGCGCACCACAACGGCGGGGCCGCCCCCCGGCAAGGCTTGCAGGGCGGCCGATGGGGCGCCGCCGGGGACGGGCAGGGGTGGGGCTGGCCGCGCCAGCGGTGGCGGCAGCGGCTGCGCCTGGCGCACGGCGTCGCCGATGGTCGGCGGCTGCTGGGCCTGTGCGTGGACGGCGGCGGCGCCGAGGAGCAGGCCGAGGGCCAGCGAGAGGGTGGACGGTGGCAGTGTATTCAAGGAAAAAGATCCTTCGCGGTGACGGGGGGGCGCGCTGGCGCGCACGCGGGTGGGGGCGGGCCGGCAGCGCATCAGGGCGCTTTCACGACGAACAGCAGCTGGTCCACGCCGGGCGGCAGGCGAACCCCGCCGTCGACGATCTCGGCCAGGCCGTTGCGGCTGACCGGCACCCGTACCTGGCCGGCCTTGCCACTGCCGCTGCCGCTGCGCAGCAGGCGGCGCGCCTGCTCCAGGGTCAGGGTGTCGCTGGCTTCGCCTTCTTCCGGGCTGGACTGGACGACCAGGGGCACCCCGTTGCCGAAGCGTACGCCCAGCTGGGGCAGGCTGGCGCCGGCGTCGGCCAGCAGCGGTGCGCTGCGGGCGCTGTCGAGGGCGCGCAGGAAATTGGATTGTGTCAGCACGCTGGCCCGGTCCGGCACCGTCACGCGCTGGGCATCGGCAATATTGTCGATCTGGCTGATCTGGACCGTGCCGCCGGTGCTGGCGCCGGACAGGGTGTAGTTGCCGTTCGACAGGGTCAGGCCATCCAGGCCGGTGATGGTGGTGCGCCCGACGACGCCCGACAAGCCGGCGCTGCCGCCCAGGGCCACGCTGTCGCCGGCCAGCACGCCATCCAGGCGCAGCAGGTCGGCGCTGGCGCGCGCGCTGCCGTCGAACAGGCGGCGGGTGCCGTCCGGCGCAATGATGGCAAGCGGCCGCGCGCTGACGGCCACGCTGCCGCGCGGCGCGCTGCCGGCCAGGGTGTAGTTGCTGTTGCTGAGGGTCAGGCCGGCCAGGCTGGCTACCGCCTGGGTGCCGGCATCCTTGCCGGCCAGCTGGGCGCTGCCGCCCAGGCCGGCCGTGTCGCCGGCCAGCACGCCTTGCAGTTGCAGCAGGTTCGGCGCCAGCACGGTGCTGCCGTCGTAGACCCGGCTGGCGCCAGCGACCGGGCTCACCTCCAGCGTGCGCGCGGTGATGCCGACCGTGCCGCCCGGAACGCCGGCCAGCACGTAGTTGGGATTGTCGAGCGCCAGTCCGGCCAGCCCGGCCACGGCGTGCTGGCCGACATCCTTGCCGGCCAGGCTGAGCTGGCCGCGCAGGCTGACTTGCTCGCCGTCCAGCGCGCCGTTCAGGCGCAACAGGGCGGGGTCGAGCGCGCTGCTGCCGTCGTAGACGCGGCTGGCGTTGGCGGCCAACTCCAGGCTGAGCGGACGGGCCGTGATCGCCACGCTGCCGCCGCTGGTCGACGCGACCCGGTAGTTGCCATTGTTGAGCGTCAGGCCGGACCAGTCGAGAATGGCCTGGTTGCCGACATCCTTGCCGGCCAGGCGCGCGCTGCCGCCGAGGATGGCCGATTCGCCGGCCAGCAGGCCGTTCACCGTCATCAGGCTGGCGGGCGCGCTGGCGTTGCCGTCGTAGCGCTTGCTCGCTCCCGGCAGCGGCGCCACCTGTAGCGCCAGCGGGATCACCCGCACAGTGCCGCTCGGGAGCGCGCCGCTCAGGATGTAGTTACTGTTTTGTACCGACAGATCGCCCAGTCCGGTCACGGCCTGGCTGCCGGCGTCCTTGCCCGCCAGGATCGCCTTTCCGCTCAGGCTGAGCTGTTCGCCGGGCAGGGCGTTGCTCATCTGTAGCAGGCTGGCGTCGGCCAGCACGCTGCCGTCGTAGGGGCGGCTCGCCTGCGGGCGCACGCTCAGGGCCACCGGCAGGGCCGTCACGCGCACGCTGCCGGCCGGGATGGCACCGTCGAGGCTGTAGTTCAGGTTGGCCAGGCTGAGCGTGCCCAAGCCGGTAACGGCGCGCTCGCCCGCGTCCTTGCCCGCCAGCTGCGCGGCGCCGCTCAGGGCGGCGCTGTCATCGCCGAGCACCCCGCTGAGCGCCAGCAGGCCCGGTCCGGCCGTGGCCGTACCGTCGTACGGACGGGTGGCGCCTTCGATGGCATGCACGCTGACCGGCCGCGGGGTGATCAGGACTGTGCCGGAGGGCGTGGCTCCCGTCAGCGCATAGTTGCTGTTACTCAGGGCCAGGCCGGAAAAACCGACCAGCGGCTGGCTGCCGGCATTGGCCGAGGCCAGCACGCCGCTGCCGCTCAGGGTCACGCTGTCGCCGCTCAGCACATTGCCGACCTGGAGCAAGCTGGCGTCCACGCTGGCGCTGCCATCGTAGGGCCGGGAACCGGCGCTGCTGATGCTCACCGGGCGCGGGCTGATGGTCGCCGCCAGGTTCAGCGCGGTTGGCGTAATAAACTGGTAATTGCTGAGCTGTCCGGCGTTCGGTCCGCTGCCGGTGCCGAGTACCAGCGTGGCCTGGACGGACCGCGGGCCGGCGTTGGGGCTGTCGAAAACGCCGCTGGCGGAGAGCGCCAAGGTTTCGCCGTTGACCAGCCCGACCAGGGTGCCCGGATTGACGGTGGCCGCTGTCGTCTGGTCGTACACCTTGCCGGCAGCGCTGGCGCCGCTCACGCTGAGCATGGCCGGGATGACCGCCAGCGCACCCGGCGCGATGGTGATGTCGTAGTCGCTCAGCTTGCCGTAGCCGGCGCCCAGGGTCGGCACCAGCGTGTTGGCGTCGGTATAGCTGTAACTGCCGACCGCGCTGCTCGGGCCCACGGCCGCGCCCCAGTTCAGCGCGCCGATGCAGGCGAGGTTGTCGTCGCAGCCGCTCACGCTCCAGGCGCCCGCGCCCAGCGCCGTATTGGCCGCGCCATAGGTCTTGCTCAGGGCCGGGTCGGTCAGGGTGATCAGGATCGCATCGACATAGCCGAAGGTGCGCAGCACCGGATAGCCGTTGTTGAGCGTATCCTTGCGTCCCCATACCCCGCTGTGGAAGGTAAAGTCCCAGCTGCTGCCGGTGAAGGTGGTGCTGTCCTTCATTTGCGCGCTGGTGCGGCCGGTGCCGTCGCCGCTGGAGTTTTGCCCGCTGGTCTGGGTGTCCCAGAAACTGTTGGAGACGCCGCCGATGCTCACCCCCATCAGGCCGCCGACCCCGACCCCGCCGCTGGTGACCGCCCCGGTCGAGTAAGTCTTGTCGGCGGTACCCAGGTTGTTGCCGATCAGGCCGCCGACATAATTGCCGTTGGTGTTGACCGCGCCCCTGGCGTAGGCGTTGAGCACGTGGTTGCCGAAGTTCCTGCCGATCAGTCCGCCGACATTATCGCCGGTGGCGCTGGCCGGCCCGGCGGCGTAGCTGGTATTGATCTCATTGTCCGGCGTGGGGACGCCGCCGCTCGCGCTGCTCAGGCCGATCAAGCCGCCGACCGTGCTGGTGCCGTCGACGGCGCCGCTGGCATGGCTGCGCGTGACCTTGCCGTTATTATTGTTGCCGACCAGCCCGCCCACATTGGTGGTGCCGGTCACGCTGCCGGTGGCGTAGCTGCCGCTGACCACGCCGCTATTGTTATTGCCGGCCAGGCCACCGACGTCGCCCTTGCCGATCACGGTGCCGCTGGCATGGCTGTCGATGATGCGCCCATAATCGTTCTGTCCGACCAGGCCGCCGGTCCAGACGCCGCTGGAATTGGTGACGCTGTTGCTGGCGGAGCTGTTCGACAGGTTGATCTGGTAGGCCAGGTAGCCGGTCAGGCCGCCCACATTGTTGCCCGCCGACGTCACGCTGCCGGACACGTGCAGGTTGTTGATCGTGCCATCGAAGATCGCCCCGATCAGGCCGCCGACATAGCCGCCCGGTCCGTTCACGGTGGCCGAGGCGTAGCTGTTGTACACGCTGCCCATGTTCAACCCGATCAGCGCGCCCACGCCCTGGTTGGCGGTAATATTGGCATTGGCCAGCGCGACATTGCGCACGGTGCCGTTGTTGGTGCCGAACAGGCCGACATAACTGCCGGCCGGCTGGTTGATATGCAGGCCGCTGACGGTGTGGCCCAGGCCGTCGAAGGTGCCGGAGAACGCCAGCGGCCCGAAACCGGCGCCGCTGTTCCAGGCGCTGGTGGTACTGGCGTCGATCGGTGCGGCCAGGGCGTAGCGCCCGCTGCCGTTGCCGTTGATACCTTGCAGATCGGCACTGGTGGTGCTGCTGGGGGCGCCGAGTGCGTTGATCAGGGTGTAGCCGAGGTTGTTGATCGCCAGGATGCCGGTGCCGGCGCGGTCGATATCGATGCTGCCCTTGAACACGCCGGCGCCATCGATTCCTACCAGTACATTTTTGCCGGGATTGAAGGCGGGGGTGCCGGGATTGAAGTTGTAGCCGGTCTTCAGGTCCAGGGTCGAGCTGCCGGTCGCGCCGAGCACGGCATTGACATTGATGTTGCCGTGCGCTTCCAGGGTCAGCTTGTTGGCGTTCCAGGCCAGCGGCGCGTTGAGATGGATGTCGCCGGCGTCGGTGCCGGCGGCCTGGGTCTGGATCGTCACGTTGCCGGCTGCCAGCGCCGCCTCCAGGGTGGCGGCGCCGATCCCGCTGGCGCTCTGGCTGGCGGCGCCGGCATCGATGGCAAAGTCGGTCGGATCGATCAGCCAGGTGCCGTTGCTGCCGCCGGCGGCGCGGGTGCCGACCGCGGTGCCGGCCGCGACGTTCAGGCGCGGCCCCGAGGTCTCGATGAAGCCGCCATTGCCGCCCTCGGGCGCGCTGGCATCCAGCCGGCCGCCGACCTCGACCGCGCCGCCCTCGCCGAGCAGGAAGATCTTCCCGCCACGCTCGGCAATGGTGCGCGCACGCACTTCGCCGCTGTTGTTGACCACGGTGTTGAGCAAGCCCTCGGCGCTTTTGGCGGACAGGATCACCAGCCCGCCGTCGGCCCGGATGGCGTTGCCGTTGCTCACCAGCGCCGCCAGCGCGGCCTGGTCGACGACCACCCCGGCCAGCGCCTGCTCGCTGAACTTGAGGCTGATCCTGTCGCCGGCGGCCAGCGCCACCGTGCCCAGGCGGGCGCCGATCACGCCCTCGTTATGCACTTGCGCGCCGAGCAGGGCCACGTAGCCGCCCTCGGCCGCGTTGATGGCGCCGGCATTGCGCACCACGCCACCCTGGCCGCTGAAGCTGGTCCTGCCAGCCAAAAAATCCGCATCGCCCAAGCCGAGCGTGCTGGCCACCAGGCCGCCGGTATCGATCCGCGCGCCCTTGCCGAACAGGACGCCGTTGGGGTTGAGCAGGAACACCTGGCCGTTGGCCTTGAGCGCGCCGTCGATCACCGAACCTTCGTGGCCGGTGACCCGGTTCAGGGCGATGGAAGCGGCGTTGGGCTGCACGAAGGTGACCGTCGCGTCCTTGCCGATGGAGAAATTGCGCCATTCGATGGCGGTCTTGGCGCTGGTCTGGGTGACCGTCATGGCCGTACCGTTCTGGCCGACCTGGGCCGTGCCGGCCGTCACCAGCGCGCCGGTGGGCAACTGGGCGGGGGCGGGCGGGTCGGCCGCCTGCACGCTGCCGCCCAGCAGCACGCCAGCCAGTACGCTGGCCAGCAGGACACCGCGCTGGCTGCCGGCGCGGCCGCCCCCGCCGTTGACCGTTTCCGCCGCGACCATGAAGCAGTTGCGGTGGCGATTCCATACAAGGCGATGGGTGCGGTTCATTGTCTGCTCCGGTTCAGGTGGGGGCATGCTGTATGAGCACGATCATTGAACCCAGTATGCGGAACTTCCGTCGCCATACGCGTAGTTTATTAACGAAAACGCGGTTGCTGTCTGTCTGGTACAACAGGCATGATTGTGATGCGATACGCATACGCATCTCGCTGCTGAACTGGATCGTAGATGGCGGCGATCGTTCGCCGCCATGTTTGATCGAACCGGTGTGGCGCACGCGGCTGCTGTTCCAGGCGGGCCGGGTGATGTGAGAAGCGCTGCCTCAACGAAAAACCACGTCAACGCGTGGCTTGTTTCGTTGGTGATCGTGTTTGCCAGTGATCCAGCGCGCCCGCCGATGGTGCGGACACCTGCTCCTTTCCGAGCTCAGCGTTTCTCGCGCGTGTGTCACACGCGCAAGATATACAGCGCAGATCCGGCGATTTCATAGCGCATCTCATAGTGACCCACCAGGATTGGCCGGACCTCCCGCGGTTCAAACTCATCGAGTTTTACGCCGATGCGTGGATTCGCCAGCAACCTTGCCGGGGCTGCCAGAAGCGACTTCACCATGCGCGCCGGCGCCGGCTTATTCAGGACCGCAAGGAATTCATGAAGCCGGACCAGATCAGCGAGCGCCTTGCTGGTCCATTGCACTTGCATCAGGGCACCACGGGCACAGGAAGCGGACTATTGGTATCGAGGCTGTCGGCCCAGTCCTGGATGGTTTGGTGATTATGGACGCGTCCCGCATCCACGTCAGCCATCGCCTCGCGCGTCTGCCGGCTGCGCGCCTCTTCCTGATCGACCCAATCACTCAGCGCCTGCTTGATAACCCATCCCTGCGAACGCTCAAGCCGGGCAGCCAGCTCGTCGACCTTGTCCGCCAACGATAGTGGAACGTGCGCGGTGAGCACTTTGGTTTCGGCATGAGCCATCAGCCGGTCCTTTCAATGGGAACTTCTACAGGGATCTCGCCGCCGTCAGACGTTGCTCTTGTGAAATTTTACTTGTCATACACGGTGGGTTCGATGATCCCCTCGTTTGGAAACGTGGTACGCGCGTTGCTAGCGCGGCCGGGCTCAGTTCGGTCCATTCCATTGCGATGGCAAAGCCGCCGACGGTCAGCATGCCGGTCAGCGCGATATTGAGCAGCAGCCGCCAGAAAAAGCCCGGGCGCCCATAATAGTCGTACATGACTTTAAAGCCGAAGAAGTGCCCGATCAGCGGCAGGCACAGCGCCAGTCCGAACAGGATCTGGTTATGTTCCGACAGCGCTGCCGCGTTCCCCGTGGTCGGCGGAAAAGGCGGGGGACAGTTGGGGCATCCGTCAGTATGTACGGAGGAAGGGTTTAAAAGCAAGAATCAGGTTCATTCTGATAACGTTGGCGAGCGCAGGGTCACAGGGCGCGATCGCAGCTTACCGCCAGCCTTGAGCATATTCTCATCGAACCTGACGTACCGCCGCAGAAACGCCAGTCGAATGCGGGAACTGGACAGTCCCTTGTTTGCCCGATATAATGCGGCCTCTTTTCCCTGATAGCTCAGTTGGTAGAGCGACGGACTGTTAATCCGCAGGTCCCTGGTTCGAGTCCAGGTCGGGGAGCCAGAATTGCAGAAGGCCACGTTGAACAACGTGGCCTTTTTTGTAAGTTGTTCGGATTCGCACTGTTTGTTACTTATAAACAACGCCAAGCGGTATCTTTCCTTGCCTAATTGCAATCCAGACACGTATCATGCTGCCTGGTAAATACGCAGCACTCCCGCGCGTTATCCGAACCTTACACCTAAAAACACCATGAAAAAAATTGCACTCGTGATCGCTCTTGCGATCGCATCCCTGAGCTCGGCCCAGGCAGAAAACGCTCCAGAATCGGGCCAACAATTGCGTTTCGTTGTAGGCACCGGCCTGACCTTCGGTGGCGATAAGCTGGCCACGGCCAAATACACCAACGGCGGTTCGATCGACGTGCGCGCCGGCGGCATGGTTGCCTTCGTCGGCGGCGTCGACTATCGCATCAATCAACAGTTCTCTTTCCAGGGCACTGTGGGTTTCCACTTCGACCAGGCCGATGCGAAGAATGGCAACGTCAACTTCCGCCGTTACCCAATCGAAGTGCTGGGGTACTTCCATCCGACTGAAAAATTCCGCGTCGGCGGCGGCGTACGTTATGTTGCCGGCCCTAAGCTGAGCGGTAGCGGCTACGGCTCCGGCATCGACACCGATTTCGATAACGCCGTCGGCGCCGTGGTCGAAGGCGAGTACTTCTTCAGCCAGAATGTGGGCGTCAAACTGCGCTTCGTGAAAGAAGAATACAAGGACAGAATGAGCTACATGTACCGTGGCGTCATCTACAACGACAAGGTCAAAGGCGACCACGTTGGCATTTTCGGTAATTTCTACTTCTAAAATTCGCCCGGGGCCTATATAATACGGCCTCTTTTCCCTGATAGCTCAGTTGGTAGAGCGACGGACTGTTAATCCGCAGGTCCCTGGTTCGAGTCCAGGTCGGGGAGCCAGAATTTGAAAGGGCCTGCAAGCAATTGCAGGCCCTTTTGCATTGGCGTCGCGTTTTCGCACGGACTTCTTCCGTATTAGCCGGCCTCAAACCTTGTCCAAATACCCCGCGCATAATCTGCCTTCAATCTGTTGCGGGAGCTGAAGATGGATGTGGCGCGCAATCTCCATACTGGAGAGCTGGTCGAGGCGGAAGAATTATGGAATATGGACGTGGTCGATAAAGACGCCTATGTCTGCCGCGGCTGCGCCACCAGGGTATTTCCGGCATCGTACGACCCGGCGGTGAACAAGCGCCGCCCGTATTTCACGCTCGGTAAAGGCAATCATCACGCGCAGGGTTGCGACGTCGATGGCGAAACCACGATCGTTGGCCGCGCCCGGCAAGAGCGGGTCGGCGGCAGCGACGGCTTTCCGATGCCATTCCCCAGCAAGCTGAGCCTGAGCGACGGGCATCCGGCCAGCCCCGCCGGCCGGGCCGCCCCGGCGTTCGCTTCGGCCACGCTGGCCGCCGTCCATGCCGCCGCCCGCGCCGCCGCCAGGCGCCAGTACCACGGCCACACCGTCAAGACCATCCGTCCGCTGTGCCGCACCTACATCAACTTCCCCAACGACCGCGCCTACCTGCCGCTCGAGATCCCCGGGGTCTGGGGCAGCACCTACGCCCAGCTGTTCTGGCTCATTCCCAACAAAAAGCCGGCCTACTTCAAGAATCCGCGCCACCTGTTCCATGCGCCGATCCGCTGGAAGGCGGAACCGGTCATCAGCGACACCTACTGCGAACTGACCCTGAGCGCCGGCCAATGGGACAGCGCCACGCGGTGCTACCTGAGCCTGTGCCGGCTGCGGGTCGACTGGTCGGGCTGGTCCGATACGCGCCGCCGCACCTTGCTGCACGAAATCGAGGCGGCGCGCACCGAAGCGGTGGAACATGCGCGGCGCGACAGCCAGATCAAAGGCTGGCTGTTCTTTATCGGCACCCAGGACCGGGTCGACCCCGCCCTGTTCCATGCCGACGATGCGCGCTTCATCTGTTGCCTGGCGGCCCGCATGACGTGGCCGGAGCGGCAACTGGCGCCCGCCTGACTTGCATCATCCCCGCGCGGCATGAGCGGGCTAGCCTGAACACTTGATCACAGTGTGGAGGCGAAGCGGCATGAACCTGATTACATGGAATATCCAGCGCGGCCGGACGCCCGGCGGCGACTGCAGCATCGCGCACACGGCCGCAAGCCTGCGCGCCGTGGCCGATGCCGACGTGATTTGCTTGCAGGAAGTATCGTCCGGCTACACCGACATGCCCGGCTGCGATGGCGCCAACCAGTTTGCGCTGCTGGCCGAGCATTTTCCCGCGCATGTGCCGGTGGCCGGGCTGGCCTGCGACACGGCGGGGGAGGGCGGCGCGCGCCGCCTGTTCGGCAATATGATCCTGTCGCGCTACCCGGTATTGCAAGTGATTCGCCACGCCTTGCCATGGCCGCCCGACCCGGATGTGATGAGCATGCAGCGCATCGCGCTCGAAGCGACGCTCGATACGCCGCTCGGCCCGGTGCGCGTCATCACCACCCATCTGGAGTATTTTTCACGCCTGCAGCGCAGCGCCCAGGTGCAGCGCCTGCGCGACCTGCAGCGCGAGGCGGCCGCGCACGCCGCCCGTCCCAGGGCCGGCGCCGCCGCCGGACCGTTTTGCGCCACCCCGCGCGCCGGCGCTGCGATTCTCGCTGGCGACTGCAATTTCCTGCCCGGCTCCTGGGAATATCATTGCTTGCAAGCACCGTTTGACGATGGCACGCCCGCCTGGGCCGATGCCTGGCGCCTGCGTCATCCGGCTCGGGCGCACGCGCCCACGGTCTGCCTGCACGACCATCCCGGGCGCCCGGCCGATCCGTTCACCTGCGACTTCGTCTTCGTCAGCGAAGACCTGGCCCCGCGCTTGGCGGCGGTAGCCGTGGCGATGGACGACCTGGGCCCGGACCACCAGCCTTTGCTGGTCCGGCTGGACTGACCGCCCCTGCGCACGGTTGGTTTTGTTGCATTGAAAACAGCTTGTCCTCATGTAAAATATAATTGAATTTATGTTATAGCAATACATATGATCGACGACAAATCCTATCCCTGTTCGGTACTGCTGATCGACGATGAGCCCTTCGCCGAGGACTTCATCGCGCATTGCCTCGAGGGTTGTCCCGACGTGGCCCTGCGTTATGCATCGCAGTCCGAGCGAGTCGTCGAGCTGGCCATCGAGGTCGATGCCACGGTGGTGCTGGTCGACTTGCGCATGCCGGGGGCCGACGGGTTCGATGTCATCCGCCTGCTGCGCCAGCATCGCGACACCGAGCATGTGCCGGTCATTTTGCTGTCGTCCGAAGAAGACGCCGAGATCAAGGCCCGCGCCTTTGCCTCGGGCGCCAACGATTACCTGGTCAAGTGGCCCGACGGACGCGAACTGGCCGCGCGCGTGCGCTATCACAGCGGCGCCTACATCGCGCGCAAGCAGCGCGACGAAGCGTTCGTGTCGCTGCGGCGCAGCCAGGAAGAACTGGCGGCGAGCCAGTCGGCCCTGCACCAGGCCCAGAAAATGGAAGCGATCGGCCAGCTGACCGGCGGCGTGGCGCACGACTTCAATAACGTTTTGCAGATCATCGGCGGCAACCTGCAGCTGCTCAAGCTGCTCGGCGGCGTGAGCGACAGCGCGCGCACCCGCATCGATATCGCCCTGGCCGGGGTCGAACGCGGCGCCAGGCTGTCGGCCCACCTGCTCGCCTTCGCCCGGCGCCAGCCGCTGCAGGCGGTGGTGGTCAATCCGGGCGCGGTCCTGCGCGACATGGATGAAATGATGCGCCGCGTGCTCGGTCCGCGCGCCGTCATCGTTACCGACATCGAAGAGCAGCTGTGGAGCACCACGGTCGATCCGAGCCAGTTGAACAACGTGATCCTGAACCTGGCCATCAACGCGCGCGACGCCATGGCCGACGGCGGCACGCTCACCATCCGCGCGGCCAATGTGCCGGTCGGCTCGCCCATGCTGTCGGAACTGGCCAGCGGCGACTACGTGATGGTCGAAGTGGCCGATACCGGCTGCGGCATGCCGCAAGCGGTGTTGCAGCGCGCCTTCGAACCCTTCTTCACCACCAAGCCGACCGGGCAGGGCACCGGGCTCGGGCTGTCGATGGCGTACGGCTTCGTCAAGCAGTCGGGCGGCGAAATCCAGTTGACGAGCGAACCGGGCGCCGGCACCAGCGTCAAGATTTTCCTGCAGCGCAGCGCCAGCGAACCGGAAGACGCCGAGGACCACGTGCAAACGCCCCTGTTCGGCGGCCTGGAAACGATCCTGGTGGTGGAAGATGAAGAGGATGTGCGCACCAGCACGGTCGAACTGCTGTCCGCGCTGGGCTACCAGGTGTTCGAGGCCGAAGACGCGGCGCATGCCGTGGAACTGATCGACTCGGGCGCCAGGATCGACCTGGTGTTTTCGGATGTGATCATGCCGGGGAAACTGAGCAGCCTGGAATTGAGCGAAGTGGTGCGCACCAAGCTGCCGTCGGCGCAGCTGCTGTTTACGTCGGGCTATGCCGAAGGGGTGCTGGCGCACGAGGGCAAGCTCGATGCCAAGGTCAACCTGCTGCAAAAACCGTATAACGCCGATGTGCTCAGCGCGCGCATCCGCCATCTGCTCAGGCGCGGCAAGCCGGCCGCCGCCACCTCGCACTGAACGCGGCTGCCTCGCCGGGCGTGGCCTATTGCGGCTTGACGTAGCGGTGCGATCCCGGCGGCGGCTCGTTGAGCACCGCCCAGAAAATCCCCAGGTCGGCAATCGCCCGCACGAATTCCTCGAAGTCGACCGGCTTGACCACATACGCATTGACCCCCAGCTCGTAACTGCGCAGCAGGTCCTGTTCTTCCTTCGACGAGGTGAGCATCACCACCGGAATGCTCTTCAGGTTGGGCGTGCTGCGGATTTCCTTGAGCACTTCAAGGCCATCGATTTTCGGCAGCTTCAGGTCGAGCAGCACCACGGTTGGATTGCCGACCTGGCGCGCGGCGTGCTCGCCGCGGCAGAAAAGGTAGTCGAGCGCCTCGGCGCCGTCGCGCGCGATGATGACTTCATTGGCCAGCTGGCTCTTTTCGAGCGCGATCAGCGTCAGTTCCAGGTCGTGCGGATTATCTTCGACCAGAAGGATGGGCTTTAACATGTGTTACGTACCTTAAATATGGAGTTCTTTGGGGATGCTGAAGTAAAACGTGGCGCCTTCGCCCTGCACGCCGCTGGCCCAGACCCGCCCGCCGTGGCGCTCGATGATGCGGCGCACATTGGCCAGGCCGATGCCGGTGCCCTGGAAGTCTTCCATGCGGTGCAAACGCTGGAACACGCCGAACAGCTTGTGCACGTAGTCCATGTTGAAACCGGCGCCATTGTCGGCGATCGACAGCACCCATTCGGCGCCCTCGTCGCTGGCGCGGATGGTGATGACGGCGCGCTCTTTCTGGCTGGTGAACTTGAGCGCGTTCGACAGCAGGTTGTACAGCGCCAGCTGCACGAAGGTGGGATCGGCGCGCAGCGCCGGCAGCGGGCCGATGTCCCATTCGACCTGGCGCTGGCCGACGTCGAGCGTGAGCTTGTCGATGCAGGAGCGTACCAGCTCGCCCATCTGGACCAGGGTCGGACGCAGCGCGGCACGGCCCATCTGCGAAAAACTGAGCAGGTCGTCGACCAGCTTGCCGGCCAGGCGCGCCGAATCCTTGATGTTGCGCAGGAAGCGCTGGCGCTTTTCCAGGTTCTCGCTGGTGGCAGGTTCCAGCAGCAGGTCGGAAAAGCCGACGATGTGGCGCAGCGGCGCGCGCAGGTCGTGCGATACCGAATACGAAAACGCTTCGAGTTCCTTGTTGGCGCGGCCCAGTTCTTCGGCCAGTTCGGCCATCTGCTCGGCGCGCTCGAGCGCGATGCCCAGCAGCGCCGTGCGAAACTCGATGGCCAGTTCGATCTCGCCGCCGTGCCATGGCGCGCTGGTGCCGGTGATGGTTTCGCGCCAGGTGGCGAAGCTGGTGCGCGGCGAGAGCTGCGCCATGGGCGCGGCGCGCTCCCCATCCCCGTCTTTCTGGTGCGGGTTGCCGGCCCATTCGACGGTGCGCACCACTTCGGGCCGGAACCAGAGCAGGTAATGCTTGTGGATGCGCGAGAGCGGCATGGCCAGCAGGCCCGCCGCGTTGCCGCACATGGCCGCCGCCGGCGGGTACAGCGCCGCCAGGCGGTCGGTGTGGAACACGTCGCCGTGGCAGTGCAGGTCGAGCCAGCCGACCAGGTCGCGAATCGCCTCTTCGCCGGGGGTATCGCCGTAGGTCAGCAGGCGGTCGTCGAACAGGATGGCGGCACCGCCGGCGCGCGCGAACTGCAGCAGGGCCGGGAACACGCTGGAGAGGTTATCGATGAAGTCGGCACTCTGGGTCAGCCCGGCCAGCATCGACACCATGATGCGGCGCACGTCGAGGCGGAACTGCAGCTCGTTGGCGTCCTCGCGCGACTCGACGCACATGGCCAGGATCTGGCCCAGCTGCTCGCAGGCGGTGCGCTTGTCGAAAGCGACCGCGCAGGGCGTCGCGTGGTGGCAGGAAATGAGCCCCCACAGCCGGCCCTTGACCATCAGCGACACCGACATCGAGGCCAAGGTGCCCATGTTGCGCATGTACTGCAGGTGGATCGGCGAGACGCTGCGCAAGGCCGCGAACGAGAGGTCGTTGGCGGCCCCGGTGACCGGATTGACGGGTGGGACCAGGCGCGCCGGCGTGTAGTTGGCATCCTGGATCAGGCGTATGCGGTTAAGCATGTACAGCTCGCGCGCCTGGCGCGGAATGTCCGACGCCGGAAAGCGCTGCCCCAGGTAGGACGGATAAGCGTCGTCGCGGCATTCGGCCAGCACGTGGCCGTGGCCTTCCTCGTCGAACTTGTACACCATGACCCGGCCGAAGCCGGTGACGCGCCGGATTTCCTGGGCCGCCAGCTCGCACATGGCCTGGGCCGTGGCGCTGTCGCTCACCTTGAGCAAAAAGTCGCCCACCTGGCGGTGCAGGTGGCGGAAGTCGGCCGCCGACGCCCGTCCCACCGCCTCGAATTCGAGGATCAGCAGGCCGTCGTAGCAGTGCGCCAGCACGTCGAAATGGCGCGCCGGACCGATCCCCAGGGTGCACAGGTAGAGCGGGCGCTGGCCGATGCCGGCGGCATCGATCTCCGGGCGCAGCTGCAGGCCGGCCTGCTCGCCGATCACCCGTTCGAGCGGCTGGCCGATGGCGCGCGCGGCGTCGGCCCCGATCATCTGTTCCAGATTGGCGCTCGCCTGCAGCACCTCCAGCGTGGGCGAGAGCGCCAGCAGGAAGCCGTGCGGCTGGATGCTGCCGGGCGTGCGGATCGGTTCCTTGTCGCAGCTCGACAAGTCCATTGGAGGATGTTCGGGATTGGCCTGGCTCATGGAGGGGGTCCTGGGCACGGGACTGGGCGCCACATTTCAAAAGCATAATTTTACTGCATACACTATGTCGTGCCACGCACGTTAGCTGTACTGAAAACAACTTTTCAGGTGTGCGGTTTGGCAACACGCCCCCCCCTTGCGCGCGGGTGCGCATGCGACAATTCCCCATGACCAGACTACCCGATTACCAGGCGCTGTTTCGCGCCTCCCCCTATCCCTATTTGCTGATGGATCTGGAGCTCAACATCATCGGCGCCAACGACGCCTACCTGCGCGCGACCGGCCGCGACGAAGCCGATTTGCTGGGGCGTTACGTGTTCGACGCCTTCCCTGAAAATCCGGACGATCCTGCCTCGACCAACATCGCCGAGGTGCGCTCCTCGCTGCAGCGCGCCATCGCCAGCGGCAAGCCCGACACCACGGCCTTCCTGCGTTATTCGGTGCCGCGCGCGCCGGATGCGGGCGGCGGCTTCGAGGAGCGTTTCTGGAGCACCGTGCACACGCCGATCGGCGGTGCCGACGGCAGCACCGCCTTCGTGGCGCAGAACGCCATCGACGTGACCGAGTTGTACCGCTTCGACCGCCAGTCGCACGTGGCCTCGGTCGAGCCATACACCAGGACCAATGCGGCGAACGACCATTTCAACCAGGTCCAGATGCACCAGGCGATGAACCGTATCCTGATGGTCGAACGCGGGCACCTGCGCGACCTGTTCAACCAGGCGCCGGGCTTCACCGCCGTGCTGACCGGCGAGCAGCATGTGTTCGAGATGGTCAACGAAGCCTACTACCAGCTGGTGGGACAGCGCGAGCTGCTGGGCAAGCCGGTGTGGGAGGCGCTGCCCGACGTGCGCGGCCAGGGCTACGAACAGCTGCTCGACCAGGTCTACCGCGGCGGCAAGCCGTTCGTCGGGCGCGGCCTGCGCGTGGCGGTGCAGCGGGTGGCGGACGGGCCGGTCACCGAGAGTCATATCGACCTGCTGTACCAGCCGCTGTTCGACAAGGACGGGCGCACCACCGGGATCTTCGTGCAGGGCCACGACGTGAGCGAAGCGCACGCCGCGCAGCTGGCCAGTGCCGACAGCGCCGAGCGCCTGTCCGAAGGCATGAACGCGGCGCGCATGGTGGTGTGGGACTGGGAAATCGGCTCGGGCAAGATGGTGTTTTCGGATAACGCCGAACTGGTGCTGGGGCGGCGCGATCCCGATATCGACACGCTCAGCGAATCGATCCACCCGGACGATGTGGCGCGCATGCGCCGCGCCCGCGAGCGCGCCATCGCCGAAGCGGGCGGCTACGAAGAGATCGTGCGCTTCAGGCGCGCCGACGATGGGCGCATGCTGTGGCTCGACATCCGCGGCAAGGTACGCTGCGACGCCGACGGCGAGCCGTTCGCGGTGCGCGGCGTGACGCTCGACGTCACCGAACGCCTGCGCGCCGAAGAAGACCTGCGCGACGCTCACCGGCGCAAGGATGAATTTCTGGCGATGCTCTCGCACGAGCTGCGCAACCCGCTGGCGCCGATCAGCTGCGCGGCCCAGCTGCTCAAGCATGTGCGCCTGGACGACGTGCGCCTGCGCGAGACGACCGACATCATCATCCGCCAGACCGCCCACATCACGGCGCTGGTCGATGACCTGATCGACGTCTCGCGCGTCACGCGCGGCCTCATTTCGACCGACCAGAAACCGCACGACATGAAGCGCATGATCGGCGACGCGGTCGAGCAGGTGCGCCCGCTGATCGAAGCGCGGCGCCACCGGCTGGCGGTGCTGCTGCCGCCCGGCGTGGTGTCGGTGATGAGCGACCATAAGCGGGTGGTGCAGGTGCTGACCAACCTGCTCAACAACGCGGCCAAGTACACGCCCGACGGCGGCAATATCGTGCTGGAGCTGGGGCTCGACGGCCAGCACCTGGTGCTCACGGTGCGCGACGACGGCATCGGCATGGGTGCCGACCTGCTGCCGCGCGTGTTCGACCTGTTCACCCAGGGCGAACGCAGCGCCGACCGCTCGCAGGGCGGCCTGGGCGTGGGCCTGGCGGTGGTGCGCAGCCTGGTCGAACTGCACGGCGGCCAGGTCGGCGCCGCCAGCGAGGGTGTGGGCAAGGGCAGCGTGCTGACCCTGCGCCTGCCGCTGCTGGCCGGCCAGGCGCCGGCGCCCGCACCCATCGCGCAACGGCCGGCCGCGCCGCAGCGCCCCCTGCGCGTGCTGGTGGTGGACGACAATCCCGATGCGGCGCTGATGCTGTCGATGCTGCTCGAAGCATCGGGCTACGATGTGCTCACCGAAAACGGCTCGCACGCCGGGCTGGCCAGCGCGGCGCGCCATGTGCCGGACGTATGCATCCTCGATATCGGCCTGCCCGACATGGACGGCTACCAGCTGGCGCGCAAGATACGCGCGGCCGACGGCATGCTGGGCGCGACCCTGATCGCGGTGACCGGCTACGGCCAGGAGCAGGACCGGCGCCTGGCGCTCGCCGCCGGCTTCGACCATCACCTGGTCAAGCCGGTCGATTCGTCCGAACTGGCGGCGCTGCTGCTGGCGCGCGCGGCGCGGCCGATGGAGGCGGGCGGCGCGTGATAAACTGGCGCTCTCCGATCGGACCTGCCCGCCAACCATGCCGCCATCGACGACAACGCTGCGACTGATCCTGGGCGACCAGCTCAATCCTCTGCACAGCTGGTTTTCCGAAGCGCGCGCCGACGTCGTCTACGTGCTGATGGAAGTGCGCCAGGAAACCGGCTACGTCCACCACCACGCCCAGAAGATCATCGCCATTTTCGCCGCCATGCGCGCGCTGGCGCGCCAGCTCGAAGGCGAGGGCCACCGCGTGCATTACCTGCGCATCGACGATCCGGCCAACCTGCAGGCGATCCCCGCCAACATCGACGCGCTGCTGGCCCATTACGGCGCCACCCGGTTCGAATACCAGGAGCCGGACGAATACCGGCTCGACCTGCAGCTGGCCGATTACGCGGCGCGGCTGCCGGTGCCGGGGACGATGGTCGGCAGCGAACATTTCCTGACCGCGCGCGACGAGGCCGAACGCATCTTCGCCGGCCGCGCGCAGTGGCTGATGGAGTATTTTTACCGCCAGATGCGCCTGGTGCACGGCGTGCTGGTCGAACAGGGCGGCAAGCCGGCCGGCGGCCAGTGGAACTTCGATCACGACAACCGCAAGCCGTGGCGCGGCGCGCCGCCCGAGCCGTTCGATGCGCGCGCGCAGCACGATCATTCGGCGCTGTGGGACAGCATCCAGGCCGCCGGGGTGGACAGCTTCGGCCGCCCCGACGCGGCGCGCATCGTCTGGCCGCAAGGCCGCGCCGAAGCGCTCACCCACCTGGACGCCTTTATCCAGCATGGCCTGCCGCACTTCGGGGACTACCAGGATGCGATGCACACCAGCGCTCCGCGCCTGTTTCATTCGATGCTCTCGTTCGCCCTCAATACCAAGATGCTGCACCCGCGCGAGGTGATCGCCGAAGCCGAAGACGCCTGGCGCGCCGGCCACGCGCCGCTGCACGCGGTGGAGGGCTTCATCCGCCAGATCCTCGGCTGGCGCGAGTACGTGCGCGGCGTGTACTGGGCCAATATGCCCGGCTACGGCGAGCACAATGTGTTCGGCCACACGACGCCGCTGCCATCCTGGTTCTGGGACGGCAAGACCAAAATGCGCTGCCTGCGGCACGCCATCGGCCAGTCGCTCGACGATGCGCACGCCCACCATATCCAGCGCCTGATGATCATCGGGAACTTTTCGCTGCTGGCGGGACTCGAACCGAAGCAGGTGCATCAGTGGTATCTTGGCGTGTATGTCGACGCCTTCGAGTGGGTGGAGATGCCGAACACGATCGGCATGAGCCAGTTCGCCGACGGCGGCCTGCTGGCGACCAAGCCGTACGTATCGGGCGCGGCCTACATCGACCGCATGAGCGACTACTGCAAGGGCTGCCACTACGATAAAAAAGCGCGCCTGGGGGAGACGGCTTGTCCGTTCAATGCGCTGTACTGGGATTTTTTCGAGCGCAATGCGCAGCAGCTGTCGGGCAACCAGCGCCTGGGCATGGTGTACCGCAACCTGTTCAAGATGGATGACGCCGCGCGCGCCGCCTGCGGCGAACAGGCGGCGGCGCTGCGCGCGCGGCTCGGGGAACTTTGACTTCGGTGTACAACTTTACGGGATCACGACCTTACGATGACATTACATATCGACACTCCACTGCTCGCTTCGTCGGCCATGAGCAAGCCGGGCCAGACGGTCTGGCTCAAGATGGAAGCCTTGCAGCCGACCGGCTCGTTCAAGCTGCGCGGCATCGGCCACGCCTGCGAAGAGTACGCGCGGCGCGGGGCGAAACGCTTCATCTCTTCGTCCGGCGGCAATGCGGGTCTTGCCGCCGCGTATGCGGGCCGTCAGCTGGGCTTGCCGGTGGTGGTGGTGGCGCCGGAAACGACCAGCGAGCGCGCCCGCGAACTGATGCGGCGCGAGCAGGCCGAAGTCATCGTCCACGGCGCTTCCTTTCACGAAGCGAACGCGCTGGCGCTGTCGATGGTGGGCGAACACGACGCCTTCATCCACGCCTATGACGATCCGCTGCTGTGGACCGGGCACGCGTCCATGATCGATGAAGTGGCGCATGCCGGCGTGATTCCCGACGCGGTGGTGCTGTCGGTGGGCGGGGGCGGGTTGATGTGCGGCGTGATCGAAGGCCTGCGCCGCAATGGCTGGGACAAGGTGCCGCTGTTCGCCGTCGAAACCGACGGCACCGATTGCCTGGCGCAATCGATCGAGGCCGACGAACGCATCGAACTTCCACGCATCGCCAGCATCGCCACCACGCTCGGTTCGCGCCAGGTGTCGCAGGCGGCGTTCGACTGGACCCGGGTGCATCCGATGAGCAGCATGGTGGTCACCGACCAGGCGGCGGTGGCGGCCTGCATCCGCTTCATGGACGACCACCGGGTGGTGGTGGAACCGGCCTGCGGCGCCTCGCTGGCGGTGGCTTACGCCGGCCGTCCTGAATTGAGCGCATTCAAGAATGTGCTGGTGATCGTATGCGGCGGCGTGACCGCGACCGTGGCCCAGTTGCAGGCCTGGTCGCGCACGCTCAGCCCGTCATAATCCGTACAAAATGGCCGCGAGCGCGTCGTAGATCGGATACACGCGCGGCCCCTGCTTGGGCCAGCCGATCATGTCGAAGTGGTCGTAGGTCTTGTAATTGCGCAGGAAATTCCAGCTGCCGCGCACCGGCGTGCCATCGTAGTCGCGCGCCGGATGCCCGGACGGCGCGCGCATGCTGACCGTGTTGACCACGCCATCGTTGGCGAACCAGTTGTGGTCGACCGGCACCCGGCCGGCGACGGCCAGCGCGTACGAGCCCATGCCGCGCTTGCCGGCCGACGGTATCACCCACTCGCCCGCATACGGCCGGGTCAGCGACGCCATGTCGGCGCGCGGATACTGGAAGGACGGGTTCTGGAGCGGGAAGAGCAGGCGGTCGGTGTTGTTGCAGCACGCGCTGCCGGCCTCGGTCGCCTGGTTGCTGATCGAGAAGTAATACACCGAGCGCGAGGTCTTGGCCCAGTCGTTGAAGGTGCGCGCGCCGTCGGGCGTCATTTCGGCCTGGGCCGAGTCGAAGTTGTCGCGGCTCGAGAACGGCGCGGCCAGCACGCGCTGGTGATAGGCCGCCGGCGGTTCGACCGAGGTGCTGCGCAGGCCGAACTGTTCGAGTCCGAAATCGTGCACCGGCTGCGCCACGTTGCCGATGCTGGCGAAGGCCGCGATGCCGCTCGCCAGTTGCGTGAGCGCCGCGCCCGATTCGCCCATGGCGTCGCGCAGGCTGGTGCCGTCGTTGGGCGAGGAAATGGTGGTGGCGCTGACGACCCAGCCGGTCTTGCCACCCTTGTACAGCTCGCCGCCGCCTTCGTCGCCGTGGGGCGAGCCGTTTTCGAGCAGTTCGATCAGGGCGCGGATGGTCTGGCCGCCCTGGCTGTGGCCGACAAGGTGGATCGGGTGGCGCGCATCCCAGGCCGGGTACAGCGCGGCCGGGTAGCCCTGCGGATTGTTGGCCGGGTCGGCGGCCCAGCATTTGCCCTCGGGCTTGCGCAGCGCGCCAAAGCTGGCGAACCTGGCCGTGTGGCTGCTGCCGTAGTCGACGCAGCCGCCCTTGATCTGGTAGTACAGTTCGGCCGCGCGGTCCCAGTTCGAGCTGATCGCCCCGACCGAGGCGGCCCACACCTGGTGCTGGCCCTGATGGGTGCGCATGTGGCCGACGATATCGTCGAACCCGCCCCAGTATTTGAATCCGGTGCGGGTGTACTGTTCCGGGCCGAAGCCGAGGAAGCCGTGCACCAGTACGATCGGATAGTTGTTTGCTGCTGAGGCCGCTTGGAAGGCGCAGGACAGGAAGAGAGCGGGAGCGAGGACTGCGCGGAGGATAGGTGACAACATGATTCTCTCCAGACGAGAAAAAACGTCGGCACATTGTATATGCATTTGGCGCGCGCACGCGTTCGTCGCGCATTCGCCACGCATTCGCCGCGTGGCTGTGGCTGTGGCGTTACATCAGAGGCTGCCGGTGCCCGCGCCGCCGCTGTCGGCAACAGCGTCGCTGGAAGCCAGCTTGCCTTGCCACACGACGTAGTCGTCGACCGAGTACAGCTGGCACGGCTGGCCGCTGGTGCGCGCGCAGGCGGCCAGCGCGCGCGCGTGCGGATCTTCCCCTTCCTCGGCCCAGCACCAGGCGCCGCTGGGCGAGACGGCAAAGGCGCGCGGGGTCATCTTGTGCAGATACTCGCGGTAGGCGGCGCGACCCTTTTCGCCCAGGTAGGGTACGGCGGCGATGTCGTCGACGCGGGCGAAATCGGTTTTCGGCACGGTCGGCGCGTCGGCCACGGCGACCACTTCGCTGGTCGGCATGCCGATCTGCTGCAGGAAGCGTTCGGTTTCGCGCCACCAGATGCCGGCGCCGTCGCGGCTGGCGATCATGCCGTGCGCGTCGCGCTTGAAGGCGCCGAATTCGACCAGGCGCGCCTTGCCGCCGGCACGCTCGAAGGCCGCGTGCATGCGCGCCACCAGCTCCGGCCCGAACAGCGAATCGTTCACGCCATACATCCACAGGCTGGGAATCCTGTTGCCGGCGCCATAGTTGGCGAAGGCTTGCACCAGTTGCGCGCGCCAGTCGCAGCGGTCGGCGTCGTCGCGCAGGCCGCCGGCGAAATTGATCAGGCCGCGCACGCCGGGAACATCGCGCGTGCCCAGGGCGATGGTGGCCAGGCCGCCGTACGACTGGCCGGCGACGACGATGCGTGCGGGATCGACCCAGCTCTGGCGGCGCGCGAAGTCGATGGTGTCGAGCACATCGCTGGCCTGGGCGTAGCCGTTGGCGGTCATGTTGCAGCCATGGTCGGCGTAGTTGCCGGTGGAGCCGGCAAAGCCGCGCCGCATCGGTACCAGCACCGCATAGCCGCGCTTGACGAAGGCGGTCGCCATGTAGATGAAGCGCTCGCGGGTCTGCTTGCGCGGCTCGCCCGATTCCTTGCCGTGGTTGATGATCAGCAAGGGAAACGGGCCGGCGCCGTTGGGACGGAACACGGTGGTCTGCAGTTCCGACTGCCTGGACGGACCGGCGGGAACGGCGATCACCTGTTCGTTGAGCCGGTAGTCGAGCGGCAATTCCTGCTCGATCGCCACCGACGGCAGCAGGGTGAAGCCGGTCACCAGGGCAGTCAGGAGGAGGCGCAGGGCGCGGGGAAAAACGGTAGCGATGGTGGGCTCCGATGGATTGGATTGCCTAAAGGAATGATCTGATTTTATGCAGGTAGATACTCCTGGGCAATACCGGAATGGCAATTTGGGGGAGGGCATGCGAAAAATAGTTATGGATTGCACGCTTTGTTGCTGGGATGGTCGTGGCCCCCGGGGTTGATGCCGGATATTGGTAAAATATTTCTTATGAGAAATTTTTCTCGCGATACCAGAGCGCAGGTGTTACGCAGGTGTTAACATGCGGCTGCTGTCAAATTCAGGGCTTGCGCCCTTCGCCAACATGAAAAATCTCACTCCTGGAATCCGCCTGACGTGCGGTCATTTGACGCGCGAGCGCCGGCACCCACTGCGGCTGGCTCGGTGAACGCCCCCGCGCAGCAGGGACAAGCCGGGCCGGCCCGGCGCAGCGTCTGCGCGCACTGTGCGCGGCCTGCCGTGGCCTGCATTTGCCGCTGGATCAGTCCCGTCGAGAGCGCGGTGCGGCTGCTGATCCTGCAGCATCCCATGGAAGTGAGCAACGCCAAGGGCAGCGCGCGCCTGCTGCACCTGAGCGTGTCGGGCAGCACGCTGGTCGCGGGCGAGGTGATCGATCCGGCACAGCTCGGCGAACTGCTGACGGTGGAAGGCCGGCGCGCCGTGCTGCTGTATCCCGACACGCCGGACGACAGGTCGCTCGGCATGCCGGCGCCCCCGCCACTGCCGCCGGAGCTGTTGCACGCGCCTGGGCGGCTGCTGCTGGTGGTGCTCGACGGCACCTGGCGCAAAAGCCGCAAGATGCTTTATCTGAACCCCTTGCTGCATGCGCTGCCCCGGCTGCCGCTGAACGACATGCCGCCATCGCGCTACCGCATTCGCAAGGCGCACGCGCCGGACCAGCTCTCGACGCTGGAGGCCGCTTGCCATGCCTTGGGCGAGATCGACGGCGACCATGACAAGTTCCTCCCGCTGAGCCGCGCTTTCGATGATCTCATCGATGCGTTTGTGCTGCATCAAGGCCGGATTTGAACGCTGCTTGAACAAGCTGCGGCACCGACGTAGAATACTGTATGTTTATACAGTTAAATAGGTGCTGCGGTGACCGATCACGACAAGGACTTTGAAGAAAGCGTCATGCTCCCGCCGCGTCCGCTGGCAGCGCAGAAGGGGCGCGGGGCGGTGACCAACCTGCAGGGCCGCTACGAAGTCAACGCGCGTGAGCGCTTCGACGACGGCTGGGTGCATGAAGACGATGAGGACGAGGCGCCGGCACCGTTCCGCACCCAGGTAACTGACGAGTTCGCCAGAACCATCCTCAGCCGTAACACCTCGCCCGACATTCCCTTCAATGTCTCGCTCAACCCCTACCGCGGGTGCGAGCATGGCTGCATCTATTGTTTTGCGCGGCCATCGCACAGTTACCTTGGTCTGTCGCCCGGGCTGGACTTCGAGAGCCGCCTGTTCGCCAAGGTCAACGCGCCCGATTTGCTGCGGCGCGAGCTGGCCAGGCCATCCTACGTGCCCGAGCCGATCGCCCTGGGTGTGAACACCGATGCTTACCAGCCCTGCGAGCGCGGCATGGGTATCACGCGGCGCGTGCTGGAGGTGCTGCACGATTGCGAGCATCCGGTAGCGCTGATCAGCAAGTCGTCGCTGATCGAGCGTGACATCGACCTGATCGCGGCCATGGCGGCGAAAAACCAGGCGATTGCGGCTGTCACCGTCACCACGCTCGACCCGGAAATTTCGCGCACGCTGGAGCCGCGCGCGGCGGCGCCGGCACGGCGTCTGCGCACCATCAGGCGGCTGACGGACGCCGGCATCCCGGTGCGGGTCAGCGTCGCGCCGGTGATTCCCTTCGTCACCGAGCCCGAGCTCGAACGGGTGCTGGAAGCGGCGCGCGACGCCGGGGCAGTGAGCGCGCACTACGTCGTGCTGCGCCTGCCGTGGGAGGTCAATCCGCTGTTTCAGGAATGGCTGCAGGCGCACTTTCCCGAACGGGCGCAGCGCGTGATGAACCGGGTGCGCGAAATGCGCGGCGGCAAGGACTATGACAGCGACTTCAGCAAGCGCATGCAGGGGGAGGGCGTGTGGGCAGATCTGATACGTCAGCGTTTCGTCAAGGCGGTGGAGCGGCTGGGCATGAACGCCACCGGCGGGCGCTTTGCGCAACTCGATACCTCACAGTTCAAGCGGCCTCTGGTGGTGCCGACGGCGCCGGCCAAGCAATGCGGCAACGCGACGGGGCAGCTTGATTTGTTTGGCTAGCTTGAAGCTTGTTTGCGAATGTTCTTCAGAACGCGAGTAGGCCGTGATTCGTATAATCTGGATCAGCTTAGTGCCACTCGCATTACGAACAGGCCCAACCGTTGCTCGTTGACTGGCCGACCTTGCTGGCCGCACCACGGTTGTCATCAATAACGGCAGCGCAACGGCGATGGCGGTCATACAATCGTGTACCGAGTGTATTTCCTGCGCTACGCCACCGAGTACCTGACAGTTCTTTCGCTCGCTTTGCTGCGGTTGCTTTTCGCTTGTGGAAAGTGATGCATGATTCGGATGTTGGCCGTATCACCTATCTGCCTTATCAGGCCGATCCCTCAGGTCTCTCAAATGTACCGAACGAACCCTTGTGAGACGAAAAATTGCCTTGGTCGCGGTGCCTCGCAAGGGTGTACCTGTACGGTACAATCGTCCACTGGCAACTTCCGCTTTCGGCCAAGAGTGCAAGTCAAGGGATTTTCCTGACTGACCGCTTCAGGCTGAAAATGGGTCTTCACTGTGCCTTGTGTGCAGCAAAACAGCAGTCGACTGAGAGGACTCTTGATCATGCACCGACCGTGGCGGAGCTGGCGAGGCGCTCGCCCGACGGCACTACTATCGAAAGTTGAACGATGGCCAGAACTTGCATAATTTGCCAGCAAGCCGCCGGTTCCGGCGAGCACGTGTTCCCTGCTTCATTCGGAGGGCGACGGACAAACAACGGAATCTACTGCGAGAAGCACAACAATGCGTTCGGTCGCCATGTCTCAGCCCTTTTGTCCGGCGTTGATATCGTCAATGCATTGATCGGTGTTGTTCCGGACCGCAAGGACGAGGTTCGACCTGCGCCGGCAACATCCGCCGACGGCGAGCAGTTCCTCGTTGCGGGAGGGAAAGTCACGCTTGCCCCGCCGCCCTCCTTAGATCAGAGACCTGAGTTGCTTGGGAAGCAGCTTCAGATCGGCTTTGCCAACGAGGCGCAGGCAAGGAAGTGGATCGCAGAGCAGGAGCGCGCCGGCTACAAGGTCGCCACCGGAGCCTTTAGTGCACCGCAAACGAAGATCTTTGGAGAGGCCCTGCACGCCCGGAGATGCCTGGGCGACGAAGATTTCATGCGAGGCCTGCTCTACTTGGCGCTCACTTTTGTTGCGCATACCGATCCCGAGTTGGCCAGATCCGAGGGACTTACAGAGGTTCGAACCATCGTCGAAAAGGACGGGGCGGTCGAGGGCCGGGCTCTCTGGGAACCACCCAGTACCCTGACCCAAATCAGCGCGAATCCCTTCGCTCATGGACATACCGTCGTCACCGGCCCCGACGCAAGCTGCAAGCGACTCGTCGCGCTGATCTCGCTGTACGGCGCGATTCACTTCGGCATCGATCTTGGCGACCTCGCCGAAGGCAATGTCCCAGAACGAGTCACTACGCATATTGACCCGCTCGCGCCGCGTCCTCCGCAGGACGTGCAGGTCACCCGCGAACGTGTAGCCTTGACGCTGAGCACCCTAAAAGAAAGCACGGCGTACTTGAGTCAACTTCGCGCGGGAGAGGTCGATCCGCTCAGCGACGTGCTGCATGACGCCAGCGTTCGTGAGTTGCTGGAGGCGAGCCGTGCTACTCTGAAAGAGCTCCAAAAGATCTCGTCCCTACCTGTCGACGAACAGATCTCGAAAGTCCTTGCGCTACTGAGCGTGCATGACCAGCGAATCTTCAATTGGATGCGGACTGGCTTCTTGGGCTACAGCGAATCGGAGCCAAAAATTCCTGAGGCGGTGCGCTTTGCCCTGCAGACCTTCGTCTCATTGGATAACTCTGCTCCAAAGGGGCTCACACAGGAAAGTGAATCAGCCCTGGAGGTCGCGCGAGCCCTGCTCACGGATCAAATCATTGCCGCGTTGAAGCAGGGCATCCTTGACGAAAAAAAGCTCGCATCCCTAATTGGAGGAGGAGATGGACTGGGGATTGTGCTCCACTTTTTCGTGCAGCTCATCCTCAACCAGAGGCCGCGTTAAGCGGCTTGCATAGTTGTCAAGTCTCGTCTGGTCATAACCGCGTTTAACAAATAACTCCGGTTTGTTTTGCTGCCATGCCTTGAGCGCTTAAATCGGCGTTTTGGAACCAATGACACGCTGCGGAATGTGGTGGTTGTACAGCTTCAGGTAGTTGAGTAAGGTCGTCTCCAGGTCGGCTTGGCTGTCGAATCGGGTCTGTTGTAGCAGCTCGCTAATGCGATCGTTGAAGCGTTCGACCATGCCGTTTGATTGCGGGTGCCGTGGCGGTGTCAAATGGTGCGCGATGCCCATGCCGGCACAGAATTTATCGAATGCATGCTGCCCACTGGGCTTCTTGTCTTTCATCGTAAGCCGGTCGGTAAATTGGGAGCCGTTGTCGGTCGGGATTTTGGTGATGTTGATTGGCGAGGCGATCTTGGGTCGGCGCAGGGAGTCGACGCTGCTGCTGTCCCAGCGGGCGCTTTGCGCAACTCGATACCTCACAGTTCAAGCGGCCTCTGGTGGTGCCGACGGCGCCGGCCAAGCAATGCGGCAACGCGACGGGGCAGCTTGATTTGTTTGGCTAGTGCAATCGGCCCGATGGAGTGATGTTCGCTGCTTCCTTGGCTGCCTTGATTGCTTTGTTATTCACTTGCTTTGTTATTCACGCATCTCAGTTAAATGGCGCTCGATCTCAAACACGTGTGCGTCCTCCATGCCCAGTTCGCGCAGCGCGTGCGCCAGGTCGATCAGATAATCGCGGTTGGCGCCGCTCGGGCCGTGCGAGCGCGCGATTTGACGGGCAATATCGCGCTCGCTGGCCTCGCCGAGGAAGGCGGCATTGTCTTCGGTCGCGATGTACACCAGCCCCAGTTCGCTGCCGCCGTCCTCGAAGCGGATGTCGGTTGCCAGGCGCAGATAGCCGTTCTTTTCGCGGTGGTCCAAATGGGCAAACACTTCGGGCGTGATCAGGTAAGCCATGCCCGCGGTGACGGCGCCGGCTTGGGCAATCAGCGTGGCCACGCGCCCCGGGGCAGTCTCCGTGCCGCGGTGGTCGTGTGAACCTTGCCAGAAGCGCCGGGTCCAATTGGTAATCGTCGCCGGTCTGCGCTCGATGAACGGAAAGTCCGCCTTGAAGATCAGCGAGCCATAGCCGAACAGCCACACGCGATGGTGGCCGTCGAATTGATCCATGCGCTGGTTGATGGCGATGGTGTTGTGTGACATGGACAGAATCCGTTGGAGGCGAGCATTAATTATAGAGGCGGCGCGCCATCGGCGCAGCCTACGGCGCCGTGTGACCGGCTGTGGATATTCCAGGCGCGTGATCGGGCGCGACCGGAATGTTCCAGTCATGCGACTCGACGAACTTGAACAGGAAGGCCATAAAGCTCTCGGCCGCCGGCGAGAGCGAGCGCTTGTCGCGCGTGTACACAAAAAAGCGCCGCGTCAGTTCCGGCTCGTGCAACTGGCGCATGTGCAACTGGTGCAAGCGTACCAGCGGTTCGGCATACGGCAGGCATACGGTCACGCCCAGTCCGGCGCTGACCATGGCCAGCGCGGTCGTCATGAACGTCACTTCGTTGACGGGATTGAGCGGCACATCGCGCAGCGAATGGTGCATGTCGCTCAGCAAACGTTCGGTAAACTGCCCCTGCAGCGAAATGAACGGGTAGGCCGCCAGATCCGACCATGTCACGCGCTCCTTCCGCTCCAGCGCATGCTGCTGCGGGAACACCAGCACAAACGGCATCTCGAACAGTACCGCAGCCTCGATCTGCGCCGTGGGGTCGCGCTCGGGGCCGATGCCGCAGTCGACCTCGCCGCTGAATACGCGCGCGGTCACGTTTTCGACCCCGCAATCGACCAGGCGCACCTGGATTTCCGGATACGCCTTGCGGTAGGCGGCGATGACCTGCGGCAGCAAGGTGCACGACATCAACTGCGGGGCTGCAATCCGGACCACGCCTTTCTTCAGCCGTGTCTGGCTGGCGATGTCGAGCAGCGCGCCGTCGAGGTCGTCGATCATCTTGGAAAACAGGGGCGTCAGTTCACGTCCCACCTCGGTCAGGGCGATGCGGCGCGTGCTGCGGTCGACCACGCGCACGCTCAGGGTCAGTTCGAGCTCCTTGATCAGCCCCGACAGCGCCGATTGCGTCACGTGCAGATACTCGGCCGCCAGGGTAAAACTGCCGGTCTTGGCAAGCGCAACCAGCGCGCGCATCTGGCGCAAAGTGGGATTCATAGCTTAATCTGATAAGTCGCGTTGAAAATATTGTTTGAATGATAGTTCGTTTTGCACTCTAATAGGGGAATCAACAGGGGAGCACAGCATGAAAATCACCAGGATTCACCACGTAGCCTACCGCTGCAAGGATGCCAAAGAGACAGTCGAGTGGTACGTCAAATACCTCAATATGGACTTCGTGCTGGCCATCGCCGAAGACCAGGTGCCGTCGACCGGCGCGCCCGACCCGTACATGCACGTTTTCCTCGACGCCGGCATGGGCAATGTGCTGGCATTCTTCGAGTTGCCGAGCCAGGCGCCGATGGGCCGCGACGAGAATACGCCGGCCTGGGTCCAGCATTTGGCCTTGGAAGTCGGCTCCATGGACGAGCTGCTATCGGCCAAGGCGCGCCTTGAAGCGGACGGCATCGACGTCATCGGCCCGACCAACCACACCATCTTCAAGTCGATCTATTTCTTCGACCCCAATGGCCACCGCCTCGAACTGGCCGTCAACACGGCCACGCCGGAAATGCAGCAGAAGCTCGACGCCGTCAAATGGGACATGCTCAACGAGTGGTCCGAGACGCGCAAGGCGCCAAAACACGCGGCATGGATGCACGAAACCCCACAAGCGGACCAACACTAAGGCACACATGAAACTTGCAACATTGAAATCGGGCGGGCGTGATGGCTCGCTGGTCGTGGTCAGCCGCGACCTGTCGCGTTATCAGAAGGTTCCCAAGATTGCCGCGACCTTGCAGTTTGCGCTCGACAACTGGGACGATGTCGTCGAACGCTTGCAGGCGGTCTACATTGCCCTGAACGACAACGGCACCTGGGACGCGCAGCCCTTCGACGAGGAACTGTGCCACTCGCCACTGCCGCGCGCCTATCAGTGGGCCGACGGTTCGGCTTATATCAATCACGTGGAACTGGTGCGAAAAGCACGCAATGCCGAGGTTCCTGCATCGTTCTACACCGATCCGCTGATGTACCAGGGCGGCTCGGACTCCTTCATCGGTCCGCGCGACCCCATCTACGCGCTGTCGGAAGAATGGGGCATCGACCTGGAAGCGGAAGTGGCGGTCATCACCGGCGACGTGCCGATGGGCGCCAGTGTCGAGCGCAGCGCGCAAGCCGTGCGCCTGGTCATGCTGGTCAACGACGTTTCGCTGCGCAACCTGATTCCGAACGAACTGCTCAAGGGCTTCGGATTCTTCCAGTCGAAGGCGGCCAGCGCGTTTTCGCCAGTGTGCGTGACGCCCGACGAACTGGGCGACGCATGGCAGGATACCAAGCTGCGCCTGCCTCTCAATGTGCAGATCAACGAGCGGCCGTTCGGCAAGCCGAACGCGGGCGACGACATGACCTTCAACTTCGCGCAACTGGTTGCACATGCGGCTAAAACGCGCGAACTGGCCGCTGGCACCATCATCGGTTCCGGCACGGTATCGAACAAGCAGGGCAACCTGCACGGATCGAGCATCGATAATGGCGGCGTCGGCTACTGCTGCCTGGCCGAAGTGCGCATGTACGAAACCATCGAGCACGGCGCACCGAAAACGTCATTCCTGAAATTTGGCGACAGCGTGCGCATCGAGATGTTCGATGCCGCCGGCGCCAGCATCTTCGGCGCCATCGACCAGACAGTATCCATGTATGAGGAGCGCCGGCCATGAAGCTGTACACCTATTTCCGC
Source organism: Massilia scottii (assembly GCF_030846495.1). Taxonomy (NCBI): domain Bacteria; kingdom Pseudomonadati; phylum Pseudomonadota; class Betaproteobacteria; order Burkholderiales; family Oxalobacteraceae; genus Massilia; species Massilia scottii. Next base: position 190,068 of record NZ_JAVCWM010000008.1, on the reverse strand, counting down.
AGTTCCGCCGCCTACCGGGTGCGCATTGCGCTCAACATGAAAGGCGTGGGCTACGATTCGGTGCCCGTGCATCTGTTGCGCAATGGCGGCGAGCAGCTGGCGCCCGAGTATCTGGCGATCAACCCCAGCGCGCTGGTGCCCAGCCTGCAGGACAAGGGCGCCACGCTGACACAGTCGATTGCCATCCTCGAATACCTGGAAGAGGTGCATCCGCAGGTGGCCTTGCTGCCGCGCGATGCGCTGGGGCGGGCGCGGGTGCGCTCGCTGGCGCTGATGGTCGCTTGCGACATTCATCCGCTGACCAATCTGCGCGTGCTGCGCCATCTGGTGCAGGAGGTTGGCTTGTCGGAAGAAGCCAAAACAGACTGGTATGTGCACTGGTTGCGCGAAGGAATGGCCGCTCTCGAAGCGCATCTGGCGCATTCGCGAGATACAGGCCGTTTCTGCCACGGCGAGATGCCAACCATGGCGGACTGCTGCCTGGTGCCGCAGGTGTTCAACGCGCGCCGCTTTAATGTGGACATGGCGCCGTATCCGACCATCGCCCGCATCGATGCCGTGTGCGCCGCGCTGCCGCCCTTTGCCGACGCGCATCCATCGCGCCAGCCCGACGCCGAATAGGCGGCAGCCCGGGGCCTGCCGCTGTTTGCCGGAACAGGTCCTCAGCGGGTGGCGAAAGCCACCAGGCCGAGCAGGGTGGCGATCAGCAGCGCCACCCCGATCAGCCCGGCCATGATTACGTACACGGGATTGAGGGCCGTGACGTCGCGGTCGAAGTCCGATTTGCGGCGCAGGCCGACGAACGACCAGGCGATCGCCGCCAGGGTTGAAGAAAACGATCGTTCGGTGCCTTGAGTAAGATTCTTGTCAGACATGCTGTTCCCCTTTCGGTGAGTCCGGCAGGGCAAACGCCCCGATTCCCCTGAGCATAGCCGTCCTGGTTCGCACAAGACAGGAGCAGACCCATGCGCAATACCATATCAAGGCAGGGAACCATGCTGGCGCTGGCGTGTCCTATAGACAGGTAAGCCATCTGCGCTCGCCGTGCTGAGGGGGACGTATGACACTGCGATTCTGTCGGAAGGCATGCCATGCATAAGCGCATTTTGTTAATCCAGGGCCATCCCGATGCGGCACAGGGGCACTTGTGCCATGCGCTTGCGGCGGCGTACGGGGCCGGTGCGGCAAAGGCGGGGCACGAGGTGCGGCAAACGCAGGTCGCCGCGCTCGACTTTCCCATCCTGCGCAGCCAGGACGAGTGGGAGCACGGCCCCTTGCCGCCCGGCTTGCAGCAGGCGCAGGACGATATCCGCTGGGCCCAGCACATGGTGTTTTTCTTTCCGCTCTGGCTGGGGGATATGCCTGCCTTGCTCAAGGGCTTCCTGGAGCAGGTGGCGCGGCCGGGTTTTGCCTTTCCGGACGACCGCATGCATCCGCTGGCCAAAAAGGGCTTGTCCGGACGCTCCGCGCGCGTGGTGGTAACGATGGGCATGCCGGCGCTGCTGTATCGCTGGTATTTTCGGGCGCACAGCGTCAAATCGCTCAAGCGCAATATATTAGGGTTTGTCGGTGTGGCGCCGGTGCGCGATACCCTGATCGGCATGGTGGGCGATCCGGAACGGCAGGCGGTGGACAAATGGGTTGGCGCGCTCGAAGCGATGGGGCGCAGTGCGGCTTGAGGTGCTGCAAAGGGTTTTGCGGCAGGAGGAATGGCTGGCTTTGCCGAGATGCCGAGATGCCGAGATGCCGGTATGGTGCTGTACGTTGGCAGACGAGGCGCGGCCCCGTCTGCGGAGAACTTTAGCAGTGCTTAGTTCGCTTTCGCGGCGCCATCGCTTGGCGACGAAATTTCTTGCAGTGCTACGCCGACGCCGGTAGTTTGCTTGGTTGCCATGTCGCCCAGCGACACAATGCCGACCAGCGAGTGCGATTGCTGGTCAACAACCGGCACGCGGCGGATCTGCACGTCGCCCATCTGGGTCAGTACTTCATCGACCGACTGGGTCGCGTAGCAGGTACGCACTTCGGTGCTCATCACGTCGCCGACGCGGTGGCTTTCCGGCGCCTTGCCGGCGGCGGTGGAGCGCACGGCGATGTCGCGGTCGGTGATCATGCCGACCAGTTTCTCGCCATCGACGACAGGAACGGAGCCGATATTGAATTCTTTCATGATCTGCGCGGCGCGGTGAACGCTGTCTTCCGGCGAAACGCGTTGAACATCGCGGGTCATGACATTTTGAATGGTTTGCATAGGAGTCTCCAAGCTGAACAGGTTAGTTGTTACTGCGTCATCCCAATCGGGTTGGCAGCATCATGCACGCTTTCCCAAAAACGGGCCGCGTGGTTGAAATTGCATCACCCGGCACGCTGCCGGCGAGGCGAGTCGGCTACAATCCTCCCTTTTTTACCGGCAGGTTCCGATGTCCGTCCAACCCATTCCTCCCGCCATTCTCGACGCCGTCTCCCGCGCGGACCCATCCTGGCAGCCGATCCTGCGCCAGGGACTGGAAGCGGTCATGCGCGCCGAGCCCCTGTACCTGCCGACCCTGGCCGCCGACAACTATCTTCCGACGGAACAGCGCCTGTTCGCCGCCTTCGCCTTGCCGCTCGACCAGGTGCGCTACGTGCTGGTGGGCGAGGGGCCGTACCCGCGCGCCGAGAGCGCCACCGGCGTGTGCTTCATGGATGGGGCCGTCGGCAAGCTATGGTGCGAGAGCGGGCTCTCCAAGCCAGTCAACAAGGCGACCTCGCTGCGCAATTTCATGAAAATGCTGCTGGTAGCCGATGGGCAGCTGCAGGCCGGCGACACCGGCGGTGCTGCCATGGCGCCGGTGGCGGCAGCGGCAGCGGGCAACGGGAGCATCCAGACCCTGGCCGAGTTGCAGCACAATCTGACGCAGCATGGGTTTCTGCTGCTCAATGCCTCGCTGGTGTTCCGTTCCCATGTCGCGCCGGTGATCGATGCGCGCGCCTGGCTGCCGTTCCTGCAAACGGTCATGGCGGCGCTGGCTGCCCGGGAACCGGCGCCGACCCTGGTTTTATGGGGAAAAATTGCGGAACAACTACAGAAATTGCCAGAAACGAAGAGTTTTCCGCAGCTGAGCTCCGAGCATCCGTATAATTTGTCATTTATCCAGCATGCCGGCATGCAAGCCCTGTTCGGGCCGATGCACTTGTTGCGCGCCGCCGGCCTGTAACCCGCAGGGAAAGCTGAAAATTCCGTGGAACTGAGCGGGACGCCCGAGTGCGGCAAGGGCCGATAATCCGCACGCCGCGGCTGCATCGCCCCATGCATGGCGGATGCGCCGCTACCGCCAGGCCCCGGTGCAATGCCGGGCTCGCGTCCAGACGCCGGACCTGCCACTCCTGGGGGGAAATAGGGCGTTCCAAGACAAGATGCCCCGTATTTGGTATACTTGACTAATTCGATCAACTAATACGGTCTTTGATGGCAGTCTTCATCGACGTTGTTGATTGAAATGAGGCAATATTTTAACACTGTGACCGGGGTTGTGATGCGTCTGACCACAAAAGGCCGTTTTGCTGTAACTGCGATGATCGATCTTGCCCTGCGACAGGGCAAGGGCCCCGTCACGCTGTCGGGCATCAGCCAGCGCCAGGCCATTTCGCTCTCGTATCTGGAGCAATTGTTCGGCAAGCTGCGCCGCCATGAAATCGTCGAATCGATCCGCGGTCCGGGCGGCGGCTACAGTCTGGCGCGCCGCGCCGACAAGGTCACCGTGGCCGATATCATCATCGCTGTCGATGAGCCGCTCGATGCGACCCAGTGCGGCGGCAAGGAAAATTGCCACGGCGCCGATACGGCCACCGGCACCCGCTGCATGACCCACGAGCTGTGGGCCACGCTGAACGAAAAGATGGTCGACTATCTCGATTCGGTCTCGCTGCAAGACCTGGTCGACCAGCAGAAGCAAAAGAATTCTGAACAAAACGTCGTGCACGTACACCGCCCGCACGCCGCCGTCGGACAAAATTGAAGCATATTGGAGTGATTTGATGAACGCGCCTTTGGACAAAAACCTCGAGCAGACTTTCGTGACTGCCCCGCATTTCCCGATCTACATGGATTATTCGGCGACGACGCCGATCGATCCACGCGTCGCGGACAAAATGATTCCTTACCTGCGCGAGCAGTTCGGTAATCCGGCATCGCGCAGCCATATGTACGGCTGGACCGCCGAAGCGGCAGTCGAGGAAGCGCGCGCCCACGTGGCCGCCCTGGTCGGCGCCGATCCGCGCGAGATCATCTGGACCTCCGGCGCAACCGAAAGCAACAACCTCGCGCTCAAGGGCGCGGCCCAGTTCTACAAGACCAAGGGCAAGCACATCATCACGGTCAAGACCGAGCATAAAGCCGTGCTCGACACCGTGCGCGAACTCGAACGCGTCGGTTTCGACGCCACCTACCTCGAACCGCAAGACAACGGCCTGATCACGGTCGCCCAACTCGAAGCGGCGATCCGCCCGGACACGATCCTGGTGTCGGTCATGCTGGTCAATAACGAAATCGGCGTGATCCAGCCGATCGAAGAATTGGCCGCGCTGTGCCGCTCGAAAGGCATCATTTTCCATTGCGACGCTGCCCAGGCAACCGGCAAGGTGCAGATCGACCTGGCCAACAGCAAGGTCGACCTGATGACCTTCACCGCGCACAAGACCTACGGCCCGAAAGGGATCGGCGCCCTGTACGTGCGCCGCAAGCCGCGCGTGCGCCTCGAAGCGCAGATGCACGGTGGCGGCCACGAGCGCGGCTTGCGCTCGGGCACCTTGCCGACCCACCAGATCGTCGGCATGGGCGAATGCTTCCGCATCGCCAAGGAAGAGATGGAGAGCGAAATCACGCGCATCACCGCGCTGCGCGACCGTCTGGCCAAGGGCTTGCAGGAGATCGAGGAAGTCTATATCAATGGCGACATGGAACACCGCGTGCCGCACAACCTGAACGTGAGCTTCAATTACGTCGAGGGCGAGTCGCTGATCATGGCGATCAAGGATATCGCCGTGTCGTCCGGTTCGGCTTGTACTTCGGCCAGCCTGGAACCATCTTATGTCCTGCGCGCCCTGGGCCGCAGCGATGAGCTGGCGCACAGCTCGATCCGTTTTACCATCGGCCGTTTTTCGACCGAAGCCGACATCGACTTCGCAGTGGACCTGCTCAAGTCGAAAGTCCACAAGCTGCGCGAACTGTCGCCGCTGTGGGATATGTTCAAAGAAGGCATCGACATCAGTTCGATCCAATGGGCAGCCCACTAACCGTATTGAATATTCAGGAGTTTTACCATGGCATACTCGGACAAAGTGTTGGACCACTACGAAAATCCACGTAACGTCGGCGCCTTCGACAAGGGCGACGAAACCATCGGCACCGGCATGGTCGGCGCGCCGGCCTGCGGCGACGTGATGAAGCTGCAGATCAAGGTCGGCGCCGATGGCCTGATCGAAGACGCAAAATTCAAGACCTACGGCTGCGGTTCGGCGATTGCCTCGTCGTCGCTGGTGACCGAATGGGTCAAGGGCAAGACCTTGGACCAGGCGCTGTCGATCAAGAACACCCAGATCGCCGAAGAACTGGCACTGCCGCCGGTCAAGATTCACTGCTCGATCCTGGCGGAAGACGCGATCAAGGCAGCCGTACTGGACTACAAGACCAAGCATCCGGCCGTCGCCTGAAGTTGAAACAAGCGTAGCAAACGCGGAGGGAAACATGGCAATCACACTGACCGAAAAAGCAGCCAAGCACATCAACCGCTTCATTGAACGTCGCGGCAAGGGTGTCGGCTTGCGTTTTGGCGTGCGCACCACGGGCTGCTCGGGCCTGGCCTACAAGCTCGAATATGTCGATGAAGCGGCGGCCGAAGACAATGTCTTCGAGTCGCATGGCGTGAAGGTCTTTGTCGACCCGAAAAGCCTGCCGTACATCGATGGCACCGAGCTCGACTTCACGCGCGAGGGCTTGAACGAAGGTTTCCGCTTCAACAATCCGCACGTCAAGGATGAGTGCGGTTGCGGCGAAAGCTTCCGCATCTGACCTCGGTCGGATAGCCGCATCCATGCAGAATCACTTCGATCTCTTCAACCTGCCGCCCCGTTTCACGCTCGACACGGGCGCCCTCGACGCCGCTTACCGCGACGTCCAGGGGCAGGTGCATCCCGACCGCTTCGTCAACGCCACCGACGCCGAAAAACGGGTCGCCATGCAGTGGGCCACGCGCGCCAACGAAGCCTACCAGACCCTGAAAAACCCGCAGAAGCGCGCGCAGTATTTGTGCGAGCAGAACGGCGTCGACCTGCAAACCGAGTCGAACACGGCCATGCCGATGGCGTTCCTGATGCAGCAGATGGAATGGCGCGAAGCGCTCGGCGACGCGCGCGCGGCCAAGGATCTTGGCGCGCTGGAAACGCTCGATGAGCAGGTCAGGCAGGAGCGCACCTCGCGCCTGGTCCAGATCGGCGCGCAGCTCGATGCGGGCGACTTCGAGCAGGCGGCGCAAGGGGTGAGGGCGCTGATGTTTCTGGAAAAATTCGGCGAAGAACTTAGCTTCGCCTTTGACGCGTTGGAGCAGTAGGCACGCTGTCGGACGCTTGCGCCGTGCGTGTTGATGTTCTTTCCCGTCCCGCGCGTACCCCGTCGTTCCCGCGCGTGCCACGTCATTCCCGCCCGCAGGAACGACGAAGTCATTCGCATATAAAAAGAAATCGGTAATCACATGGCACTTTTGCAAATCTCAGAACCCGGCATGTCGACCGCGCCGCACCAGCACCGGCTGGCCATCGGCATCGACCTGGGTACCACCAATTCGCTGGTCGCCACGGTGCGCAGCGGCAGTCCCGAAGTGTTGAGCGACGAAGAGGGCCGCCCGCTGCTGCCGTCCATCGTACGCTACCTGCCGAACGGCCACGCCAACATCGGCTACAAGGCCCAGGCCCACCAGACCACCGATCCGAAGAACACCATCGTTTCGGTCAAGCGCTTCATGGGGCGCGGCCTGGCCGACATCGCCTACGCCGAAAACCTGCCCTACGATTTCCAGGATTCGCCCGGCATGGTGCAGCTCAAGACCGTGGCCGGCATCAAAAGCCCGGTTGAAATCTCGGCCCAGATCCTGGCCACCTTGCGCCAGCGCGCCGAAGACTCGCTCGGCGACGAGCTGGTCGGCGCCGTCATCACCGTGCCCGCCTACTTCGACGACGCCCAGCGCCAGGCCACCAAGGATGCGGCCCAGCTGGCCGGCCTGAACGTGCTGCGCCTCTTGAGCGAGCCGACCGCCGCGGCGATTGCCTACGGCCTCGATCACGGTTCCGAAGGCGTGTTCGCCGTCTACGACCTGGGCGGCGGCACCTTCGACATCTCCATCCTCAAACTGTCCAAGGGCGTGTTCGAGGTGCTGTCCACGGGCGGCGATTCCGCCTTGGGTGGCGACGACTTCGACCACCGCCTGTTCTGCTGGGTGTGCGAGCAGGCCAAGCTGGCCCCCTTGTCCGACGAAGACACCGCGATCCTGATGGTCAAGGCGCGCCAGGCCAAGGAACTGCTGTCGACCAACGCCGACACCACCATCGACGCCATGCTCAACTCCGGCGAGATCGTGCACGTCAGGATCAGCGCCGAAGTCTTTGCCGACATCACCAGGCACCTGGTCAACAAGACCATGACCGCGATCAAAAAAGCCATGCGCGACGCTTCGGTGTCGGTCGACGATGTCGATGGCGTGGTGATGGTTGGCGGCGCCACCCGCATGCCGCACGTGCGGCGCGCGGTCACCGAATTTTTCAAGACCATCCCGCACGCGAACATCGATCCGGACAAGGTGGTGGCGCTCGGCGCGGCCATCCAGGCCAACCTGCTGGCCGGTAACCGCGCCGCCGGCGACGACTGGCTGCTGCTCGACGTGATCCCGCTTTCGCTCGGCATCGAGACCATGGGCGGCCTGGTCGAAAAAATCATCCCCCGCAATTCGACCATTCCATGCGCCCGCGCGCAGGAATTCACCACCTTCAAGGATGGCCAGACCGCGCTGGCGGTGCACGTGCTGCAGGGCGAGCGCGAACTGGTGTCGGACTGCCGTTCGCTGGCGCGCTTCGAGCTGCGCGGCATTCCGCCGATGGTCGCTGGCGCCGCGCGCATCCGCATCACCTACCAGGTCGATGCCGATGGCTTGCTGTCGGTGTCGGCGCGCGAAACGCGTTCCGGCGTCGAAGCGTCGATCACCGTCAAGCCATCCTACGGCCTGGCCGACGATGAAGTGGCGCGCATGCTGCAGGATTCGTACACCTCGGCCGACGTCGACATGGTGCGGCGCGCGCTGCGCGAAGAACAGGTCGAGGCCGAGCGCATCCTGCTGGCCACGCAATCGGCGCTCGATGGCGACGCCGCGCTGCTCTCGAACGAGGAACGCGCCCTGGTCGACACGCTGATGGACGGCGTACGCGCCGCGCTGGCGGCGTCGAACGTCGAGGACGGCGAGCCGGCGGCGAAGCAGGCCGCCCTGCACGCCGCGGTCGATGCGCTGGCCAACGGCACCGAAGAATTCGCGTCGCGCCGCATGGACCAGAGCGTGCGCTCGGCGCTGGCAGGCAAAACGCTCGACGAAATTTAAGAAACACTACCAGGACAATCACCGTGCCACAAATCGTATTCCTTCCCCATCCCGTCTTCTGCCCTGAAGGCGCCGTCATCGAGGCGCCCGCCGGCAAGTCGGTGTGCGACGTCATGCTCGAAAACGATATCGAAATCGAGCACGCCTGCGACCGCGTCTGCGCCTGCACCACCTGCCACGTGCTGGTGCGCGAAGGCTACGCGTCGCTCAACGAGCCTGAAGAAAAAGAAGAAGACCTGCTCGATCGCGCGTGGGGCCTGGAGCCCGTGTCGCGCCTGTCGTGCCAGGCGATCGTGGGAACCGAAGACCTGGTGGTCGAGATTCCGAAGTACACGATCAATCATGCGGCCGAAAAGAACCATTGATCAGGAGCCTGCCATGAAATGGAGCGACATCACGGCCATCGCCGAGGCGCTGTTCGACAAACACCCCGAGGTCGATCCGGCCGCGGTGCGTTTCGTCGACCTGCACAACTGGGTGATTGAGCTCGACGGCTTCGACGACGACCGCACCCGCGGCGGCGAGAAGGTACTGGAAGCGATTCAGGCGGCGTGGATCGATGAAGCGCGCTGACACCACCGCCGACAAGGCCAGGCCGGCTGAAACGCTGGCGCCCGAAATCCGTCCCGGCCAGTCGATCGCGCTGCTGCAGGAACTGCACATCCTCACGCGCGACGGCAAGCTGAATCAGGACAGCCGCCGCAAGCTCAAGCAGGTGTATCACCTGTACCAGTTCATCGAGCCGCTGCTCAAGGAAATCCAGCAGGACCACCCCGCCATTTCGCTGGTCGACCATGGCGCCGGCAAGTCCTACCTCGGCTTCATCCTGTACGACCTGTTCTTCAAGGGCCTCGATGACGGCTCGCGTATCTATGGAATCGAAACGCGCGAAGAACTGGTGCAAAAGTCGGCCGCGCTGGCGCAAAAGCTGGGCTTTCCCGGCATGTCGTTCCTGAACCTGTCGGTCGCCGAATCGACCCGCTCCGACAAGCTGCCGGAACAGATCGACATCGTCACCGCGCTCCACGCCTGCAATACCGCCACCGACGACGCCATCGATTTCGCGCTCAAGAAGCGCGCCAGGTTCATGGTGCTGGTGCCGTGCTGCCAGGCCGAAGTGGCCACGGTCCTCAAGAAGAACAAGGGCAAGGACCTGGGCAAGAGCGCGCTGACCGAAATCTGGCGCCACCCGCTGCACACGCGCGAATTCGGCAGCCAGGTCACCAACGTGCTGCGCTGCCTGCAGCTCGAAGCGCACGGCTACCAGGTCAACGTGACGGAGCTGGTGGGCTGGGAGCATTCGATGAAAAATGAGCTGATCATCGCCAGCTACAAGAACCTGCCGCGCAAGCGTCCCACCGACCGTTTGCAGGAAGTCCTCGCCACGCTCGGCCTGGAAGAAATGGGCGAGCGTTTCTACACTCAACATTTAGCGGAAGCCGAATCGACGACATGAGCCACGACGCCCTCTCCTGGATTGACCTGCGCAGCGACACCGTCACCCAACCGGGCGACGCCATGCGCGACGCCATGCACAGCGCGCCCCTGGGCGACGACGTGTACGGCGACGACCCCACCGTCAACCGCCTGCAGGACACGGCCGCCGCGATGTTCGGCTACGAGGCCGGCCTGTATGCGCCGTCGGGCACGCAGAGCAACCTGATTGCGCTGCTGCTGCACTGCGCGCGCGGCGACGAGTATCTGGTCGGCCAGGAGGCGCACACGTATAAATACGAAGGCGGGGGCGCCGCGGTGCTGGGCAGCATCCAGCCGCAGCCGATCGCCAACCAGCCCGACGGCAGCATCGCGCTGACCGACATCGAGGCCTACATCAAGCCGGACGACATGCACTTCGCCCGCACCCGCGTCCTGGCGCTGGAAAACACCATCGGCGGGCGCGTGCTCGGCGCCGGCTACATGGCGGCCGCCACCACGCTCGCGCATGCGCGCGGCCTGGTCACGCACCTCGATGGCGCGCGCATCTGCAACGCCGCCGTCAAGCAGGGCATCAGCCTGCGCGCGGCCTGCGCCGGTTTCGACAGCGTGTCTGTCTGCCTGTCCAAGGGATTGGGCGCGCCCATCGGTTCGGTCCTGTTGGGGAACAAGGCCTTCATCGAACAGGGCAAGCGCTGGCGCAAGATGCTTGGCGGCGGCATGCGCCAGGCCGGCACGATCGCCGCGGCCGGCTTGTACGCGCTCGAACACAACGTGCAGCGCCTGGCGGATGATCATGCCAACGCGGCCAACCTGTCGCGCGGCCTGGCGCAGATCGCCCAGCTCAAGGTCGCCACGCCGCAGACAAATATTTTCTACATCGAGGTGCCGCCAGCCGCCTGCAACGCCCTGCGCGCCACGCTGGCGCGCGAGCAAATCCGCGCCACGGTCGGCCAGCACACGCGCCTGGTCACCCACCTCAACATCACCGCGGCCGACGTCGAACGTGTCGTCGCCGTATTCACCGCATTTTTTAAAGACTGGCACGAAGCTGCATGAATGATTCCACCATCCGCCTCGCCAAGCGCGTCGCCGAAATGATGCCGTGCTCGCGCGCGGAAGCCGACAAGTACATCGCGGGAGGATGGATCAGCGTTGACGGCGTGGTCGTCGAGGAAGCCGGCGCGCGCGTGGCCGACGAGCAGGACGTCGTCATCCATCCCGAGGCAACGCTGGTCGAACTGGCGCCGGTCACCATCCTGTTCCACAAGCCGGCCGGCTACAGCGCTGGCGCCGATGCCGATGCCGAAGCGGCCCTGAACCTGCTCACGCAAGAGAACCTGCTGGTGGCGGAACACGGCAAGCAGCGCTTTCTCAAGCGCCACCTGGCCAACCTCACGTTGACATCGCCGCTCGAAACCAAGGCCAGCGGCCTGGTGGTGTTCACCCAGGACTTCCGCGTGGCGCGCAAGCTGATCGATGAAGGTGCGCGCGTCGAGCAGGAGTTCGTGGTGGAAGTCAAAGGCACTATCCGCGAAGGCGGCCTGGCGCTGCTCAATCATGGCCTGACCTTCAACGGCAAGGAAATCCCGCCGATGAAGGTCAGCTGGCAGAACGAAACGCGGCTGCGCTTCGCACTCAAGGGCGTCAAGCCCGGCCAGCTGATGCACATGTGCCGCCTGGTCGGCCTGAGCATCGTCAGCATCAAGCGCCTGCGCATCGGCCGCCTGCCGATGGCCAGCCTGCCGTCGGGGCAGTGGCGCTACCTGCACGACTACGAACGTTTCTGACCCGGCGCCGCCGGGCTTACGAAATCAGGTCGCTGGCGGCGATGGTCGCCGCGCTCACGCCGGGCCGCAACGCATACACGATGCTGTTCTCCGGCAGCGCAATATCGGCGTCGAGCAGGGCGGCGAACAGCGGTGCTTCGTGCATGACGGGCGCATTGTCGACATCTTGCGGATTCCACGTGCGCAGGCGCGCCAGGAAGCTGGCGTTATTCTCACCCTCGTGGCGAGATAGCGCCCGCAGCGTGCCATCACCGCGCAAGATCACCCTTTGCGCGCGCGCCGCCCCATGCAGCAAGGCCAGGTGGTACATCGACATGCGGATGCTGCTGGCGAAGTAGGCAATCATGGCCGGGCACACGGCGCTGATGGCCGCCGTCGACGTTGCCACGTTATTGAATTCAAATCCGCCCGGTGCGTACAGGTCCAGCCAGTGCAACTGGTTTTCGCGCAGGTCGAACACCATCGGCAGGAACACGCCGTTGGTTCCGGCCAGGTCGAAGCGCAGCGCCACCGCGCGCGGATCGAAGTGGGCACCTTGCACATCGTCCCGGAACATCAGGCCCGCGAACGCATGTTCCAGGTCTTCGAACGGCATCCCCGAGTAATTGTTCAGCACCGCGACCGCATAGCGCACGCCGTTCTGGCGCGCCAGTTCGCAGTCCAGGTCGACAAACTCGCTGGCGCCGTCGGGGAAGGGCGCGTCCGTCAGGTCGCCCGCACTGGTGGCGATGATGCTGCCATCGCTTCCCTTGCAGGTGAGCTGATAGTAGGAACAGACTCCCCGCAAGCACCACTGTTCGTCGTAGAAGGCGACCGAGAGATCCAGGTCGCTGCGCGCGCCGTTCTCCGGCTGGCACCAGTGCAGGAACAGGCGCGCCTTTTTGCCCGGCGGGACCGGCAGCACCGAGCCGCGCGGCAGCTGGATGGCCGAGCGGCTGGCGGTGCGCTCGTTGAACGGCACCATGATGTCGGCCAGCGCGGCATCGATCAACCAGTCGCCCACGGGCGGCTTGCTCGAAAAGCGCGCCAGCAGCTCGCGCTCGACCAGGGCCACTGCCTGGTCCACTGTCTGTCGCGGCAGAGGGGCGCGCTGGTCGGGCGCCATGAATCCGGTCGCCACCGACCCTTTGGGCCAGTAGATGCGCGTCTGTCCCGCGTGCAGGCGGGTTGGCAGCAGGGCGCGCAAGGTCAGCAGGACCGGCGTGGCAAACTGTGGCGCGCACCTTGCAAAGGCGTCCAGCACGGCGCTTACGGCGGCGCTGTCGCCAGCGGCTAGGCTCAGGGCATGATCGAAGCGTCGCGCCAGTTCCCCCGGCCGCTGGCGCAGCAGCGCGACCATGGCAATCGCATCCTTGCGCATGACAGCCTTTTCCAGCCCGGCGTAAAAAGTCTCGAACTGCGGCCCCGGCGTGCCGTCCGGTCCCTTCTTGCGCACCACGCTGAACGCGAACGCCACCTTCGGATAGCGCTTGTGATATTCCTGCGGGTGCAGGAACTCGCCCAGCCAGACCCAATACGAGCGGTGGCGCAGCATGTCTTCGGTCAGCGAATCGGGATGCAAGCTCTCCAGCAGGGCGAGGAGAGCACGGCGCAGTGGACGCCCCAGCCTGGCCATCTTGAAGCGCTTGATGGTCACCGGTAGCGGCAAGCTCGCTTGCTTGTTCCAGTACGATCCCGGCGTGAACAAGGCCTTGAAGCGCGCCATGCCACGCGCCTTCGCGATCGGAACCTGGCGATACACGAGTTGTCCTTGCAGCGACGGATCGGCGCCGGAGTAGACGGCGACGAGGCGAATGACGTCCGTCGCGGTGCCGATATGCGGGCCGGCCGCGGCCAGCACGGCGGCCGGCTCGCAGTGCTTGAGCAGGGTGCCGAACAGCAGGGCGATATTTTCACGCACCGGGATCTGCGCGGGAATCCAGGCCAGCAGGCGCAGGCGGTATTCGCCGGCGAGCGTCTTGAAATCGTCCGTGTCGACGGGCGACATGGCCTGCTTGCGCTCGCACATGGCGCGCACCAGCACCTGAGCCGCGTCGTCCATGCTCTCGCCGAGGTCGAGCAGTTTGAGCGGTCCCGTCGCCGTGCCGTGTTTGAGCGCAGGGGCGGGGAGGAAAAACGGCGAGTCGCGGTCGGCGTGGCGATGGCAGATGGGGCAGGCGCTGTAATTGGCGCCATCGAAGCAGGCGTCGCACACCACATGCTCGCAAGGTTTGAGCACATGGGTGGTTCCGGTGCCGCCACAGTGCACGCATGGCTGGCCGGGCGCCTGCATGAAGTGCGTCAGGACCCGGTCGACCCAGAGCGCGTGGGTGTTGGACGGGATATTGTCGGGAAAGCGCCTGAATAGTGGCGTGTGCTGGCGGTTGGCGCCGAGCTGCGCTGCCAGGGTTTTCCAGATGTGCTCCTGCAAGGCGGTCAGCACAGGCGTGGCCACGGTTTGCAGGCGCGCGCGCAGGCGCTGCGAGAGCGCGTAGCCGAGTTTGGCCAGGTCGATGTCGAACAGCTGCATGCAGGCCTCGGGCTGGCGCTCGGCGCCTTCCGGGGCGAATACGCTGGCCTGGCGGCGCAGCAGCAGCGCCCGGGTTTCTTGAAAATCGGCAGACATGGTGGGTCCCATAGCAAAAAAACGGATGCAGGCGCATGCCTTGATCCGTTTTTGAAAGGTGAGAAGGGAATCGGTCAGACTGAATCAGGGGTAGAAGGAAGCCCAACCTGAGCCTTCTCAAGCAAATGCTAACCGATTATTAAAGTTTAATCAATACAGCCGGTTTATCGCTTGTTTTTATTATTCGAGCGCACATTGCGCGAAAAATACGAAGGCTCCTTTTTCGCCACCCAGGCGATAAACGCGCGAATATCGTCATGCTGCCGCAACGCTTCCCAGGTATGGAAGGATTTGAATAACTCGTGCTCGGTGAAGGTCGAATGGATTTTCTGGTGGCAGATCTTGTGAATATCGAACTGCTCGCGTCCCTTGTACGTCTTGGGAATCAGGTGATGGCGGTCGACATGCAGCGTTCCCAGGGGCCGGCCGCACAGGGGACACAAGGCGTCGCTCATGTTGCCCCCTGGGTTCAGGCTTGCGCCGGCTTGGCAGCCTTGACGGCTTTGACCGGCTTGGGCAACGAAATGAGCCGCGTGCCGGCCAGCCTGTCGTGCAGGAACTGGCGGTCCTTGTCGAGAAACGCGGTCATGCCCCACGCCACGATGTTGATCGCCAGCGCGCTGGCTACCTGGGTTTTGCTGGTCAGATTAAAGCGCCAGCAGATGATCAGTGCCGGCAGCACCCAGCCCCAGCCCAGCAGGTAGCGCACGGCGGCGGCCTTGAACGGCACGCTCGCATGGCCCACCTTGACCAGCTTGATGCGCCAGGTTTTCATGGCCAGCGTATGGCCGCTGCCGGTCCAGGAATAGATGAAATAAGCGCCCGGCACCAGGAACAGCACCACCGTGCGGCCATATTCGATGATGCTCTGGCTCAGTTTCTGGGTCACCAGCAGGAAGATGAGCAGGCCGAACATGACCACGGCGGTCAGCAGGAACAGCTCGTACACCAAGCAGATCAGACGACGTTTCAGGGTGGGCGTGGCAATCGGGGTCTTGCTATTTTGCATTGGATACGGGAGTTGCCGGATTGCCCGGCGGTGTCATCGGTGGAGTTGTAACAGCCGGCGGCGTGGCCGGCACGGCCAGCGGTGCGCCTGCAACCGAGCTGACGATGCAACGCGGCACGGCAGCCGGGGCATTGCGGATCGTGCCGGGCGGACAGGCGGCAGGCGGCTTGGTCGGTGCAAGCGGCTTGGTCTGCGTGGTCGGCGGCAGGTTGGTGACCTGTTTTTTCGCGACAGCGGCGTCAAGTGCCAGCTTTTTCTTCTCTTCTTCAGGTAACTGCTGGTATTTTTCCCATTCCACCGACTTCTTGCTCTTGCCGAGCTTCTTGCTAAGGGTATAGTTTTCGCGCGCCAGGCGCCGTTCTTCGGGCGTGAGCTTGATCCAGTCGCGCATGCGCTCCTGCACCCGCAGTTGCTCATCGGGTTTCATCGAAGAATAGCGGTTGGCGATATCGAGCCACTTTTGCTTGCGCACCGTTTCCATATGGTCCCACTCGCCCTTGAGCGGGTCGAGCGTCACCTGCTGCGGGCGCGACAGCTCTTTCCACAGCGGTTTGTCGGCAATCGCCGCCGGTTTCGTGGCAATGGCGGGTGCGGGTTTCGAGATGGGCGCGATGACCGGCGTTGGAGCCTGCCCCGGAACGACTGCCGGGGCTTGCAATGGCGGGCCTGCGGGTGGTGGCGCACCGGTCTGGGCTGCGGCGATACCCGCCGCGCCAGTTGTTGCCAACAAGGCAAGCGCGAGCGCCAGGGACGTCAACGATGGGGTCGCGCGCGTCATCCTTATTGGCCGCGCTGCGCGAGGTAGGCGTTGAAACCCTGGTCCAGATACGCCGTCAGCGGCAGTTCGTCGGACAGGACTGCCGCGTCCAGCTCGGCGATTTCGGCGATGCGCTGCTGTTCTTCATACTGGTATACGCCAGCCAGGCCGGCCACCAGCGCCATCAGGGGAATGGCCACGCTCATGCGGCCGAGCGAGGAAAACGAGAACAGGGCGCCGATATTGCCTGCCAGCTGAGTTTGCGCAGCCTTGAGCGGGGCGTGCGGCTTCTTGCGCGCCATCGCGGCCGCGCGCGCGGCGGCCAGGCGCTCGCTGGTCGACGCCGGCAGGTCGTCGAGGTGCTCGTTCAGGGCATGGCGTACCTTGTACGCAAAGTTCAGATCGTCGGTGTTCATAATTTTATTCCCTTGGCTTTCAGCGATTCAGCGAGGGTATGGGTGGCTCGCGAGCAGTGCGTTTTGACACTTCCCTCCGAACACCCCATCGCTTCGGCTGTTTCAGCCACGTCCATGTCCTGCCAGTAACGCATGAGGAAGGCTTCCCGTTGACGCGCCGGCAGTTTTTGTACTTCGGCATCGATCAGACTGAGTGTCTGCTGGCGCTCGACCTGATCGGCGCTCGATTCCGCCGAGGCCGAACCTTGTTCTGCCTCAAGCGATTCAAGTATATCAAATTCTTCGTCTTCTCCCTCGCGTTTACCCATGCCCGAGAAGAGGCTGACCCAGGTATTGCGCACCTTTTCGCGCCGGAAGTAATCGAGGATGGTGTTTTGCAGGATGCGCTGGAACAGCATCGGCAGCTCGGCGGCCGGCTTGTCTCCGTATTTTTCGGCGAGCTTGATCATCGCGTCCTGCACGATATCCAGCGCCGCTTCATCCTTGCGGACGGCGTACACGGCCTGCTTGAAAGCGCGCCGTTCGACATTCTCAAGAAAATCGGATAACTCTTTGTCTGTGGCCATGCGAACAGGGGTGGGGAGATGAAGCACCTCAGGTACATAGCCTGTGGCATTGGAGAAAACTGACGCATGCTAGCAAAGAATGGGCCTTTTTGCATGGTATTTACTGCGATTGCCCCCTGCAGGGCCACGAAAGCAGGCAAGCGGGGCCGATTTAACTTGACCGGAATGGTGCAACGCAGTAAGGTATATGACGCTTTGCAACCCCGAAGCTGTATGGTCAAGTCGAGACCGGCACACAAGGCCAACATCGGCATGACGCGCTTTCATATGTAGGCAGTTTGCTCTAACCCGCGCCACAAGCGCGAGAGGTTCGCAGTAATCGCTACAGAAACTCACGCCAAACGAGTTGCGTTTAGCGCCGGTTCGTAACGTATCTATGGGTACGTGAAAGATCGACGTGACCGCAGAAAGAAGGGAAGCCTGAGCACTGTCGCGCCACGCGAATTTCGTTAGGAAAGAGCATCCGATCACCTCCCAATGGGTCTTGAAAGGAATGTATCATGAACAACGAATCATCGGCCACCATCACGGGGTCCGAAATACTTGTCCGTTGTCTGGCGGAAGAAGGCGTTAAACACGTTTTCGGTTATCCAGGCGGCGCCGTACTGTATATCTACGACGCCATCTTCAAGCAAGACAAATTCCAACACGTCCTGGTACGCCATGAGCAGGCCGCCGTGCATGCGGCAGATGCCTATTCGCGCAGCTCGAACACCGTCGGCGTGGCCCTGGTCACCTCCGGTCCGGGTGTCACCAATGCCGTCACCGGCCTGGCGACGGCGTACATGGATTCGATTCCGATGGTCGTCATTTCCGGCCAGGTGCCCAGCACCGCGATCGGCCAGGATGCCTTCCAGGAATGCGATACCGTCGGCATCACGCGTCCCTGCGTCAAGCACAACTTCCTGGTGAAGGATGTGAAAGACCTGGCCGCGACGATCAAGAAAGCGTTCTTCATTGCGCGCACCGGCCGTCCCGGTCCGGTCCTGGTCGATATCCCCAAAGACATCAGCATGCACAAATGCGCCTACGACTATCCGAAGGATATCGAGATGCGCTCGTACAAGCCGATCGACAAGGGCCATTCGGGCCAGATCCGCAAGGCCGTGCAACTGCTGCTGCAGGCTGAGCGTCCGATGATCTACACCGGCGGCGGCGTGATCCTGGCCAATGCCTCGCCCGAGCTGAACAAGCTGGTCGACAAACTCGGCTTCCCGGTCACCAACACCCTGATGGGTCTGGGGGGCTACCGCGCATCGAGCGACAATTTCGTCGGCATGCCCGGCATGCACGGCACCTACGAAGCGAACATGGCGATGCAGCACTGCGACGTCCTGATCGCCATCGGCGCGCGCTTCGACGACCGCGTGATCGGCAACCCGAAACACTTCGCCTCCAATCCGCGCAAGATCATCCACGTGGACATCGATCCATCGTCGATTTCCAAGCGCGTCAAGGTCGATATTCCGATCGTCGGCAACGTCAAGGACGTGCTGATCGAATTCCTCGCGCAGCTCGACGCCGCCGACGCCAAGGTCAATGCCGCCCCGTTGAAAGACTGGTGGAAGCAGATCGGCGAATGGCGCGGGCGCGACTGCCTGAAATACGCCGAATCCGACCTCGTCATCAAGCCGCAATCGGTGGTGCAAAAGGTCTGGGAAATCACCAAGGGCGACGCCTTCATCACCTCCGACGTCGGCCAGCACCAGATGTGGGCGGCCCAGTACTACCCGTTCGACAAGCCGCGCCGCTGGATCAATTCCGGCGGCCTGGGCACGATGGGGGTGGGCTTGCCGTACGCCATGGGCGTGCAGATGGCCAATCCGGACGCGACGGTCGCCTGCATCACCGGCGAAGGCTCGATCCAGATGTGCATCCAGGAGCTGGCTACCTGCAAGCAGTACCACCTGACGCCAAAAATCATTTTGCTCAACAACCGCTTCCTCGGCATGGTGCGCCAGTGGCAGCAGATCGATTACGGTTCGCGCTACTCCGAGTCCTACATGGATTCGCTGCCGGACTTCTCGATGCTGGCCGAATCGTTCGGCCACGTCGGCATGAAGATCGAAAAGCCGGGCGACGTCGACGGTGCACTGAAAGAAGCTTTTGGGATGAAAGACCGCCTCGTGTTCATGAACTTCATCACTGACCAGTCCGAAAACGTCTGGCCGATGGTCAAGGCCGGCAAGGGCTTGTCCGAAATGCTGCTCGGCTCGGAGGACCTGTAATGCGCCATATCATTTCTGTCCTGCTCGAAAACGAAGCCGGTGCGCTCTCGCGCGTGGTCGGGCTGTTCTCGGCCCGCGGCTACAACATTGAAACCCTGACCGTGGCGCCGACCGAAGACGCCACCCTGTCGCGCATGACCATCGTCACCAGCGGCTCGGACGATGTGATCGAACAGATCACCAAGCACCTGAACCGCCTGATCGAGGTGGTCAAGGTGGTCGACCTGACCGAGGGCGCGCATATCGAGCGCGAGCTCATGCTGATCAAGGTGCGCGCGGTCGGCAAGGAACGCGAAGAGATGAAGCGTACCGCGGATATCTTCCGTGGCCGCATCATCGACGTCACGGAAAAGACCTACACGATCGAGCTGACCGGCAACAAGGGCAAGCTCGACGCGTTCATCGATTCCATCGACCGTGCCTCCATCCTCGAAACGGTACGTACCGGTGGATCGGGTATCGGCCGCGGCGAACGCATTCTCAAAGTTTAATCCGTGCCCGCGGGCACGTCCCGGACGGGCACGTCCCACACTAAAAATTATAGGAAAATTATCATGAACGTTTTTTACGACAAAGATTGCGACCTCTCCCTCGTTAAAGGCAAGAACGTTGCCATCATCGGCTACGGTTCGCAAGGCCATGCGCACGCACAGAATCTGAACGATTCGGGCGTCAACGTCACCGTCGGCCTGCGCAAGGGCGGCGCGTCGTGGACCAAGGTCGAGCAGGCTGGCCTGAAAGTGGCGGAAGTCAACGACGCCATCAAAGCAGCCGACATCATCATGATCTTGCTGCCGGACGAAAACATCGCCCAGGTCTACACCGAAAACGTCGCGCCGCACGCCAAGCAGGGCGCCGTGCTGGCCTTCGCGCACGGCTTTAACGTGCACTATGGCCAGGTTGTGCCACGCGCCGACCTCGACGTCATCATGATCGCGCCGAAAGCGCCGGGCCACACCGTGCGCGGTACCTACGCAGCCGGTGGCGGCGTACCGCACCTGATCGCCGTGTACCAGGACAAGTCCGGCTCGGCGCGCGATATCGCCCTGTCGTACGCCATGGCCAACGGCGGCGGCCGTGCCGGCATCATCGAAACCAACTTCCGTGAAGAAACCGAGACCGATCTGTTCGGCGAGCAAGCGGTTCTGTGCGGCGGCGCTGTCGAGCTGATCAAGGCTGGCTTCGAGACCCTGACCGAAGCGGGCTACGCGCCGGAAATGGCGTACTTCGAGTGCTTGCACGAGTTGAAGCTGATCGTCGACCTGATCTACGAAGGCGGCATTGCCAACATGAACTACTCGATCTCGAACAACGCCGAGTACGGCGAGTACGTGACGGGTCCGAAAGTGGTGACGTCGGCCACCAAGGATGCGATGCGCCAATGCCTGAAGGACATCCAGACCGGCGAATACGCCAAGAGCTTCATCCTGGAAAACAAGGCCGGCGCACCAACCCTGATCTCGCGCCGCCGCCTGACGTCCGAGCATCCGATCGAAGAAGTCGGCGCCAAGCTGCGCGCGATGATGCCGTGGATCGCCAAGAACAAGCTGGTTGATCAGTCCAAAAACTAACAGCTTGCGCTATCCGTAGAATCGTCGTTCCTGCCAGTGGCGGGAACGACGAGTTAACGAGATGTAATCAACCTTCTCAAATTTGCAAATTTTGATTACAACGGTACGTGGTTCCTCCGATTCCGGGTATCGTCCGGGTTAACCAAGCTGATGAGGTTTCATACCTCATGTGCTTGTCATTCACCTGGAGAAAAACATGTCCCTCAAAAAAATTGCATTAATCGCCGCCCTGACGCTCGCCACCCACGCCTCCGCGCAAAACACGCTCGCGACCGCCGGCGCGCTGGTGATCGTTCCCGCCTACGGTGAAGTGACCCATCCGAACGACCAGGTCGTTGCCACCTTCTTTATCGAAGAGCAGGACAAGGACAAGGCCGCCGCCGCCTCGCGCGTGAACCAGAAGATGAAGCAGGGCACCGAGATCGTGCGCCGGGAAGACCCGAAAGCGATCCTGAAAACGGTCGGCTATTACACGTATCCGGTCTATCCGGAAGTGGCACCGCGTCCGGACGGCCAGCCGCAGCCTCGTCCGCTCGTGCCGACCGGCTGGCGCGTGGGCCAGTATCTGGAAGTGAAAACCACCAACCTGGCCAACCTGCCCAGGATGACGGCCGCCGTGCAAAAAATCCTGGCCCTGAACGGTCTCAATTTCGGCCTGTCGCCCGAAACCACCCGCAAGCTCGACGACCAGCGCCTCATCGCGACCTACAAGAACCTGAACGAACGCGTTTCCGCGATCGCCAGCGCCATGGGCCGCAAGATGAACGAAGCGGTCATTGAGACGCTGGACTACGAAGGTTCCGGCAACTATGCTGGCGATGCTGCGCCGCAGCAGTTCATGCGCGCCGCCAAAGCCGAAGCGGTCGAAGTGGCCGAACCGAGCTTCGAGCCTGGCGAAACCACCTTGCAGATGCGTCTTGTAGGAAAGGTGAAATTCAAGTAAAAGTATCTGATCGCTAAGTTGACGGTGCTCCCACTATAATAAGTGGCAAACCAGCCGCGTCCACTCTCGGACGCGGCCGCACGAAGCGATCCAATTACTTGAAACGGAAACATATGGCCACCTTCCCACGCCGCAGAAAGCCCTCAGTCCCGAAAGCGAAGGGTGGCAAGTTGTCCCGCTTTAGCAAGATCGGCCGCCAGCGGCTCGATGCCGACGGCAACCCGATGCGGCGCCGTGGAATCTACCTGTTACCGAATGCCTTCACCACCGCCGCGCTGTTCTGCGGCTTTTACGCCATCGTCATGGCCATGAACCAGCGCTTCGAGCACGCCGGCTGGGCCATTTTTATCGCCATGATCCTCGATGGCCTCGACGGGCGCATCGCCCGCCTGACCAACACCCAATCCGAATTCGGCGCCCAGTACGACAGCCTGGCCGACATGGTGTCCTTCGGCGCCGCGCCGGCGCTGGTCATCTACGAATGGTCCCTGCGCGGCCTGGGCAAATTCGGCTGGCTGGCCGCCTTTGTCTATTGCGCCGCCGCGGCCTTGCGCCTGGCGCGCTTCAACACCAATATCGAAGTGGTCGACAAGCGCTTCTTCCAGGGCTTGCCCAGCCCGGCCGCCGCCGCCATGGTGGCCGGCTTCGTGCTGATGATGACCGACCTGGGATTTTCCGGCGCCGAGCTGCCGTGGATCTCGTGGTGCATCGCGCTGTTCGCCGGCCTGACCATGGTCACCAACGTCCCGTTCTACAGCTTCAAGGACGTCAACTTCCGCAAATCGGTACCGTTCATCGTCGTGTTCCTGATCGCGCTGGCGCTGGCGCTGGTCTCGATCGACCCGCCAAAAGTGCTGATGCCGCTGTTTGTTATTTATGGTTTGTCCGGCTATGCCGTGTACGCGTGGCGCCTTGCCAAGGGCAAGCCAGTGAGCATCGTGCAGACCGCCGACGAACCTGCCGACCCGAGCGAACGCCGCTGACCGTTCACGCGATGCGTTGACGGCGGCTGGCACGCTTGCTGGCGCACGCCCGCTGGCGTGCGCCAGCCCTTTCACCTAGCCCAATGGAGCCGCCATGACGAATTCGAATCGCCTGATCATTTTTGACACCACCCTGCGCGACGGCGAGCAATCGCCCGGCGCATCGATGACCAAGGATGAAAAGGTCCGCATTGCGCGCCAGCTGGAGCGCATGCGTGTCGACGTCATCGAGGCCGGCTTCGCGGCCGCCTCGCCGGGCGACTTCGAAGCCATCCGCGCCATTGCCAGCGCCGTGCGCGAATCGACCATCTGCTCGCTCTCGCGCGCCAACGACCGCGACATCGCGCGCGCCGCCGAAGCGCTGGCGCCGGCCGAACGCAAACGCATCCATACCTTCATCGCCACCTCGCCCCTGCACATGCAGATGAAGCTGCGCATGGAGCCCGAGCAGGTGCTCGAACAGGCCAAAATCGCGATCCGCTGCGCGCGCCAGTACACCGATGACATCGAGTTCTCGCCCGAAGACGGCAGCCGTTCCGACGAAGACTTTCTGTGCCGCGTGCTCGAAGCGGTGATCGCCGAAGGCGCCACCACCATCAACTTCCCCGACACGGTCGGCTACGCGGTGCCGGAGGTGTTTGGAGCGACCATCAAGCGCCTGCGCGAGCGCATCCCCAACTCCGACAAGGCCGTCTGGTCGGTCCACTGCCACAACGACCTTGGCCTGGCGGTCGCCAACTCGCTGGCCGGCGTGATGATCGGCGGCGCGCGCCAGATCGAATGCACCATCAACGGCCTGGGCGAACGCGCCGGCAACACCGCGCTCGAAGAAGTCGTGATGGCGCTGCGCACCCGCAGCGACCACTTCGGCCTGGAACTGGGCATCGACACCACCCAGATCGTGGCGGCGTCGAAAATGGTGTCGCAGATTACCGGCTTCGCCGTGCAGCCGAATAAGGCGGTGGTCGGCGCCAACGCCTTTGCGCACGCCTCCGGCATTCACCAGGATGGCATTTTGAAGGCGCGCGAAACGTACGAGATCATGCGCGCCGAAGACGTGGGCTGGGCCGCCAACAAGATCGTGCTGGGCAAGCTCTCGGGCCGCAACGCGTTCAAGGAACGCCTGCGGGAACTGGGCATCGAACTCGAATCCGAAGCCGAAGTCAATGCCGCCTTTGCCCGTTTCAAGGAACTGGCCGACCGCAAGTCCGAGATTTTTGATGAAGACATCATGGCGCTCGTCTCGGACGAAGAACACGCGCAGGAAGACGAGCATTACCGCTTCGTGTCGCTGTCGCAGCGCTCCGAAACCGGCGAAATCCCGACCGCCAAAGTGGTGTTCGCGATCGGCGGCAAGGAGTTTGCGTGCGAAGGCGAGGGAGACGGCCCGGTCGACGCCACCGTCAACGCCATCGAAAAGGAAGCGGCCAGCGGTGCGGAACTGGTGCTGTTTTCGATCAACGCGATCAGCAACGGCACCCAGTCGCAGGGCGAGGTCACGATGCGCCTGTCGCGTTCTGGCCGGATCGTCAACGGCGTCGGGTCCGACCCGGATATCATCGTCGCCTCGGCCAAGGCTTACCTGTCAGGCCTGAACAAGCTGCACTCGAAGATCGAGCGCCTCAACCCGCAGCAGTAGCAGGGATGCGTCTGTCCGCATTGTTCTTCGCTGGTTTGTGCGCCGCCGCCGGCGGCGCGCAGGCCAGCTCCTGCACGTTCCAGGAAATCCACTGGGCCCGCACCAGCGCCAGCGGCGAGATCCTGGTGCGCGCGAGCTTCGGCACCGTGCGCAGCCTTGACCATGGAAAAACATGGCGCGATGTGACCGGCAAGCTCGCCGACCGCGGCGACACCGTGGCCGCCGGTGGTGGTGAATCCTTCGTGTACACCGGCAGCGACGGCGTGCAGTACGCCACCCGCAGCACCAATCATCGCCGCCATCTGGTGCGCAAGGCCGCTGCTGGCGCGCCCTGGAAACGGCTCGAACTCAATTACGCCGGCACTGCCGCCCCGTATAACGCGGTGCTGGTGGGTGCGCAGCAACGCACCCTGTACTTCATCGGCGGCGCCGATTCGCAAGCCTCGCCGGTACGCCCAAGTGCCTTGTACCGCGCCAGCGCCGGCCGTGCCGAGAAGCTGGTCGACCTGGACGAGGCTTTGGCCGAAGGCGCGCGTCCTTTCTTTATCGGCGACGACGGCAGCATGGTGTACGCCGGGCCAAACAAGCTCTGGGTCAGCTTCGCCGCGGGCACCGGCTGGATCAATATCGAAGGCCAGTCCCTGACCAGGATGCCCTGGACGCTTTGCCACAAAACGCGCATGTGACGGCGCCCACGCATGCCTGCCGCCAGCGAACCTGAATACCTTCTTCGCCACCGGCCTACCATTTCTGCCTGGTGGCCGCCTGTTCGCTCGCTTCGCAGGTGGTCGTCTTGTGCTGGATGCCGTTTTTCATGATGTCCAGTCCATCGGGCGCGTGGTTCGATTCGACCGTGATGCAGTAGGTGCCGCTGGCGCCGACCACCCGGTAGCGCCGCCTGCTGTACGGGCCGGGATCGATGATCTCGGTGACCTTGGGCGCCTCGTACCAGCGGTTGGGTGCTGCGTCGGCCGCTGCCTGCAAACCCTGGGCCAGCCGGGTTGCCCCGTTCGTCACAGGCGCCGTGATCGGCTGCCCGGGATGGGCCTTGCGTAAATCCCGATCGATTTTCCCGATGCTGCGTCTGGCCTGCTGCATGATCTCGGCCGCGCTCGGCACTGGCGTGGATGGTGCGTCCGCTGCCGCCACCTCGGCCGGCTGTTCGGCCGCAGGCTGGGCTGGCGCTTGCATTGGCGGCGCGGCGGGGGCAGGGCGCGCCGCCGCGGCAGCCACCCCGACCGTTTTTCTCAGGTCTGGCGGCACCGGTTTTGGTGCCGGGGTGCCGGCCTTCTTCGGTTGCGGCGTGATCGTCACCCACTGAATCGTCCGGGCTGGATCGTGGTCGGCGGGCGGGATGCGCCGGGCATATTGCCAGCCCACGATCAGCACAGCGTGCACGAGCACGGTCAGCGCGAAAGCGGCGACGTGGCGTTTGTCTGGAGGCGGCGTGAAGGCGAGGACCATGGCCGCAAGTATAGCCATGGTTTCGCACGCGCAACATAGCTGGGCTTTCCTGTTTTTCATCTCTTCGCGAAAGCGGCGCCTGCCGGTACCAGTGGTGCCGTCAGGCGAACCGGCGCTGCGGCCCGGTCAGTTTGAACGGCACATCAATTCGACAGCAAAGGACAGCGCAGCCGGCAAAGACGGTGAACGGTGTGCGGGTGCGTGCAAGCCGGCACTGCTTCCCATCCAGTCGTGGTTAAATAGCGTGGTGATTTTCGGTTCCTTCAAAGCGGCCTGGGGAGTGACGAACGGATGGCGATGTCAATGGCGGTATGGTCATGCGGCTGAGATATCTGTTTCTGTTGCCGGCGCTGGCGCTGCGCCTCGCGCATGGCGCTGAAACCGTGCAGCTGGCGACCTACTATGAATACGTGCCGTGGTTCGTGCCGGGCCAACCTTCCGCCGGGCTCAACGCCCGGCTGGCCAGCAAGCTGAACGGCATGTCCGGCGGGCGCTACCATTTTGAATCGGTCTACATTCCGCGCCGGCGCCTCGATGTGCTTTTGCAGAACGGTAAAGTCACGATGGTCGTTCCCTGGGTGCATCCGCGCTTTTTTGATGATCCCGGGCGCACGCGCTATCTCTGGACTGCCGGGCTGATGGACGATGAATCGCTGGTGGTGTCGCCGCGCGCGGCACCGCTGGAGTACGACGGGCCGGACTCCCTGCGCGGCAAGCGCTTCGGCGCCCCGAGCGGCCACCGTTTTCCCGACCTGGAGCCGCTCATTGCCGCCGGCGAGATTACCCGCGTCGATGTGCCGCAAATCAAGAATGCGCTGCAGATGATCGTCTCGAACCGGCGCCTGGACTTTACCATTGTCGACCGTTCCACCCTGGACGCGCTCAGGAACGATGCCTTCATGGACCCGGCGCTGCTGCACGTGGCCAGCCGGCCCAGGACGGCGTCGTACGAGCGCGGCATGCTGGTGCCCCTGGATAAACCTGAGCTGTACCGTTTCCTGCAAGGCGCGGTCGCTGCGTTAAGGAACGACAGCAACTGGCTCGGGCCGCATCGGCGCTCACCCGAAAACCGGCAGGCGCCGGCCGACAAGTAGGCGTGAGGCCGGCTATTGGCAACGATGGTCATAGTCGTTGCCTATCAACATTCCCAAGGAAGAATGAGCGCGGTGCTGTCGGTGGAATGTCCGGCTGACGTGCTGCGCACGTGTCAACGCAATGGCCACGACGAGGGGGAGCCGGCATGCGCAAGTTCGGCGGCCGGGGCAGACCGCAATGTTCATGACAAGGTCGTTGACTTGTCTGCCGATTCTGCAACGTTGCGGGTTGACCATCACTACGACTCCGGAGTGTTCCGCAACATGATTCGGAGTGGGAACGTATGTCCTCCGGCAAGGACCGTGTCGGCAACAGGAGTACGCTTTCCTCTCTGCGCATGCTGGAAAAAAATCCGGTGCGAAACTGTTTCGCCACCCCGTGCCGGCGCTGACCTTTCTGTGGATCGACCGACACGGCCGGAGGAAGGCGCAGGTTTGAATTCAATCTGATGCGATGAAAGGGAAGGGCACCGCGCTGCCATATCGCGGTGCCGGCCGATTTGTGCATTGCTGGCGAGATTACGAAGCCAGTCTACCGGAGAGAAACAAATGCGTATCCGCGAAGTTGTGGAACATCTCATGCCACACGGGTCTGAGGCAATGGCATCGCTTCTGGAAGTGACAACGAACGGGCCCAAGGGAGTGCCGCTGGAGAAGTGCCCGAATTGGCCGGTCGATCTGTTTGCCGTTGCCGGCTCTCTGATCGAACGTTCCGGGTGTTACACGCTCGCATGTCCGGACCGGAGCGATCTGAAAGAACACGAGGTGTATCTCGATCGTGTGAATGCGCTTGCCCTGGCCTGGAATCTGGACGTGTTGGCCCCGCCACCGGAAGTGGTGCGCCTGTGGGAGCGATTGGTAAACGAGTATGGCGATACGCCGGTGGACCGGCTGTCCGACAGTGCGGATCTGGTTCGCTGCCTGCTGACGCTGTTCGCGATCGCCGATGAAGCGTGCATCGGGATGGGCTGGGATGTTCGCGAGGACGAAGCCAATACAAACATGTTCGCCGCTCTTGCACTGGTAGACATTACAGGGAAGGAGCGTTCCACTCGGATGATCCCCAACTTGCCTGCGTCATTGTGTATCGCCGTTCCTCCGGACAGAGCCATCGTGTTGCCGAAATCGATCACGTCTTCCGTGGGATGTACAATTCGCTCACTCAGCCATTATCTGGCATTGCTACCTCCAGAATCGATTGTTGCGCCCTCATGGATTTTATCGAGCAAGCAGCGCTCGGTCGATTCCCGTCCGGATCCGCAAGATCCTTACGATCTCCGTCTTCTGCTCATTCCTTTCCCCTTTGTGATCCACGCGGAGAGTTTTCAGTTAAGCACGCCACGAACCAGTTTTGGTGTCGACAATCACATCCCGGCGTATTTTAAGCTGGTACAACGCTGGCTCGAACACGCGGGTCAAAAACTGACCGGAAGGCAGCTCGCGGATGAATTGTTTCTTCCGCTGATCCAGCAAGCCGTCGCAGAATCGGCGTGGATGCCGAACGGTATTGTTCTGCCGGAATGCGCATTGTCGTCCGGGCTGGCTCGCGAACTGGTCCAGGCGCTGGCGGACTCCGGCATTGAGTTCCTTATTACGGGTGTCCTCGATACCGTCCCGGAAACGGGTATCACCTACAACCGTGCTCAGACCTTTGTCATCCGACCCGGGGAAGGTGCGGTGGTGCGTGAACAAAACAAGCATCATCGGTGGCGCCTTGATCGACATCAAACCGATCGTTACGCACTCGACTTCGATCCTGATCCATGCAATGACAAATGGTGGGAGGATATCGATGTCGGACAACGTAAGTTGCCATTGTTCGGACTGCGCAAGGATATGTCGCTCGCAACCTTGATTTGCGAAGACTTGGCGCGGACCGACCCGGCGATGGCGGTCATCAAAGCGGTAGGGCCCAACCTGGTAGTGGCCCTCCTGATGGATGGTCCCCAGCTTGCGGCGCGCTGGCCGGGGCGATATGCCACCGTGCTGGCGGAAGATCCTGGCTCGGCAGTGCTGTCGTTTACCTGTGCCGCCTTGGTTGATCGCTCGAACTGGCTTGAGGCCAAGCCGGCGCGGTCGATCGGACTGTGGCGCGACGCGGGCGGCACAACGCAGGAAATTGGCTTGCCGCCAGGCAGTCTGGGTGTGCTGTTGACGTTGCAATCGGCGCGCAAGCATCAGAATACCCTGGATAACCGCACGGACCATTCGCTGTCTCGTCAGCTGACCTTGCGCACCGTCGTCCCCTTGTTTATTGCGAACCGCCCTGAATGGTTATAGACTGGATTGATCATGACACTCAAAAAATTCAATTTTGACCTTGGCAGCCGAAATCTGTTCCCGGAGGAGCTAGCTGTCGTTGGCGCTGTGCAAAATGCAGTGGCGGCCAGTGCTGCGCGACATGGTTGGAAAATCAATCTGGATGCCGCCTTGTTCAAGGAGGCGCCTGCCGTGACGCCGGCGGCCGTACAGGTGGCCGGGGGCGCTCTTCCCGCCGTTGCGCAGGTTCACGCTGGGTCGGATATCGCACTCGCGGACGAGCATCTCGCCGTTGCGCAAAATCATGCGGGCTCGGATGTGCCACCTGGGGGCGGCCTCGCCGGGACGCCGGCTGCCGCAAACCGGATACAGCCTGCCTCCGCCATCACTGATGCAAATAAACCCCAGGCGGGCGTGCCGAACAAGCGCGGCGCGCAACGGACGTACTGATCGTTAAACAGGCGGGCGGCTGTCATCCGCCGCCTTCGCAGCGCGACACGGCTGGACGATACACGGTGCAATACCGGAGATGCCGGCCTGTGCACGTTGCCCGGCGAGGTGCGAACGCCCCGCCACGCCTTTCTCAATCCCTGAAAAACCCGCGCTTCTCTTCATACATCGGGTCCGGCCCGCTGATCATTTTCCTGACGATGCCGCCACGGTCGAAGTGCACGTGCATCATCGAATTCCACACGCCGCTCTCTTTATAGCGGTACGACCACACCTCCAGGTCCGACAGGGCCAGGTACGAGCGCTCGGCCGGGCGTCCCACCGTCACCATCACATCGGCACGGGTCGCCTTGTCGATCTTGATGCGCCCGAATCCCAGGTCGCCCAGCACCTGCTCGAAGGCAAGCAGCTTGCCGTCCGGCCCCATGCGCGCCATCCAGGTGAACTGGCCGTACGGCCCGGTCGCGTATTCAAGTACCTGGCCCGATGGCAGCGCATGGACCGCGCTCGGCTCGCCGAACTTGGCGCGTACCACCTCGAGCGTATCGCCCGGCAGCGGCGGCGTGCGCATCATCGCGGCGCAGCCGCCCAGTGCCAGCAGCGCGCTCAGGATTGCTACTTTAACTAGTTTTCGCATAAAAACCACCTTTGAAAGGACCAAAACGCCATCATGCACCAGCTTGCGCGAAGCGGCACTGGCAGCACGCCGGGTTTTCGCATATACTTGCGGGTCTGGCCGTTTTGGCCGGTTCATCAATCGAAGTTCACGGTGTGTCGGGTTGCGACTCGTGCACCGCATGTGAAAGGTATCATCATGACCGTAGAAAACATCAACAAAGCCGCGATCATCGCGGACAACGCCCGTGCGCAAAACGACACCGGCTCCCCTGAAGTTCAGGTCGCTCTGCTGACCGCACGCATCAACGAACTGAACGGCCACTTCAAAGCTCACGCTAAAGATCACCACTCCCGCCGTGGTCTGATCATGATGGTCAACCGTCGTAAGAGCCTGCTGTCCTACCTGAAAAGCAAAGACGCAACCCGTTATCGCGATCTGATCGCTAAACTCGGCCTGCGCAAGTAATTTTTGCGGATTCAAGTTTATCAAGAAATGCCTGCGCAGCTTGCTGTCGCGGGCATTTTGCATTTTTAGTCCCGAAAAAGTAGCAAAGGCAGCAAGCAATGTTGCCTGTGGTGAGGTGAACGACAGCGCCTGAAAATCTGTCGGCAAATAGAAAGGGATTACCCATGTTTAATAAAGTTACGAAAACCTTCCAGTACGGCCAACATCAAGTTACCCTGGAAACTGGCGAAATCGCCCGTCAAGCCTCCGGCGCCGTCATGGTGTCGATCGAAGACACCGTCGTTCTGGCGACCGTGGTTGCGCGCAAAGACGCCAAGCCAGGCCAGGATTTCTTCCCGCTGACGGTCGACTACGTCGAGAAAACGTACGCTGCCGGTAAAATCCCAGGCGGTTTCTTCAAGCGCGAAGGCCGTCCTTCCGAGAAAGAAACCCTGACCAGCCGCCTGATCGACCGTCCGATCCGCCCGCTGTTCCCAGAAGGCTACCTGAACGAAGTTCAGATCATCATCCACGTGCTGTCGGTCAATCCTGAGATCGATCCGGACATCGCCGCCATGATCGGCGCTTCGGCTGCCCTGTGCGTCTCCGGCATCCCGTTCAGCGGCCCGATCGGCGCCGCGCGCGTCGGCTACGCCAACGGCCAGTTCATCCTGAACCCGACCACGACACAACTGAAAACATCCGAGATGGACCTGGTCGTTGCCGGTACCGAAACGGCCGTGCTGATGGTCGAATCCGAAGCCAAGCAATTGTCCGAAGAAATCATGCTCGGCGCCGTCGTCTACGGCCACGACCAGATGAAAGTCGTGATCGATGCGATCCACGAACTGGTGCGCGACGGCGGCAAGCCGGAAGTCGAATGGACCGCTCCGGCCAAGAACGAAGCGCTGATCGCCCGCGTCAAGGAACTGGCTGAAACGAACATCAACGAAACCTACCAGATCAAGGACAAGGTTGCCCGTACCGCCAAGCTGAAAGCCTCGTTCCAGGAAGTCTACGCCGCCCTGGCCGCTGACGCTGCCGCCACCGGCATCGCCCAGCCGGACAATGTCGACGTCGGCAACGTCCTGTTCGACATCGAAGCCAAAGTCGTGCGTTCGCAGATCCTCAACGGCGAGCCACGCATCGACGGCCGCGACACCCGCACCGTGCGTCCGATCGCGATCCGCACCAGCATCCTGCCGCGCACCCACGGTTCGGCCCTGTTCACCCGCGGCGAAACGCAAGCGCTGGTCGTGGCCACCCTCGGCACCGCGCGCGACAGCCAGAAGATCGATGCGCTGATGGGCGAGTACACCGACGACTTCATGATGCACTACAACATGCCTCCGTTCGCCACCGGCGAAACCGGCCGTGTCGGTACCCCGAAGCGTCGCGAAATCGGCCACGGCCGCCTGGCCAAGCGCGCGCTGATCGCCGCCTTGCCCAACCCTGAAGACTTCAGCTACTCGGTGCGCCTGGTATCGGAAATCACCGAATCGAACGGTTCCTCGTCGATGGCTTCCGTCTGCGGCGGCTGCCTGGCGCTGATGGATGCCGGCGTGCCGATGAAAGCGCACGTGGCCGGTATCGCCATGGGCCTGATCAAGGAAGGCGGCAAGTTCGCCGTCCTGTCCGACATTCTGGGCGACGAAGATCACCTGGGCGACATGGACTTCAAGGTAGCCGGTACCGCCAATGGCATTACCGCGCTGCAGATGGACATCAAGATCATGGGCATCACCAAGGAAATCATGCAAGTGGCACTGGCGCAAGCCAAGGAAGGCCGCCAGCACATCCTCGGCGAAATGCAGAAGGCCATGCCGCACGTGAAGACCGAACTGTCGGATTTCGCACCGCGCCTGATCACCATCAAGATCAACCCTGAAAAAATCCGTGACGTCATCGGCAAGGGCGGCGCAGTCATTCGCGCGCTGACCGAAGAAACCGGCACCCAGATCGACATCAGCGACGAAGGTATCGTCACCATCGCGTCGGTCGACGCTGCCGCCGGCCAGGAAGCCAAGCGCCGCATCGAAGAACTGACCGCGTCGGTCGAAGTGGGCAAGACCTACGACGGCGTCGTGCTCAAGCTGCTGGACTTCGGCGCGATCGTCCAGGTCATGCCAGGCAAGGACGGCCTGCTGCACATCTCGCAGATCGCCAACGAGCGTGTGAACGCGGTTGCCGACTACCTGAAAGAAGGCCAGCAAGTGCGCGTCAAGGTCCTCGAGACCGACGACCGCGGCCGCCTCAAGCTGTCGATGAAAGCTGCAGAAGGCGCGGAAGCGGCTCCTCAGTAATCGTTACTGGCTCACGCCTGTGAAAAACCGCCAGCGCGCAAGCCCTGGCGGTTTTTTTCACGCTGCCACTTAAAAAAGGATAAAGCACATGGATGACCTCAGCGCCCCGTACCACGCCCACATTTACTACGACGACGCCACCCGCCCGCAGGCACTGGCCTTGCGCCAGCGTCTGCTCGACGCCAAACAGTCCGGCGCCATCGCCGAACTGTTTTTTGTCGGCGAACTCGGCGACCACGCGGTCGGCCCGCACCCGCTGCCCGAATACGAGATCCACTACAGCGCCGCCATGCTGCCGGCGGTCATTGCGCTGCTCGAAGCATCCGGCCTGCGCGCCCTGGTGCACCCGCTGACCGACGACGACGTGGCCGACCACACCACCCTGGCGCACTGGATCGGCGCGCCGCTGCCGCTCAAGCTGGAAACCCTGGACCCGCCCGGCGTGAACCAGGGCGTGGCGCGTTTCGGCAAGTCGGCGTTCTAGCTGAGCGGCCGGGCGCACAACGCCAGGGTGTCCGGCCAGGCGTGTTCGAACGCCTGCCTCTTATTCCGCACCACCCGGCTGAGCCGCATTATATTGATCGAACAATTGCTGCAAATAGGGCAGGGAGGCATAGGCAAGCATTGCAACTCCAACCGCTGGTAAGGCCCAGCGGAAGAATCCGCGCGTCAAGCGCGTGCTCCAGGATAGCGGCGCATGCGACAGATTGCCGCCAGAGAGCATCATGATGGCGACGTTGGTATTGCCCGCGGCGGCAAATTGTTGCTTGAATTGCTCGGCCGCGGCGCGTCTGTTATTCAGCCATCCCGGATCGCCCATGCGCCAGGCAGCATTGATCAAGTCGGGATACTGCCCCAGCTCCGCCCCATAGAAAACGCCGACCACATGCGCCAGTTCGGCATGTACCTGCGATTCCGTATATTTATTGTCGCGGCCCTGGGCGGCGTTATGATATGCCGCGCCTGGACCCAAGCCCCGCAGGTGGGGTTCCAGTCCGGCCAGGAGGCCCGGACCACCTGCTCCGAGCCGAGAATTTCCGGTGTTCGAGTAGTGTGCGATCAATGCGGTTCTGGCTTGGGCTTTGATGATGTTTTTCGCCTCGACTTTCGCATCGGCGTCGACCGCGGCGTTAGCAAGGAATTGCTCGATCTGTCCAGTCATGACGATCGCTGTCGCCTTGTCCGTCACCGCAGCTGCGAAACCGGCGGTATAGCCATTGGTATCGATGGCGCCATTGACGTCGTTGTGGCTCCTCAGCGCTATCCGGATCGCCTCAACGGCCTGCCAATAGCGCACATTGTCCGAGTGGAGCGTGGAAGTACTGCCGTCGCCGGCGTAGTTTCCCAATACCCGGTCTTGCGACACCTCGACGATATAGCCGACCGGCGAATAGTACTGGTTCTGGCCGGGGTTGTAGTGCGTCGTACTGTTACCCGCGCCGCCGGCCAGCCACCGGTTCAGGTCAATCGGGCGTGTAGCCCAGCCGAGGTCGACATCGCCTCCGAATGTATTGTTGTCCAATGGCGACGCATGCGTCAGGCGCAGGACTTCATTGCCCATGTCCAAAGGATTCTGGATGCTTTTGAGATAGGGGGCGAGTTGCATCGGCTGACTTCCCGCCATGCGGCTTGTCGACAACAGCGGCGCACGGTCTGTCGCCTTGCATTGCGATGCCAGTGCCCGAGCCGGTTCCGACGTTTCGGCAGTCTCATCGTTGAGCCTGCCCATGGACCCGGCCCCCAGTGCTCTTGCCCCCATCACATCGGCTTCCCGCTCCAGCCCCACATCATCGTTGACCATCGCGCCCTTCATCTGCATCGTCGGCTTCACCCGCCCCTGCGCCTGCTGCACCACATGCCAGGCCTCATGCGGCAAATGCTGTTCTTGCCCAGGCGCCAGGTGAATATCGCTACCCTGAGCATAGGCGTGCGCATTCAGCCGCGCCGGCGCCTGCGAGTTGTAATGTACCTTGACATGATCCATGCTGATGCCGGAAAGGGATTCAATACCGGACTTGAGGTGATCCGGCAGACCGGTACGGTTCGGATCGAGGTCACGCGGATGCGCCAGCCGCGCCGGCGCTTCAGTCCCGGTCTTGCCTTGAAGCAGATCCTCATTCCCGGCACGCTGCACCGCATCGCCAGCTAACCCGGCATGCCCTGGACCCCGCGCGGCGATGCCCGGGCTGTTAATGCGTTGCAATAAGGCGCGCTGCGGCGTCAGGCGAGGGCTGTTGTGCATCATCTCCATGCGCTTGCGCTGCACATCCGCGACAGGCCGCGCGTCCGTAAACACCTTGTCGCCTGGCGCCAATTGGACCGCCTGTACAGGTGCCGCCGTCAGCGGCTGATCGTCTTTCCTTTGACTCGACATCTTGATCTGCATATCGCGATCTTTCAGGCAGTGTCACAGATTGGCGCCATGGACATGTGGCCCCAGGGGGAATCACTTGCGGAGCATGTAGAGCGTTAACTTGCCCGACTTTTCAGGCTTCTGCAACCGTTATATTTTCCTGAGCAACCTCCTATAGCTGCGCATGCAAATTGTTCTAATTGTTTTTTGCGGCTTCCCCATCTTCAACTATCGTCAACTCAGCAGCAAAGAAAATGACTTGCCGTACGGCTCTCGGTATCGCAATCCAGTGCAGCTGCGCGCGCCAAATTTTTACTGGAGCAATGGCGCAATCCATGCATCGGGAAGGATTGCAATAACGTTGAGTGGCATGACTATTCAGGAGAGGTAAGTATGGCAATGATAACCACGGCTGAGGCTCAGACAAGACTCAAGAAGAAACATGATTGGTGGCACCAAGAGGGAACAATGAATGAGACATACAATTGCGGTGCCACTCCGGACAATTCCGACAGCGTGATGTTGGCTCAAGCAAAAGCCATTGCCGCAGACTGGGAAAGAAGGACCAAAGATGGATATATCTATCATTGGACCGTATCGAACTCGGTGACAGCCTGCTACGACTTGCTTTGCACTTCCAACGACCGGCGCACAAAATTCAACTTCCACTTGCCGTTCTCACGTAGATAGCCTGGTTTGAACGAGAGCCTGCGCCGGAGGGGGGCGTAGCACACCCCTGTCACACGCCTGGCGTCGCTATTGGCCCATCAGCCGGTTCAGCGCTGAATAGCCCATCGGCGCATACGGCGCGGCAGCGACCTTGCCGCTGTCGAGAAATTGGCGGGTCAGGGTATCGACGCAGCCGAACATCGCCTCGGAGATGGCCGAGCCGGCACTGAGGCGGCGCGCGCCCAGTTGCGCCAGGCGTGCCGGCGCCGGCACGCCATCGCGCACCATCACATTGAGCGGCAGCGGCGTTGCCTTGACCACGGCCGCGATATCCTCCTCGGCAGTGATGCCGGGCACGAACAGGCCGCTGGCGCCGGCCGCTTCGTACAGGGCGGTGCGGGCAAGGACTTCCTGCACGCGCAGGTTCGCATCCACGCCATGCAAATAGACATCGGTGCGCGCATTGATGAACAGGTTCACGCCGCGCGCGTCGGCAACTGCCCGGATTGCCCTGATCTTTTCGGCCAGCAGCGCCGGCGTGCCGCCGCCATCTTCGATATTGATGCCGACCACGCCCGCATCGATCAGCTCGCCCACCAGCGCGGCCGCCTCGGCCGGATCGGCGCTGTAGCCATCCTCCGCATCGACCGTCAGCGGCAGCGAACTGACCCGCAGAATCGCCTTGACGGACGCCATCAGCAGTTCGCGCGGCAGTGTGCTGCCGTCGGCGAACCCGTGCGACCAGGCGACGGCGGCGCTGCTCGTGGCCAGCGCCTTCGAGCCTGCCGCCGCGGCAATGCGCGCGCTGCCGGCGTCCCCGCAATTGGACAGCATCAGCAGGCCATCGGCGTGCAGGGCGTGAAACAGAACATCATTACGGACTTGCATCGTTTCTCCTTCGTGGACGTCAAACCGGGGCGCGCAAGCACAAACCGCCTGTTGCGCTATTGATATCACTATACCGGTTCCACGAAAAATAGTCCGGCATGCCCTCCGAAGGGAAGGGGATGCGGCGCTTGCGAAACGCTTTTCGCCGTGCCGGCCCCGCACGACGGCCTGCACGAAACGCGTTTCGCCGCCGCCCCCGCCAGGCTGACCGTTTGCCCGGTGTGCGCGCTGGCACAGCCCTTGCAATAGATGGATCAGGACGCGCAGCAGCATCACCCTTTCATCCACGCGCATCCACCACTAACCAGAGGGGCTGCCCGTGAACCGTCGCCTGCTTGAATACAGTCCGGTCTTCGACATCTTCACCAACGCCGCGCCGCGCGCCGAGGCGCAGGAATTCGAGGCCGGTCCTCTTTCCGACGAAAGCGCCGACCTGGCACTGGCCGCCGAACTGCTCGAAGCGGACCAGCCGGCCGACCTGCAACGCGTGCTGCGCCGCGCCATCGCCGGCGCCGGTGTGCTCGGTGCCCGCGTGGCGCGCTCGCCAATGGGCCCATTGCTGGTGGCGGAACTGCTGCGCGCCGTGCAGCCGATCCTCACGCCGCAGCGCCGCCTGCCGCATGGCGCCAGGGCCAAGACCGTGAGCGTCAACCTCGGTGCGCGCATGTTCGGGCTCGAACTCGAAGGCTTGAGCCCCGAGGACAAGGAATTCGTCCTGGCGCGCCAGCTGGTGCGCCTGGCCGACGAAGCCGCGCGCCACGCCGGCAATGCACGCAGCGCGTCGCCGCAGTCCGCGCGCGCCGCCGTGCAGGCCGCCGCGCGCCAAATTGCCCCGGGCCTGCTGCCGCATGTGCATGCGCAGCCGGCACAACAGGGACGCTGGACCCGCCAGGCAGGCCGGCTGGTTCTTCACGATTGCTGATCCGGACGGATGGTCCATCCGGGCATTTTGTTGTTTCACTCTTCTTTGGGAGCGCATCATGCATGACATCGACCGCACGACAATGGAATATGGCCAGGAAACCTCCAGCTACGAAGGCGAACAGTTCGAGTTCGGCGAGGGAGAGTGGAGCGGCGAATCGGGCCTGAACGAACAGCAGGAAGCCGAATACGC
Source organism: Massilia scottii (assembly GCF_030846495.1). Taxonomy (NCBI): domain Bacteria; kingdom Pseudomonadati; phylum Pseudomonadota; class Betaproteobacteria; order Burkholderiales; family Oxalobacteraceae; genus Massilia; species Massilia scottii. The sequence continues at coordinate 151,852 of NZ_JAVCWM010000008.1, read as the reverse complement.
GCAGGAACTGCTGAACGTGAACAGCGAAGCGGAGCTCGACCAGTTTCTCGGCGACTTCATTCGCAAGGTCGGCGCCACCGCCGGCCGCGTGATCCGCTCGCCGGTCGGGCAGGCCGTCGGCGGCGTGCTCAAAGGCGTGGCCAAAAAGGCGCTGCCGCTGGCCGGTGGCGCCATCGGCGGCTACTTCGGCGGCCCGCTGGGCGTCAAGATCGGCAGCGGCCTGGCCTCGGCGGCCGGCGGCGCGCTCGGGCTGGAAGGCGAAATGAGCGGCGAAGACCGCGAGTACGAAGGCGCGCGCCAGTTCGTGCGCCTGGCCGCTGACACGGTGCAGAAGGCATCGCAGGCCCCGGGCTCGGGCGACCCGCGCACGATCGCCCAGAATGCGGCAACGGCCGCGGCGCGCCAGCATGCGCCAGGCTTGCTCGGACGGGGCGCCGGCGGCGGCGGCTGCGCGAAATGCAGCGGCGGCGCTGCGGGCATGTCGTCGGGCGCCGGCATGGCTGCCGGCGGCGGGCGTGGCGCCAGCGGGCGCTGGAGCCGCCAGGGCAACAAGATCGTCATCTACGGCGCCTGACCGCCATGAGCCCCTATGCCGCGTCGCTGCTCGAACAGGAAGCGCGCTCCCTGCAAACCAGGCTGGCGCGGGTCCGCCCCTTTGCCCTGATCGAGCCGATGGTACCGGCGGCCGCGCTGCTGCCGTCGGCCCAGGCGGCGCTCGAGCGCTATCTGGTCACGGGGCGGCGCGAGCTGCAGGCGCTGGTCGCAGCCTTCCAGCACTGGCTGGCCGGTGCGCGCGATACCGCCAGCGCGTCCGAGGCGCAGCGCCGCTTCACCTTCTTGCGCCTCAAGTTCAATGCCACGCTGACCCAGTTCGACCTGTTCAACGACGTCATCACCCAGCGCAGCGAGCACGAAAACGGGGTCTGGCTGTCAGGCCTGGACGCGGTCGCGGCCGACGCCCTGACCCTGCCGGGCGACTATTACCGCCTGCCGCCGGTGGTCTGTTATCTCGACCGCGGGCCGGGCGCGGCGATCCGGCGCGCGCGCACCCGCCTGCCGGGCGGCGGCGAAAACCCGGTGGCGGTGGTGCGGGTGCCGCGCGAACGCATGATCGGCAGCGGCATCGCCTCGTCGCTGATCCACGAAGTCGGGCACCAGGGCGCGGCCCTGCTCGACCTGGTCAACTCGCTGCGCCCCGAACTGCAGGCGATGCAGCAAAGCGACCCGGCCCGGCGCGAGGTGTGGCAGTGGTGGGAACGCTGGATCTCCGAGATCGTGGCCGATTTCTGGTCGGTGGCGCGGGTCGGCGTGGTCTCGACCCTGGGCCTGATCGGGGTGGTCAGCTTGCCGCGCGTGTTCGTGTTTCGCTTGAGTCCCGACGACCCCCATCCGATTCCGTGGATCCGCGTGATGCTCAGTTGCGCCATGGGGCAGGCCCTGTATCCGCATCCGCAGTGGGAGCGCCTGTCCAACGTGTGGCACGACTACTACCCGACCGCGACGCTGGCGCCGGAGACGGTCGATCTCCTGGCGCGGCTGCGGCACGGCATGCCGGCGTTCGTGGCGCTGCTGACGCGGCACCGGCCGGCCGCGCTGCGCGGCAAGTCGCTGCCCGACGTGCTCGATGTGGCGGCGCGCCAGCCGGCCGCGCTCTCGGCCCTGTACCGGCGCTGGGAGGGCGCGCCCGCGCAGATGTACCGCGCGCCGCCATCGCTGGTGTTCGCGGTGCTGGGCCAGGCGCGCGCGGATGGCCAGGTCGGGCCGGAAGACGAAAACGTCCTGCTGGCCAAACTGCTGACGCACTGGGCGCTGCGCAGCACGCTCGACACGAGCTTCCTGTGCGCCTCGCTGGACGCGCGAGCGCCGGCGCTTCCCCGGGCACCTTTGACTTTCCACTGAGGAGAATGACATGAGCAGCAAGAACAATGTGAAGGAAGCCCGCGCGGGGTCGCTCGAAGTGACCGTGCACGAGGCCCAGACCGGCGCGCCGGTGTCGAACGGGATGGTCAGCATCTACCGCCACCCATCCGGCGTCGACAGTTTCGATGCGTCCGGCTGGACGCCGTCGCCGGCCATGCTGGAGGCCACCGCCATCACCGGCAGCGCCGGCGAAGCCACCGTCGCCAACCTGGCGCCAGGCAGCTACGTGGTGGTGTACGAACACTATCCGGTCACCGCGCCGCGCTGCGTGCAGGTCGACGGCGGCTGCCGCGCCGTGGTCTGCTTCCAGCTGGCGCTCGAACTGCGGGCCGAACTCCGGTACGAGACGGTCGACTGCAACGCCAACACCTGCAGCGTGGCGCGGGTGTCGGACCGGGTCGTGGCGAAGATCTGCTTCAGCGATAACCAGAGCACCCTCAAGCCCTACGTGCGGGTCACGCCCGCGCCCGGGTGGATCGTGCGTCCGGATGACCCATACGAGTTCGCGCGCGTGGTGAACCATGCCGGACCGCAGCAGTTCGAGGCGGTGCTGGGGTTCGCGCGCCGCTCCCTCGCCATGGCCGATGGCCATGGCCACGTCGCCGCCGCCGCGGCCGCTCCGCTGGCGCCCAGCGTCAACATGGATGCGGCGCCGCCGGCCCTGATCGGCATCCGCCAGGGTTTCGTGGCCGACGAGCGCACCCCGACCCCGATCTCGGGCAGCATCGGCGTGTCGATGACGCGCACCGAGACCGAGCCGACCGACGACCTGCCGCTGTGGACCCTGATCCGCAACAGCACCGATGCGATGTCGTTTACGAATTACCTGAACTTCATGGATGCGCTGTTCTGCACCCCGGCCAACCGCGGTCCCGGCTTCGAGGCCAGGAACCAGCTGTTCGAGCAGCTGCGCCAGCGCCGCGCGCTGCCCTTCACCGATTCGGAAGCCTACCGCGTGCTGAAGGTCGCCACCGAAGCGTTCGTGATGGTCAACTGCGGGGTGCTCAGCCAGCCGGCGCATTTCAATCCGGTCGCCGACCAGGCTTACCTGGACCGGCGCGACATTCCCGCCACGCGCGACCTGGAGACCACCTTCAACGCCGATTATCTCGAAGAGACGGTCGACGGCACCAAGGTGCTGCCGTACCTGGCGATCATCCGGCGCAAGCTGCCCGACGTGCCGATGAACCTCCTGCGCGGGATGGAGGGCGAGGCCGATATGTGCTTCGGCATCGTCCAGCAAAAGCTGGCCAGTCCCTGCCTGCTGGAGCTGATCTGGTCCTACTGGCACGAAGAGGGCATGCTGGTGCAGACCATGAACGCGATCACCCAGCGCTTCCAGAACGTGCGCGCGCTGGGCCGCGACGACCCGCTGGCGAACCTCGAAATCGATCCCCTGCGCCCACTGAATAACCTGATCTGGGGGTACACGCAGGACGAACAGCATCGCCTCACCGTGGTACGGCGCAATTACGAGTACGACCACCATTACGGCGTGCGGCTCGACGGCAAGGCGGTCCAGCATTTCCGCCCGGCCGACACGCGCTCGAAATTCCTGGAAGCGTTCCACTACCTGCTGCGCCTGTGCACCTCCTTCTACCGCCAGGACGACGACACCACCGTCAAGGCCGACGCCTTCCCGGTCTTGAATGGCCTCAAGGAAGTGCACCTGATCCTGTCGCAGGGCGCGCACAACCAGTTCGGCGACCTGCCATCGACCGCGCGCATCGAAATGCTGATGCAGCAGTGGATGCTGGCGCGGCCCGAGTTCCGCGAGTTCCTCCCGACCCGCGTCATGGTCGCGTACCCGGAACCGTGGATGGACCGGGTCGACGCCATGAAGAAGCTGCAGGGATGGTCCGACACCAGCGTGATGCACTTCCGCAGCCTGGCCATGTTCGGCGAACAGGTGCTGCTGTCGGTGCGCTACGGCGCCTGGAGCGATATCTACGAGCCGACCCAGGCCTTCAACTGGGCACGCTTCTGGCGTCCGCAAATCCAGGGCTACATCCACGCCTACCGCGCCGCCACCGGGGTCGACCTGACGGTCGACGCGCGCGACGCCAAGGCGGAAGGCACCTTGCCCTCGATCCTGCTGCGCAAGCGCCTGGACCAGCAAGCGCGGATGGCTTGAGCAAGCCCCGCACATGCTCGACTTTGCCAACGCCCTGTACCTGGGCCTGCGCCATCCCAGCTCCGAGCTGGGACAGTGGGATGCGCTGACCCTGGGGCGGCCGGCGGAGAGCAGCGAGCCGCCGGGCGCCGCGCAGCTGGTGGCGGCGCTGGCGCTGCTGTGCGGCTGCGAGGCGGCGACCCTGCTGCCATCTACCCTGCACCTGTTCTGCGACCTGTTCGAGCTGATGGCGCAGGCACCGGTGGCGATCCTGGTCGACGGCGCCAGCTACCCGATTGCGCGCGCCGGAGCCGAACGCGCGGCGGCAAAGGGCACGCCGTTGACGGTATTCGCGCATGGCGACGTGGGTGCGCTAAGGCGGCTGGCCGCCGCGGCGCGGCGCCAGGGGCGGCGTCCGCTGATCCTGGCCGACGGCTACTCGCCCGGCGCGGCCCAGGCGCCGCCGCTGGCAGCGTATGCGGCGCTGGCGCGCGAGGCGGGCGGCTGGCTGGTGCTGGACGACACCCAGGCCATCGGCCTGTTCGGCGCCGGCGGTGGCGGTTCGCTGCGCCGGCACGGCATCAAGGGGCCGCACGTGGTGGTCGGCAGTTCGCTGTCAAAAGCGTTCGGCGCGCCGCTGGCGGTGCTGTGCGCCAGCGCGGACCTGGTGCGGCGCTTCGGGCAATCGAGCCAGGCGCGCGTGCATTCCAGCCCGCCGTCGGTGGCGTCGATCCGGGCCGCGCTGGCGGCGCTGCGCACTAACCGCGCGCACGGCGACCAGCTGCGCCAGCGCCTGTGGTGCCGCGTGGCGCAGTGGCGCGCCAGCGCGGCCAGGCACGGCATCGCGCTGCGTGCCAGCGGGTTTCCGGTGCAGACGCTGGCGCTCGATGGCCGCACCGATGGCGTGGCGCTGCACGCCTGCCTGCGCCGCGCCGGGGTCGACGCGGTGCTGCAGCGGGCGGGCACGCAGGCCACGCTCAGTTTCATCGTCACGGCGCGCCATGCGCCGGGCGACATCGAACGCGCACTGGCGCTGCTGGCGGCCTGCCTGCGTGCGCAGGCAGCTTCAGTCGGACACACGAGGAGGGAGTATGAATACGGAATTTGAAATGCTGGAATTCGGGATGGAGCAGGAATTCGGAATGGAACAGGAGCGCGGGGGACGCCGGGGAGCGCCTGCGCGAGCGCCAAGGGCGCCGTCCGGGCGCACCTGGCCGGCCAGGGCGCCTGCGCCGCGCCGGCCGTCATGGGGCGGCTGGCGCTACCCGGTGCTGGCGCCATGGCCGGAACCGTATCCGGACCGCCCCCGGCCCGGCGATGAACCCGATGCGCAGGACGACGAGCCGCAGGATGAACAGCCCAAGACCATCCAGCCGGCGCTCAAGAAAATGCCGGCCGCGGTCCGGCCGGATTACCAATCGAAGGGGTTTCTGCGCGACGCCGTGCGCGCCCTGGGCCCCAAGGTGGCGGGCCTGTATCTGATCGAGTTCACCGCCGACGGAAAGAAGCGCGCCTACAGCGGCCAGAGCGACAACGTGCGGCGCCGCCTCCAGCAGCATCTGCTGTGCGCCACCATGCTCGGACTGGACGTGGCCAAGCATAAGGTGTTCGTGGCAGAGACCACCATGCCGGCCGGCCAGCGCCGCGACGTGGAGAAGGACTTGCACGCGAAGATGGCCGCGCCCACGAAAAAGGGCGCCCCGGCGGCCAAAGTGCTGACCAACCAGCGCACCGAACTGGAGGCCGAACTGCTCGGCGAGTTCTGGCGCTAACGTTCGACAATGCTTCATCAACCCAAGGAGATCATCATGCAAGAGTCAGGATGTGGTTGCGCCAAATGCCGCCAGGCGGCGGAAAGCGAACTGGAAATGCTCGAATTCGAAGCCCCCGGCCCCTTCGGGGAACAGGAGGAAATCGCGCTGGCGATGGAACTGATGTCGGTCGCCAGCGAGGAAGAACTCGAACAGTTCCTCGGCAAGATGTTCAAGGGGATCTGGAAGGGCGTGAAAAAGGTCGGCTCCGTGATCGGCAAGGTCGCCAAGCCGCTCGGCGGCATGCTCAAGGGCCTGGCCAAGACCGCGCTGCCGTTCGTGGGCAAGGCGCTCGGCTCCTTCATTCCGATTCCGGGCGTGGGCACGGCCATCGGCGGCGCGCTTGGCGGCGCCCTGGCCAAGGCGCTGGAGATGGAAACGGCCGGCATGGATGGCGAGGAGCGCGAGCTGGAAATGGCGCGCCGCTTCGTGCGCATCGCCGGCAGCGCCGCGCAGCAGGCCGGCATGGCGGGGCAGGGCGCCGATCCGCAGCGCGCCGCGCGCCAGGCCATCGATGCGGCGCTGCGCTCGCACATGCCGCAAATGCGCCAACCATCGCCTTCCCGCGCAGGCAACAGCGGCACCTGGCGGCGCCAGGGCCGCGGCCAGATCGTGCTGGACTTATGATCATCGACTGCCACTGCCACGCGGGCGAGGGCGACGGCTTTTCCGGTCCATGGGACAGCGACGCCGGCCTCGAACGCTACCTGGCGCGGGCGCGCCAGGCCGGCATCGCGCGCACCGTGCTGCTGGCCGCGTTTCACTCCGACTATGCGCAGGCCAACCGCAGCGTGGCGCGCATCGTGGCGGCCGATCCGGGGCGCTTCTACGGCTTCGCCTTCGTGCATGCGCAGCGCGACCGCGGGCGGGTGCGCGCGATGGTGCGCGTCGCCGTCGAGGAGTACGGCTTCGTCGGCATCAAGCTGCACCGGCACGACGCGCGCATCTCGCGCGAGGTGTGCGAGACGGCGCGCTTCTTCCGCCTGCCGGTGCTGTACGACGTCACGGGCGAGGTGGCGGCGGCCGAACTGCTGGCCAGCCAGTTCCCGGACGTGAACTTCATCCTGCCGCACCTGGGCAGCTTTGCCGACGACTGGAGCGCGCAGCTGGCGCTGATCGACCACCTGGCGCGCCACCGCAATATCTACGCCGACAGCGCCGGCGTGCGCCGCTTCGATTTGCTGGAGATGGCGGTGCGGCGCGCCGGCGCGCACAAGCTGCTGTTCGGCTCGGACGGACCGTGGCTGCATCCGGGCGTGGAACTGGCCAAGATCGGCATGCTGGGCCTGGCGCCGGACGACGAGGCGCTGGTGCTGGGCCAAAACCTGTTGCGCCTGATCGGGCATTGAAGCGCGTCCGGCGTCAGTGGGCTTCGGCCCACGCCTTCCTCCTGATCTGCAGTGCGCGGTCGGTCACGCCCAGGCGCAGTGCTGCGCGCTGGTTATTGTCGCCTTCCTGTTCCAGCACCAGCTGGATCGCGATGTCCGCCGCGGCCTGGCTGATGCGCGCCAGGCCGATGCGCAGATCGATGGCCTCGCGGATCGCGCTCTCGAAACGCACATCGGGCCAGCAGGCCGGCGCCGTGCCGCGCGCGGGCCGCTCGTCGGGCGCCAGGTCGCCGATGGTGATTGGCCCGGGGCCGCTGTGGCGGTACCACAGGCGCGCCACGGTCTGGCGCAGTTCGCGCACGTTGCCGGGGTACTGGCGCAGCAGCAGGAATTCGCGCACGGCGTCGTCGAATTCGCAGGCCACGCCGGGCCCGGCCAGCAGCGCCAGGAAGTGGCGCGCCAGCGGCAGCACATCGTCGCTGCGTTCGCGCAGGGGCGGGGTGCGGCAGCGCCAGGCGGCGATGCGGTGGTACAGGTCGGCCCGGAAGCGGCCGTTCGCCACGTCCTCTTCCAGGCTGCGGTTGGTGGCGCACACCAGCCGGAAGCGCGAGTGCTGCCAGGTATTGCTGCCGACCCGTTTATAGGTGTGCTCCTGCAGCACGCGCAGCAATTGCGCCTGCAGCGGCAGGGGCAGCTCGCCCACTTCGTCGAGGAACAGCACGCCGCCGTCGGCCAGCGCGAAGGCGCCGTCGCGCGCATTGGCGGCACCGGTAAAGGCGCCGCGCTCGTGGCCGAACAGTTCGCTGCCGGCCAGCTCGGGCGTGAGGGTGGTGCAGTCGAGCACGGTGAGCTCGCCGCGCCCGCCGAGGCGGTGGATCAGTTGCGCAATCTGGTCCTTGCCGGTGCCGGTTTCGCCGGTGATCAGCACCGGCGACTCGGTGAAGGCGGCCACTTCGACCACGCTGTGCACCAGCGCGCGCCAGGCCGGGCTGACCCCGACCAGGCAGTTGCACACGGCGGGCGAGTCGGCCAGGCGCTGCAGGGCGTCGCGCCGCTCCAGGCGGGCCCGGACCTGGGCGGCGTCGCCGCTGGCGTCAGTCCAGCTGAGCACGTCGAAGGCGCCGGCCTCCAGCAAGGCCCACATGTCGGCGGTGGCCGGCGCGCGCGCGCCGACGGCGATGGCGAGCACGCTGGCGCTGGCGGCCAGGGTCCGCACCCGCTCCAGCACGTCACTATCGATGCCGTCGATCAGGGCCAGGCCGAAGCCGGCCGGCAGGGCGCCGGGCGCTTCCGGCTGCAGCCCGGCCTGTTCCAGCGCCGCCGCCACCTTGACGCGCACTGCGGCACTGACCGGTTCAAACGCGTGGATCCAGAGTGGGAGGGCCAGTCGGGCTTGCATGCGCGTCAATCTCCCGGTCAAAGAAAGTTGCACAATGTTTGATTAGGCTCAAAGGTTTGCTTGGGCCCGGATGGATATAAACCACTATACGTGCTCCAATCTGCACAACCTTTGATCTGTATCAATACCGGTTTTGTTGCGCACAAGCGCGCTAGATGGCATGAAATATGCAAACTACCATGCGAGCACGCGCGGCCCGATCAGGGCGCCGAGCGCTGCCGGGATCATCATTCCCAGCAGATACCAAAAGCCGACAAAGACCGTGCTTGCCTCTGGGCAATGCAGACAGTACACGGCGGCGGCGGCCGCGCCAGCGCCGAACCCGGCGGCCGCCCCGGCCAGGCGCAGGCGCGTGGGTGCCAGGCCACGTACGAAGTGCAGCGCGGCGCCGAACAGCGGCAGGGAAATGAGCGCGATCAGCAGCGGGCAGGTGCGCCACGTGCCACCCCAGAACAGCCCGGCGCGTACCTCGGGCGCGGCTTGCCACAGCAATATTGCACTCAAGCACCAGATCAACAGGGCCGGTGCGCTCAGCAGAAGCGGCAGCATGGCGGTGCGCGCGCCCGGCGTGGCCAGGCGTTTGAGTGCCAGGGCGCCGGCCGCGGCCAGGGCCAGCGAGAAGGCGAGCTTGGTCCAGAACGGCGCCAGGGTGGCCGCCTGGGCCAGGTCGGCACGCAGGCCCAGCCCGGCCAGCACGATGATAGTGCTGGCAAGCAAGCCGGCGCCCAGCGGCAGCAGGGTGATCCGCGCCGGGGCCGCCTGCACGCGCACATCCGGACCGCTGGAGAGCATGTCAATCAAGTCATCGGTGTTCATAGCGCATCCTTCAAAAGGGTTGCCAGGGTTTTCAAACCGCGGTGGACCGATACCTTGACCGCCGCTTCGCTCATCTGCAGGGCCGCGGCCGCCTCGCGCACCGACAAGCCGTCGAGCTTGGTGTAAATAATCGCCTCGCGCTGCTTGTCGGGCAGGGTGGCCAGCAGCTTGGCCAAGTCGCGGCGCGCTTCGCCGGCATCGGCGTCGGCGCTGGAAAAGAAGGCGTCTTCGTCGGGCATGGGTTCGTTCAAGGCCTCGCGCCGCGCATGACGGCGCAGCCAGTCGACCAGCTTGTAACGCGCGATCGCCACCATCCACGCCGTCAACGGCACGGCGGTATCGTAACTCAGGCGCTGGTTATGGATCGCGAGCAACGATTCCTGCACCAGATCTTCGACCTCGTCCGGCCAGCGGCTCAGGCGCCGCCGCAGGAAGGCGCGCAAATGCGACGCGGTCGCCTTCAGAAAGCTGCGGTAAGCCTGGGCGTCGCCGTCGAGTCCCTGCAAGAACAGGGCGTGCAGGCGCAATTCGGTGCCGCGCAACATGCTTACCTCAGGTATTCGTTCCATCGGGGCCTTTAGTAACAGCGTTTGATCGATTTAAATTATTTTGTGAAAATTTTTTCCGGACTGTAACCAATCGCGGGCGTGCTGCGAACTACCTGTCAGTGTCATTCATAAACAGGCCAGGCTCATGAAACATTTTTCCACGTTCACCGTGTCGACCGCGTCCGGCGCCGCGCCGGCATCATATGCCGCTTATTGCCGCCAAGTCAAAACGGCCGCCGCCGGGGGCGCGCGATGAGCCGCGATGCGCGCACCATCCACCCGCTCTGGCTGCGGCTGACGCACTGGCTCAATGCGCTCGCCGTGGTGTTGCTGGTGGCCAGCGGCTGGCGCATCTACAACGCGACCGGTTTTCTCGGGTTTGCGATTCCCTCGGGCATCACCCTGGGCGGCTGGCTGGGCGGCGCGCTGCAGTGGCACTTCGCCGCGATGTGGTTGCTGCTGGCCAATGGCATCCTGTATTTGCTGCTCAACCTGGTGTCCGGACGGCTGCGGCGCCAGTTCTTTCCGATGTCGCCGCGCCAGTTGCTGCTCGACATGGGCGCCGCGCTCAAAGGCAAGCTGGTCCATGCCGATCCGCGCCGCTACAACAGCGTGCAGCGCCTGGCATACCTGTTCGTCGTGCTCGACAGCATCGTGCTGGTGGTGTCCGGGCTGGTGCTGTGGAAGTCGGTGCAGTTTCCCCTGCTGCGCGTGCTGATGGGGGGCTACGAAGGCGCGCGCCTGGTGCATTTTTTTGCGATGGCGGGCCTGTGCGCTTTCATCGCCGTGCATGTGGCAATGGTGGCCCTGGTGCCGCGCACGCTGCTGGCCATGCTGCGCGGCCGCTAACAATCAAGGTTCAGGAAACCTCATCATGAAACTGTTCACACCACGCGATATCGTCATTGCCCCCGAGGGCGCCGCCATGCTGGCCGACGCCGTCAAACGCATCGCCCAGCCATCGCGCCGGGCCTTCCTGCAGCGCAGCCTGACCCTGGGCGGCCTGAGCCTGCTGACCGGTTGCTCCACCAGCGACCAGGACAGCATCGAGCAGGCGCTGACCGGCATCTCGCGCTTCAACGACCGCGTGCAGGGCTTGTTGTTCGATCCGAAGCGGCTGGCGCCCACCTATCCGGCCAGCATGATCACGCGGCCGTTTCCGTTCAATGCGTTTTACGGCGAAGACGAGATCCGCACGATCGATGGCGAGGCCTGGCGCCTTGAGCTGAGCGGCATGGTGGCCGAGCGCAAGCCGTGGACCCTGGCCCGGCTGCGCGCGCTGCCGCAGCAGGACCAGATCACGCGCCATATCTGCGTGGAAGGCTGGAGTGCGATCGGCAAATGGGGCGGGGTGTCGTTCGGCCACTTCCTGCGCCATGTGGGCGCCGACCTGAGCGCCAAATACGTGGGCTTCCAATGCGCCGACGACTATTTTACGAGCATCGACATGGCCACGGCGCTGCATCCGCAAACCCTGATGGCGCTGACCTACGACGACCAGCCCTTGCCGCCGCGCTACGGCTTTCCGATGAAGCTGCGCATGCCGACCAAGCTCGGCTACAAGAATCCCAAGCATGTCCAAGCCATTTTCGTCACCAATACCTACCCTGGCGGCTACTGGGAAAACCAGGGGTATAACTGGTTCGGCGGCAGTTGACCGGTCACCGATCGCTGTCCCGGACCGCCCGCAAGCAGTACTTATCCTGTTGAACTTACTTTGAAGGAAATACCATGAAAAACATGACCACCGCCCTGATCGCCGCTTGCCTGATGCTGTCCGGTTCCGCGTACGCCCAGGACGCCATGAAGAAGGACGAGATGGCCAAGGATGGCATGGGCAAGGACGCCATGCACAAGCCGGCCATGCAGAAGGACCACATGGCCAAGGATGGCATGAAGAAAGATGCCATGCAGAAGGACCACATGGCCAAGGATGGCATGAAGAAGGAGGGAATGAAGAAAGATGCAATGGCCAGGGATGAGATGAAAAAAGATGCCATGGCCAAGGACGAGATGAAGAAGTAATCGTGATGCCCGGCCGTAGCGCCGGGCGTTTTCAGGAGGAGCTCGTATGCCGCAAGCCATCGCCAGCAGTACCAGCAGCGCCGCGTATGCCTATGGCGCCGGCAAACCGTCGCCCGTGACCCTGCAAGCGCAATTGCAGCGTTATCAGCAGCAGTTGTCCGACTGCGTCAATTGCGCCAGCGCCGACACGGCGCAAGGCAAATCCGATATTCAGGCTATCGCTGCGCGCATCACCCAGGTGCAGCAGCGCATCGCCCAGGAAAGTGGTGCCGCCGCCACGCCGGCGACGGCCACTGCGAGCGCGCTATCGGCCACGCCCTCCAGCAATATCATCGACGTCTACGCCTGAATCCGGCCCCGCAGCGCCGCCAACGATGCATGTAACCGGTTACATGCGCATCCCAAAAAACGCTTACCTGAGCAGGATGGCCTGTTCCTTCTCGGTACCCTGGCTGTCCGACTTGCAGACGGCATACACGGTTTGCGCCGCGGTCGAGCCGAGCGTCAGTGCCTTGCTGTGCTTGAGGCCATCGGCGCTGGTGACGATATTGTCGTACAGTGCACCGTATGAATTGCCGGCAGTCCACGATGCGCGGCATTTGGCCGGCTGGTTGGTGGTGAACGCATAGCTGGCGTCGTAGCCGCTGTGGGTGACAGCGCCGAGCGTGATGGCCAGCGCCGGGGTGGCCGGCGGCGGCGTGGTCGGCGTGCCGGTGCCCAGAATCGTCTTCACGGCGCTGGCCGGGATGTCGATCATGTAGGCGTCGACGTCGGTGTCGCTGCTGGTGCCCCAGTTCGAGTTGAACAGGACCTTGGTCAGGTCGCGGTTGACCGAGGCGTGCGGCTCGCTCCAGTAGCCATTGCTGCTCACGCGCGAAAAGCCGAGGTTGTACGTGACCGGATTGGCTGCGAGCTGAACCAGGAACATCTTGCGGTGCAGCCACTGGCGCGTGCCGCTGTCGCCGTAGGTCGATACCAGTGCCCAGCCCGGTTTATTGAAGGCCTTGCCCGAGACGTGCAGGGCGGTGGCCGAGCCGTTGAGATAGGTCGGGAACAGGTTGGTGCGCACGCCGGTGCGCAGGTTGACCATGAACACATCGCCCGCATTGCTCTGGTAATCGACGGAAACATAGACATCGTCGCCGTTGGCATCGATCGCCAGGTCCGAGTGCTCCGATTTCGGATGAATTTTGCGGCGGTTGCTGAAGTCGCGGTTGGCAACCAGGGTGCCGCTCGCGCCGTCGCCGGAAATCACGCAGTAGTTGCCGCTCGGGCTCATGCTGACATGGTCGGGACGCTCGCCGTTGGTATTGTAGGTGCCGAGAATGGAATTGGTGTCGCGGTCCCAGGTGAAGACGCCCAGGCTTTTCCAGTTCGCATCATCAACCATGAAGCACCAGTAGCGGCCATCCTTCGACGGCGAGCCTTCCGACTTGGTCCAGGCCGCGTTGGCGCCGGGCCAGCGCGCTTTCAGGCGCGCGGCAAAATCGCCCACCACGCGCGTGGCGCCGGTCGAGACGGTCAGTTCGTTCAGGCGCATGCCGACGCCGTTGGTCGGCAGGTAATACAGCTTGTCGGGATTGGTCGGGTGCCATTGCGGCTCGGCGTCGCCGCCCAGGCCCGGCAAGCGCTTGTTGAAACCGAAGGTCCTGGCGTTGTAGGTTTGCCAGAAGCCGTCCAGCGATTGGGTCAGGTATTGCGAGCTGTCGGCGTTGAAGGCCTGGCGGCGCGCGTAGTCGTTGCGCGAGAAGCCGTTCACGCCTTCGGCCGTGTGGTTGGTGGCGCGCACCAGGCAGGTGTTATACGCGCCTTCCCTGGTGGCCACGCCCTTGGCCGGACGGGCTGTGGTGGGGATGGCGTCGGTCGTGCGCGTGCTGGACAGCTTGAAGTCGGCCGGGTAGAAGCTGGCGCAGGCGGGGCTCAGGGTATCCGTGCTCTGGGCCAGCGTACCCGTGGACAGGCTCGACAGCCCGGCAACAAGGCTCAGCGCCAGCAAGCTGCGCGGTCGCACTGCGGGGAGGGATAGGTTGGTCATTGGTTCCTCAGGAAGATTGACATGAAAAAAACGTGAGGTTTTCGCTCCTGGTATCAGAATTTTTAATACCTTGATTTTAAAGAGGAAAACCTGTCAATCTTATCCGTTTGATATCAAATGTTCAACTTAACTCATGGTGGCCGGCGTAAAAAAACCGCCTGCTTTCGGGGCGCGCGGTCCTGGATTTTGCGCGCGTTCTGTATTGAAGATGGTTACGCCCTTTGACAAACATGGGTTAGCGCAAGGTACTCGGTGTCACGCCAAACTCGCGTTTGATCAATTTACGCAAGGCTGTACTGTCCTGATAGCCGACCTGCGCCGCGACGGTTTCGATCGAGAGCGCCGTCGTTTCCAGCAAATGCGCCGCATGCGACAAACGCCGCCGTTGAATGAATTTGATCGGCGATACGCCAGTTGCCGCTTTGATACGCCGCGACAGCGTCTTGGGCGACAGCGCCAATTCGGACGACAGCGCGGTGACCGTCATCGGCTGCGCCAGATGCGCATCGATCCAGCGCTCCGCCGCAATCACCGTCCGATCTTCATGTTCCAGATGGTCGCGCATCATGTAGCGCGCCTGCGAAGAGCGCTGATCGATCAGCAAATAACGCGAACACAAATGCGCCACCGATTTCCCCGCCACGTCGGACACGATTGCCAGCATGAGATCGAGCTGCGACAAGGCCGCGCCCGCGGTCAGGCACGGTCCATCGCGCACCAGGATGCGCGCTTCGTCGAGTATCACCGCTGGATAACGCGCGCGAAATGCCTGGGCCAGCCACCATGCGGTGGTCGCCTTGCGCCCGTCGAGCAGACCGGCTTGCGCCAGCAGAAACGCCGCACTGCATGACGCCGCAATCTTTGCCGTGCCCGTACCCGCCGCGGCCAGCCAGTGCATCGCCCGCATGGTATCGCTGCGCGCAAAGCAGTCGCTGAGTTCCTGATCCGAATGGTAACCAAGGCCTGGAACGATGATCCAGTCCGATACCGCCTGCTTTGCTGTCTTGAACTGGAGGTCAGCCTTCATCCGCAAGCCGGCGCCGGTAGTAATGAAAGTCCTGGCGGCGATGGTCCTGACCTTCAGTTGCGGCGCACCGCCGCGCGCCGCAAGAATGGCCTGGGCTGCATGCAAGGTATCGAGCGTAATCGACAGGCTGCTGTCAAATACGCCATCCAACACCAGAACCGTGATGATCTTCATTTGTCCATTTTGACATAAAAAATGTCAAATATCCTTCTTCACCGGCCAGCTCCAAGGCGCCACACTGCCGGCTCCTTCTCTGGAGAAAACCATGCCAATTCAACACCTGAAACTGTACCATTACCCTGCCAGCCGAAGTGCACGTACGAAATGGATGTTGCATGAAGTCGTTGGCGATGCCTTCGATGTCGAGAAAGTCGACCTTTACGGAGCCGTTCAGTATTCCCCCGAGTTCTTGCGTCTCAATCCCAACCATTCTGTGCCGGTGCTTGAGATTACGTGGGACGACGGCACAGTGCAGTACATGCTCGAAAGCGCTGCCATGGTCGCTTTTCTTGCCGATGCATTCCCCGATGCCGATCTGGCGCCGTCCCCCGACGCATCGCCGGAGCGCGCCGACTACTTGCAAATGCTTCACTTCGGGTCAACCTGGATGGACATGACGCTGTGGCAAATTCGCGCCCACGAGCATGTCTTGCCGGAAGCGGAGCGCGACCCGCGCATGGTGGCGAGATACCGCAAGAAATTCAGCGAGGAAATCGAACCCCAGCTTGCCGCGCGGCTCGAGCGGGCGCCGTTTGTCTGTGGACAGAAATTTACAGCGGCCGATTGCATCGTGGGACAGACTGTTCTCTGGGCGCGCGGCTATGGCCTGTGTCGCGCCGAGGTATTCAAGCGATATATGTCGCTCGTCTCGAAGCGGCCAGCGTTTGGCGCCGCATTTTCGGACCTGCGCGAGTTCGTGCTCGACGCCACCCAGCAGCCCCTCTCGGCGCGTTTTACAGGATGAGCGGCGTATATGAATCATGATCTGGTAAAGGCAAGGGGGGGCATTCGCCATCGTATGCAGCCATTCCGGGTTCGGCGGTCTCCACCATGACGTAGCAATGTTCGCCTTGCCGTACCTGAACCGTCGCTTCTGTCCCGCTTGAGTAATAATAAGAGCAAATATAAAACAAGGAATTCACCTGCGTTCACAACGGGCAATCTTTATCGAACTCCTTGCAGGAATTCCGCTTGCCGGGGTTGTGCTCGTGTCGATGGCGGAGAACTTACTCAGCGGGACGTGGGAGTGTGGGCCTACGGCAATGAAAGGGCTGAAAATAGTGATCAGCGTCTACCTAGGTTTTTGTCGTTTTCACCTGCGACGGTCAGCAATCCGCAGCCAACAGCAGTCCTTTATTTGGAATTGAACTTGCCGTGCATTTATGTTAACTTTAAAGAAGGTTGCTCTTGAGAAATAAAATATCGAAATTTACAGCAATTTTCATTATTCAATTATTTATCAGTCAAGTTGGGTTTTGTCAGAATGCCGAGTCAAATTTTTCTTCCGGGGCTGCGGCAATAGAACGCCTTGTAAATAGCAAGGTTGACTTGGGGTTGAAAATTAGGTCTGGAAAGGTGCCAGAGTATCCGGCGTCTGCGCGACGCCATGAAATCCAAGGTACCGTGGTCTTTATTATTAAAATTGACAAAAAAGGCTATGTTGACGACTTTCGCGTCATCTCGTCTCCGCATGAGCTCTTGTCGTTATCTGTGCGGAGTGCCGCCAGGAACTGGTTTTTTGAGCCATTGATTGTAAATGGGGAACCCAGTGAGATAGAAATAACAGCCCAATATGTTTTCTTTCTTCTACCGTAAATATTAGCTACTATTCGATAAAGACGGGAATCTTTTAGATGTGTGGGTCCGGAAATTGACTGACTCGCTTTGATCTTGCAAGCGCTATGGCCGCGACGGTAATAGGATACGGATATCTGGACTGCCGTAGCGCGTGACCCGTGCCACTCGTAGCCCGTTGGGAGGTCTGCCCAGGATTGCTTTGACCGACAAGGCGTAGTGATCGCCGTTGGCGAGTCTGCCGACCAGCGATGGGTCGTGCGCGTGTTCAGGCCATACGCAGCGGGAACTGGGCAAGTAACGCAGCCGGCGAAAATGCCCACCGGAAGATCAGAGCGCAGGTTTTGACGGTGATGGCAGGGCTGGGCTTGCGGATAAAATCCACAAGCCGCCGGTGCGTGCCCAGCGGCGGCTGTCGGGCCGATCAATGAAGCACAGGCGCGCCCTGGCGGCGGCCCTGCCTGCCCCTGGCTTATTTCTCCTGGACGGTGAACTCCCCGTATTGCTTCAACTGCTCGGCCACAGCGGCGTTATCGCCGACCACCACCACCGATTGCAGCTCTGGAGCAAAATATTTCTTGCCCATTTCGCGCACCTGCTCGGGCGTGACCTTTTGGATCAGCGGCACATACTGGCCAAGGAATTCGGACGGCAGCCCCACCAGCCAGTTGTTGGCCAGCGTACCGGCCACGGCGCGCTGCATCTGGTTGCTGATCAGATAGCCACCTGCCACATAGCGCTTGTTCATGCTCATTTCCGCGTCCGCAACCAGCTCGGTGCCGATACGCTTGTACTCGTCCAGGTATTCCTTGAACGCCGCGCCAGCGTGGTGGAAAGCTTGAAGTCGGCCGGGTAGAAAGTTGGCGCAGGCGGGGCTCAGGGTGTCCGTGGTCTGGGCCAGCGCGCGCGTGGACAGACTCGACAGTCCCGCGACAAGACTCAGCGCCAGCAGCGCTATGCGGTCGTGCCGTGCGGTGGAGGCGGGCAGCCGGTTTTTTTCGCACTTCCTGCATGCTGCGCTCGCGTGCCGTGCGGGCAACGCGGAGGATTTCCCTAAACGAGGTGTTGAACGCGGCTTATTTAAACGGGACGTTCAGAATCAGAGTGGGAATCTTGGGGTAGGCGAACCAGCCGACCCCATTTTGGGTCTTACCGTTTATGCCGCCCATGCAGGAAAAAGCCGGCGTCGTGAATGGAACAGCGACGTTCTGGTCGTCGACGATCACCATCTCGCATCGTGCCGAGTTGCCGCGGATATACAAGCGCGCTTCGTACGTTGCACCGGGTGCGGGCAGGAATGTGGCGGTCACGGAACAGCCTGCATTGGCCTGGCCCTGTACCTCGATCGTCGCCAGGTCGAAGGTGAACTCCTTGCCCGCGGCGATTTTCTGGGTCGGCAATTCGTCAAGCTCGTCCATGCCCATGCGGGTGCCGATGCGTCCGCCCGACGGCATGCTGTCGCAGGCCGGATTGGCAAACACGTTTGCCAATCCGGTACGCATGCGCCCGGCAGAATCGGTGTCGAAGTACATCCCCAGGGAAGCAGTCGGCCCGTCGGGCGGCGGCGCGTAGGTAACGCAGCCGGTCAAGGCTGCCAGCAGGATGAGCAGGGGAAAAGTTTTGATGGTCATGGCAGCTAGCCGGCCGAGCCGGTGGATAATGTTCGGAAAAGCGGGCAAAAAACAAGCCGCCGGTGCTTGCGCAGCGGCGGCTGTCGGGCCGGTCAATCGAGCACAGGCACGCCGTGCCTGCTCCCGGCTTACTTCTCCTGGACGGTGAACTCCCCGTATTGCTTCAACTGCTCGGCCACGGCGGCATTATCGCCGACCACGACCACCGATTGTAGCTCTGGAGCAAAATATTTCTTGCCCATTTCGCGTACCTGCTCGGGCGTGACCTTCTGGATCAGCGGCACATACTGGCCGAGGAATTCGGACGGCAGCCCCACCAGCCAGTTGTTGGCCAGCGTACCGGCCACGGCGCGCTGCATCTGGTTGCTGATCAGGTAGCCGCCGGCCACGTAGCGCTTGTTCATGCTCATTTCCGCGTCCGGTACCAGCTCGGTGCCGATGCGCTTGTACTCGTGCAGGTATTCCTTGAGCGCGGCGCCGGTCACTTCATTGCGCACGTCGGCCCCGCCGACGATGCTGCCGCCGTTACGGAAGATGCGCGCGCCGGCCGAGGCGCCGTAGGTATAACCCTTTTCCTCGCGCAGGTTGAGGTTCACGCGGCTGCTGAAACCGCCACCGAGGATGGTGCTGGTCAGGCGCAGCGGCACGTAATCGGTGGCGCTGGCGGCCATGCCCGGGCTGCCCAGGCGCATGGTCGACTGCACGCTGCCATCGCGCTGCAGGATCATGCGCACCGGCTTGGCGGCCAGGCTCGCGCCCGGGGTGTCGGGCAGGGCGGCGCCCTCGGCCTTCCAGTCGCCGAAGGCGGCCGTGGCCAGCTTGAGCGCCTCGGCTTCGCCGATGCGGCCGGTGATCACCAGCAGGCTACGGTCGGGGCGGAAGCGCTTGGCGTGCTCGGCGCGCAACAATTCCGGCGTGACGCCCTTGATCGACTCGACCGTCGGGCTGGTGTTGCCGTACGGGTGAGGGCCGAAAATCGCCTTGTTCAGGGCGCGCTCGGCGCGAAAGCCCGGGCTGGTTTCGGACACTTTCAAGCCCTCCAGCGCATTGCCCTTGCCCAGTTCGACTTCCTGCGGCGGGAAGGCCGGCATGCGCGCCACTTCGGCCAGCAGTTGCAGCATCGGGCCGGCGTTCGAGGTCAGGGCGTTGGCCGAGACGATGACGCCGTCGTGGCTGGCACCGGCGCCGACTTCGCCGCCCAGGCCCTGGGCCGCTTCGGCGATGGCGCGCGAGTCGCGTTTGGTGCTGCCTTCATTGAGCAGGCCGGCCATCAGGTTGGCAAAGCCGGGGTGCTTGCTGTCGTCGGCGGCCAGGCCGGCGCCGCGTACGGCCAGCACGTAGTCCACGCGCGGCAAACCCTGGCGCGGCACGACCCACACCTGCAGGCCGTTGGCCAGGGTCTTCTTGATGATTTTCGGGGCCGGAATGGTCCTGTCCTTGCCGTACGGGGGCAGGGAATCGGCGGCGGCCTTGGCGCTGTCGGCGGCGAAGGCGGCCGGCGCGAACAGCAGGGAAATGCTCAGTGCCAGCATCAGTTTTTTCATGGCGGCTCTCCTTAATTCTTCACGGCGGTTGATGCTGGCGCAGGGGCGGCAGCGGCTGGCGCGGCGGCCGTCTTGGCCACCGGCTTGCGGTCGATGACGGTGCGGTTGGCGGCGGTCAGATAGGTCTTGGCGACGCGCTGGAGGTCTTCCGACGTCACGCCATCGATCCAGCCCGGGATCTGGTTGACCACATTGGCGTCGCCCCACAGGGTTTGCAGCTTGGCCAGGGTGTCGGCGCGGTCCATGAAGCTTTCCAGCGTGTTGTACCAGTTGGCCAGCATGCGCGTCTTGACGCGGGCGAGCGTGGCGGCATCGGCGCCGCTCGCGACCACCTTGGCGATTTCTTCATCGATGCTCTTGAGCATGACGTCGGCGCTGCTGGTCGGCTTGTACAGGGCGAACACGGTAAACAAGGTCGGACCGTCGAATTCCCACGGGCTGGTCAGCCCGTACAGGGAATCGACGTTGAGCGCCACTTCGCGCCCCTTGACCAGACCCTGGTACAGCACCGAGGCGTCGCCGCCGGCCAGCAGTTCGCCCAGCACCGCCATCGGGGCCAGATCGCGGCTGCCGCGCGCCGGCATTTTCCAGCCGGCGGCAATGGCCGGCACCTGGGCCAGCGCATCGCTCTGCTCGATGCGCTTTTCGGCTGTGTTGAGAGGCTCGCTGAAGTCGCTCGTCGGCGGAGTAGGGCGTTTCGGGATGCCTGCGAAATACTTCTTCGCCAGCGCGAAGCCCTGGGCCGGCGTTACGTCGCCCGAGATCGCCAGGACTGCATTGTTGGGGCCGTAGTAATCGCGGTGGAAATTGCGCACGTCGTCCAGGCTGGCGCCTTCCAGGTCCTGGAAGCTGCCGTAGCCGTCATGGTTGTTTTCCCACTTCTGGAACGCCTGCTGGTTGATGTCGATCCACATGAAGCCGCCGTAAGGCTGGTTCTTCACGTTGACGCGGATTTCTTCCTTGACCACGTCCTGCTGGTTCTTGAGGGTTTTTTCATTGAAGTCGAGCGTCTTCATGCGGTCCGCTTCGAGCCACAGGATCGAGTCGATCGACGACACCGGCGCCGTTTCAATATAGTTGGTGAAGTCGGGCCGGGTCGAACCGTTGTTGCGTCCGCCGCCGCCCGTGATGGTCTTGTCGAACACGCCCTTGGGGGCGTTCGGCGTGCCCTGGAACATCAGGTGTTCGAACAGGTGGGCGAAGCCGGTGCGGTTTTTCGGTTCGAGCCGCATGCCGACGTGGTACACCACGCTCACGCCGACGGTGGGCGAGGTATGGTCGGGCGAGACGATCACGGTCAGGCCGTTATCGAGCTTTTTGACGTTGACGGGAATGTTCCATTTGTCGCTGGTGGCCGCGAAGGCGGTCAGCGACAGGGAAAGTCCGGCGATGAGAACGGGTAGATGGCGCATGCGCATGAAAGACCTCACGATAAAAACCTGGAAACGACGTTGGCCGCAGGGGCGGGGCCCGCTGCACGGCGAAGTATCTTAACGTACGTTGGTTTTTAAGCAAACATATGCATGCGAAAAAAAACCCTCGCGCCACGCGCCAGGGCGCGCTACGCGAGGGTTTTCATGCACGGCGCGTGACTGCTTACGCTGCCAGTGCGGCGGCTGCTGCCTTTTTGTTGCGGCGGCGAGCGGTGAAGCCCAGCAGGCCCAGGCCTGCCAGCATCATGGCGTAGGTTTCTGGCTCAGGTACTGGTGCCAGAGCGATGTTGGCCGAGTAGCGACCCGATGCATTCGACAGGATGCTGCCCTTGACCTGGATGGTGTAGGCGCCAGCGCTCAGGCTGGAGGTCGACAGCGACCATTGGTCGGTCGCGCCGGTCGACAGCAGGGTGCCGCCGAACAGGGAACCGTTGCTGTCGATCAGGTTGAAAGCGGTGATGTCCAGACCGTTTTTAGCGTTGCCGGTGATCGACAGAACGCCAGCGGCGAATTCGCCAGCCTGGGTCAGGGTGAAGTTGTAGTTGTCGACAAAGGTGTTGCCTTTGTTGCCGCCAGTGAAGAAGCCGTCGGCTTCAGCGAAGTTGTCTACCAGTTCCAGGGTCGACGTGTTGATGATTTCGACAGCGGATGCCTGGCTCGACACGAGTGCAGCGGATGCCAGCGCGATGGCCGACAGGAAAACTTTAGATTTTTTCATCATATAACACCTATTAAAGTTGCCTTTTGTTAAGGCCGGGTTGTGGCTTAAAACGCGTATGTGAACGCGAGAGGGCAATCTAACATCGGCTTGTGACAGCAGTAAGGATGAGCCCGGTTCTTTACATCTCGTTGCAATTTGCTACACAGAACGTTTTATTGATATGGAAACCCTATTGCAAACCCATCTTCATAGTGAAGAGCTTGTTCAATATCTGCTGCAAAGCACCATTTGTGTTCATATCATTTGTGTTTGTAGTCCTAGTCCTACAACAAGGCGAGAAATTTAGGAAGCTCAGCTTTAAGTAAATCCTAAGCTGGCGCACTGTTGAGGCGTGTCAATACTTCGCTCTCGCATCATGCTGGTGTGCGGCTCGCCGTCCTGGTGCTCCACTTGTGCTCGATTGCGCCAGTTTGGTGAGGCGGACGGCCGAAATTGCCCCCCGGAGCTGGCACGGAAACTGCACGTGCTTGCTTGTCCGGATGGCGAAGTCGCCGCCGGCATGAAGAAGGAGAGCAACATGTTGGAAGATGCGAGCATCGCGGAGCGCCCGCGCGAAGATGGGTTTGCCGGCGTCAAGCTGTCGGGCGACGTTTTCGGCGCACTGATCAATCTGTCGGGCCGGCGCCGCTTCACGTCGCAGCGGGTGGTCCTGTACGCGGTCCTGGCCTCGATGGGCCACGAGGGCGCGGCCGCCACCGCGCGCGACACGCTGGCGCTGTTTCGCGACGCCCATGTCACCCTGGTCGAAGGCAAGGGCGGTTTGCCGGGCGTGTTCTGCGCCCAGCTGCGCGACGCCTACTTCGGCGTGCTGCAGGGCGACCGCGTGATCCGCGACTTCATCGCCCTGGCCGAATCGACCCTCGACGCCATCGTCGGCGAAGGCCGCGGCGCGCCGGCGCTGCTCGACGAGCTGGTGCGCGCAGCCACCGCCCTGCTGAGCGTGCTCAACGGCCTGACCCTGGTCTATGAAGAACAATCGAAGCGCCACGCCCAGCTGCAAAAGCGCCAGCTGCAGGTGATGATGGGCGATATCAAGACCATCGCCAAGCAAGCCCGCATGGTCGCCTTCAATGCCCAGATCGTCGCCGCGCGCGCCGGCCAGGCCGGCAAGGAGTTTTCCGTGGTCGCCAGCAGCATGACCCTGATCACCGGCGAAATCGACGACCTGGTGCACGAAGCGCTGAACGGCGCGCTGGCCTGCTGACGCTGGGGAGGGGCGTCAGCGCGCCAGTCGCTGGCCCAGCCATTTGCCCAGGCACAGCAAGGTCAGGGTCGGCGGCAAGCCCCATGGCCCCGGAATGACCGAGGCGTCGCACACATGCAGGCCGCGCGCGCCGGCTTGCAGATTGCCGTCGACGCCGTCGCCGAGGCGCACGCTGCCGCCCGGATGGGCCGCGAAATGGCGGCTCTTGAACACATGGGTGGCGCCGCAGGCGGCCAGGATCGCGCGCGCCATGGCTTCGCCCTGCGCGAACCTGGCACGGTCGGCCGGGTGCAAGGTCTTGTCGACCCAGCGCGGCCCCACCGCGCCGCCGGCCTGGTCGCCGATCTTGACCATGATCGAGAGCGTGCGCCGATGCGCGAACAGGCGGTCGAAGCGCCCGGCCTGCGCGGTAAAGCCCTGGTACATCGGTTTGGGCAGGGTCATGTCGGCCAGCGAAATGCCGGCCTCGTCCAGGCGCATCCCGGCCGCCATCGGCACTTCGGCGCCGCCGTCGAGGCCATCCACGCTGCCCATGAGCGCCACCACCGGATCGCTGAACAGGGTGCTGGTTGGCGCGCGCAAGCCGCTCTGGTGCAGCAGGCGCGGGCTGCCGACCCCGCCGCCGGCCAGGATCACCAGCGGCGCCAGCGCTTCCTGCGTCTTGCCGCCGCGTACGTACTCCACTCCCGCCGCCTTGCCGTGTTCCAGCAGTACGCGCGTGGCGCGCGCCTGGTCGGCCAGGGTGGCGCCATGCCGGCACGCTTCGTCGATGAAGTCGCGCGCGCTCCATTTGGCCCCGAACGGGCAGCCGTAGGCGCAGCGCCAGCAGCCGCTGCGGCACAGCTGCGGGCGGATCATCTTGTCGAGTTTGTGCCAATCCATGCCCAGCGCCCGGGCGCCCTCCATGATGCGCGTCGCCATCGGGCCGATCAGTTCGTCTGGAAGCGGACCGATCGGCAGCTCGGCGCGCAAAGCCTGCAAGGCCGGCGCCAGATCGATGCCGTGCGCGGCGAAGCGGGCCAGGGGCGGATCGGCGGCGGTGGCGAAATTGATGCTGGAACTGCCGCCGGTGTTGATGCCCTGGACCAGCAGCGAGCCGTCGCGGTGGAGAAAGGCGCCCTTGCCGGGGATGGCGGCGATGCGCGCCATCTGGCCCAGCGTGCCGCTGAGCGGGGCGGCGCTGCCCTGTTCGAGGATCAGCACGCGCAGGCCGCGGCTGGCCAGTTCGCGCGCGACGCTGGCGCCGCCCGGTCCGCTGCCGACGACGATCGCGTCGTATGGAGGTGTGCCGCGCGCGGCGGCCGATGGGGCTGTGGTGTCGGACATGGGTCCGAGTATCGGCCCGCGTGGCGGGCGCGTCAATCGCAATGCGTTCCATCGCGCCTATTTGCTGGAACAGGTGGCGAAAAATGCAGTTCGTCGCAATCGGCTGGCAGCACGGGCGGCGCATGGCTAAAGTCACACCATACCGCAACGCCATCGAACCCCACACAAGGAGCGCATCATGAACATCGCCAAACACATGGAAGCCATCTTTCTTGCCGTTGTCGCCGTGATCGGCGCCACCACCTTCGCCACGGCCGGCACCCCGCTCCAGCGCAGCGCGCCCAGCGTTGCCGCTGCCACCGAGGCTGCCATGCCGGTGGTGGTGGTCAGCGCCCGCCGCCTGAGCGCCGCTGAAAAAGCGCAATTGCCACAATAAGCTGGAACGCCGGTCCGCTTGCTGGTAGTGTATGTACCGGCCGGCCGGACCGGCATGAACAAGAAGATCTGGAGACGCGCAATGAATCAGTTTTTCCACACCGGAGCGCTGGCGGCAGCCTTGTGCACGCTGTTCGCCCCGGCCGGCCCGGCCAGCGCCGCCCCGGACGACAGTACGACCCGGATGACCGAGACGCGCGTGGTCGACGCCAGGGCGCAGCGGGTCAGGCTCGACGGCGCCATCGACCTGCGCCTGCGCCAGGGCGCCGTGCCCAGCCTGGTCATCACGGGCGAAAAGCGCCTGATGAACTCGATCACCACCGAGCAGGAGGGCGACACCCTGACCATCGGCAGCGAAGCGCGCGGCGTGCGCGCGCTCACGCGCGGCAATAGCGTGCGCGCCGAGCTGACCCTGCCGAGCCTGCGCGAAGTAGCGTCCGAAAGCATCGGCTGGACCGATGTCAGCGGGTTTTCGGGCGACGAGCTGGAGTTGTCGCTGGAAGGGGCCGGTTCGATGAAGGTCAATTGTACTTACCGTCTCGTCAGCGCCAGCCTGGGCGGGGTGGGCAGCATGAACCTGCAGGGCGTTATTGGCGAGGGGGTCGAGCTGACGCTGCGCGGGGCAGGGTATGCGACCCTCGGTGGGAGCGCCAGGTGGCTCAAGGCCAATCTGGGCGGGCTCGGCGGCCTCGACGCGCAGCACTTCCAGGTCGACAGCGTGACCCTCGACTTGAACGGGCTGGGCAATGCCTCGGTGATGGCGCGCCACAGCGCGAACCTGCGCCTGAGCGGGCTCGGTTCGGTGACGGTGTACGGCAAGCCGCCCAACCGCAGCGTCAGCGTCGATGGCCTCGGCAAAGTCAGCTGGAAATAAGCGTCATGTCTCTCACATGCGACGGACGACGACTGGATCAACAGGACGGGCAAGCCGGTCCTGGTGCGATACGCGAACCATGAAAAAACACCTCGTTGCGATGATCGTCGCATTCGGCCTGCACGCCAGCGCGCTGGCCGGTTTTACCGAAGGCGCCAACGCCTACAATGCGCGCGATTATGTGCGTGCGCTGAAAGAAGTCGCGCCGCTGGCCCGGGCCGGGCATATGGAGGCCCAGCATTTGCTCGGCCTCATGTATTACATGGGACGCGGGGTGGCGCGCGACTACAAGCAAGCCATGCTGTGGCACCGCAAGGCGGCCGAGCAGGGCAAGGCCGACGCGCAGTATGTGGTGGGGGCGATGTACTACACCGGCAATGCGGTGCCGCTCGATCACAAGGAAGCGATCGCGTGGTTCCGCAAGGCGGCCGAGCAGGGGCACGCGGAGGCGCAGCATGCGCTGGGGCTGATGTACCGGTATCACGCGGCGGGCATGCCGCAGGATAAGGTGCTCGCTTATATGTTGTGGAACCTGGCGGCGGCCAGCGGCAATGCGAATGCGACCGAGCATCGGGCGGCGATTGCCAAGCGCATGACGCAGGAGCAGATCGACGAGGCGCAGGCGCTCTCGCGCGCCTGGCGCCCGGGGACGCCGTTGCCGAGGCAGTCGCGCAGCGGGGGCGGGAACGACGGTGGGCGGTAACGACGGGCCACCCCCACTTCCCGTACAATCGCCTTTTGCTTCCAGCGAGCCCCCATCCCATGCGTGCCATCGAAATCAAGCAACCCGGCCCTGCCGATGTTCTGCAACTGTGCGAGCGTCCCGTCCCTGAACTGAAACCCGGCGAAGTGCTCATCCGCGTGCACGCGGCCGGCATCAACCGTCCCGACGTGCTGCAGCGCCTCGGCCACTACCCGGTTCCGCCGGGCGCGTCCGACCTGCCGGGCCTCGAAGTGGCCGGCGACATCGTCGACGGCGACCTGGCCGGCAGCGCCTTCCAAAAAGGCGACATGGTCTGCGCCCTGGTCCAGGGCGGCGGCTACGCCGAATTCTGCGCCGCGCCGCTCCAGCAATGCCTGCCCGTGCCCGCCGGCCTGAGCCCGCTGGAAGCGGCGTCCCTGCCTGAAAACTACTTCACGGTCTGGAGCAACGTTTTCGACCGCGCCAAACTGGCCGCCGGCGAAACCCTGCTGGTGCAGGGCGGTACCTCCGGCATCGGCGTGACCGCCATCCAGCTCGCCGCCGCTTTCGGCCTGCGCGTGTTCGCCACCGCCGGCAACGCCGACAAATGCCGCGCCACCGAGTCGCTCGGCGCCGAACGCGGCATCGATTACAAGACCGAAGACTTTGTCGCCGTGGTCAAGGCGCTCACCGGCAACAAGGGCGTCGACGTTATCCTCGACATGGTCGGCGGCGACTATCTCCCGCGCGAAATCGATTGCCTGGCCGACGATGGCCGCATCGCCCTGATCGCCCTGCTGGGCGGCGCCAAGGCCAATATCGACCTCGGCCAGGTGCTGCGGCGCCGCCTGACGATTTCCGGCTCGACCCTGCGCCCGCGCCCGGTCGCCTTCAAGGGCGCGATCGCGGCGAACCTGCGCGAACACGTCTGGCCGCTGTTTGAAGCGGGCAAGGTACGCCCCGTCATTTTCAAGACCTTCCCCCTGGAACAGGCTGCCCAGGCCCATGCGCTGATGGAGAGTTCCACCCATATCGGGAAGATCATGTTGCAAGTGGTGTGATCGGCTGGCAACTGCCCCCGGCCTTTGTTTGACCGACATCGGATCGGGGGTTAAAATAGCGGGTTAATTAAATCTGGGCTACTATGCGTCGCAAACTCGTCGTAGGAAATTGGAAAATGAACGGCAACCGTGCCGCGAATGCAAGCCTGTTGGCGGGCATTGTCGCGGGCGCGCATGGTTCGAACGCCTCTTGTGCGGTGTGCGCGCCGGCACCCTATCTGGCCCAGTGCCAGGATGCGTTGAGCGCCAGCCCGGTTGCCTGGGGCGCCCAGGATGTCTCCGCCCAGCCCGGCGGCGCCTTCACCGGCGAAGTCGCGGCAGCCATGCTGGCCGATTTTGCGTGCAAGTACGTCATCGTCGGTCACTCCGAGCGCCGTGCCTGCCATGGCGAAAGCAGCGAACTGGTGGCGAAAAAAGCCGTCGCCGTCCTCGACGCGGGCATGACCCCGATCGTGTGCGTCGGCGAAACGCTGGCCGAGCGCGAAGCCGGCCAGACCGCCGCCGTGGTGTCGAGCCAGCTCGGCGCCGTGCTCGACCTGGTGGGCGAGCGCGTGGCGCAGATCGTCGTTGCCTACGAACCTGTGTGGGCGATCGGCACCGGCAAGACGGCCACGCCGGCCATGGCCCAGGAAGTCCACGCCCAGCTGCGCGCGCAGCTGATGGCCAGGAATGCAGTAGCGGCCGAGACAGTGCAGATTTTGTACGGCGGCAGCATGAAGCCCGATAACGCCCTGGAATTGATGGCTCAGCCAGATATCGACGGCGGCTTGATCGGCGGGGCAGCGCTGAAGGCGGCAGATTTTCTTGCCATCCTTAATGCAGCCAATTGAAATATTATTGTTGTTAAACTTGGAATGGAATAAGCAATGAACACGTTGTTCAATCTGGTTGTAGTTGTACAGGTTATTTCCGCTCTGGCGATTATCGGTCTGGTCTTGCTGCAGCATGGCAAGGGCGCCGATATGGGGGCGGCTTTCGGTTCCGGCGCTTCCGGCAGTCTGTTCGGTGCCACCGGCTCCTCGAACTTCATGTCGAAATCGACCGGCGTGGCCGCCGCGGTGTTTTTCGGCGCCACCCTGGGCCTGGCGTTCTTTGCCACGAAAAACAAGGGCCAGGTCGGCGGCGGCGTGATGGATCGCGCGGCCGTGACGGCGCCGGCCCCAGTGACCGGTCCGGGCGCAATCCCGACCGCCGCACCGTCGCTCGCCGCACCTGCCGCTCCTTCGGCAGTGCCGAACGCGCCAGTCACCGGTGGCGCAGAGCCTGCCGCGCCAGCGACCGGCGGAGCGGTTCCGGCCGCACCAGCGGCAACTGGGCCGGAAGTACCTGCTAATCAGGTGCCAAAGTAAGCCAGTTCTGGTAGAATACTGCCCGCGCACAGAGTATTAGCGCAGGCAGCATGGCCGGGTATTGGCCAGTATCAAAAAGAAGTAAAGTTTTTCTGTTTTATCCTTGTTTTCGCGCAATTTTGCATTGAATACAGTGATGTAACAATGTTAGAATAGCGGACTCAATGCCGACGTGGTGAAATTGGTAGACACGCTATCTTGAGGGGGTAGTGGGCGAAAGCCTGTGCGAGTTCGAGTCTCGCCGTCGGCACCAAGAATATAAAAGCCAGCAAGGTTGCATAAGCGAACATGTTTATGCCTAAGCTGGCTTTTTTGCGAGGATCAGTCGTTCGGTCCTGGTGGCAAGGTTCAAGCCAGGTTCGTGCGGTAGGGCGCTGCGGCATGCAGTGTTTCATTAACCGATCGTTCAAGATAGGCTCCATCAAGTGAACCTCGATAATTACTTCCCCGTCCTGTTGTTCATCCTGGTTGGCATCGGTGTCGGTGTCGTCCCGCAGGTACTGGGATATCTGCTCTCTCCCCATAAGCCCGATTCCGCCAAGCTGTCGCCTTACGAGTGCGGCTTTGAAGCGTTTGAAGACGCGCGCATGAAGTTCGACGTCCGCTACTATCTGGTGGCAATCCTGTTTATTTTGTTCGATCTGGAAACGGCATTCTTCTTCCCATGGGGAGTTTCCATGCGTGAACTGGGCTGGGCCGGCTTCGTGACGATGATGGTCTTCATCGCCGAGTTTGTGGTCGGTTTTTGGTATATCTGGAAGAAAGGTGCCCTTGATTGGGAATAAGCCATGTCAATTGAAGGCGTATTAAACGAAGGTTTCATCACCACGACAGCAGACAAGCTGATCAACTGGGCGCGTACCGGGTCGATGTTCCCGATGACGTTCGGCCTGGCTTGCTGCGCCGTCGAAATGATGCACACGGGCGCGGCCCGCTACGACATGGACCGCTTCGGCGTCGTGTTCCGTCCCTCGCCGCGCCAGTCCGACGTGATGATCGTCGCCGGCACGCTGTGCAACAAGATGGCTCCCGCCCTGCGCAAGGTCTACGACCAGATGCCGGAACCGCGCTGGGTCATCTCGATGGGCTCGTGCGCCAACGGCGGCGGCTACTATCACTATTCGTACTCGGTGGTGCGCGGTTGCGACCGCATCGTGCCGGTCGATGTCTACGTGCCGGGCTGTCCGCCGACCGCTGAAGCGCTGCTGTACGGGATCCTGCAACTGCAGAACAAGATCAAGCGCACCAATACCATCGCACGTTAAGAAGCGGTTTCCACCATGACGACAAAACTCGAAGCCCTTGAACTCGCCCTGCGCACCGCACTGGGTGAGGGCGCCGCTATCAGCGTGGCGCTGGGCGAGGTGACCGTAGTGGTCAAGGCCGCCGGCTATATCGCCGCGATGCAGACCCTGCGCGACCATCCCGCGCTCAAATTTGAACAATTGCTCGACCTGTGCGGCGTGGATTACTCCACCTACGGCGAAGGCACCTGGGATGGCGCGCGCTTCGCGGCCGTCTCGCATCTGCTGTCGATCGAACACAACTGGCGCGTGCGCGTGCGCGTGTTCGCCGAGGACGACGACACGCCGGTACTGGCGTCGGTCGTCGAGCTGTGGCGTTCGGCCAACTGGTACGAGCGCGAAGCGTTCGACCTGTACGGCATCCTGTTCGAAGGCCACAACGACCTGCGCCGCATCCTGACCGACTACGGCTTCATCGGCCATCCGTTCCGCAAGGACTTCCCGATGTCCGGTTACGTCGAAATGCGTTACGACCCCGAACAGAAGCGCGTGATCTACCAAGCCGTGACGATCGAGCCGCGTGAAATCATTCCGCGCGTGATCCGCGAAGAAACCTACGGGATGAATCCTGGGAGCAAAAACCTTGGCTGAAATTAAGAACTACACCCTCAACTTCGGTCCGCAGCACCCGGCCGCGCACGGCGTGCTGCGCCTGGTGCTCGAGCTCGACGGCGAAGTGATCCAGCGCGCCGACCCGCACATCGGCCTGTTGCACCGCGCCACCGAAAAGCTGGCCGAAACCCGCACCTACCTGCAATCGGTGCCGTACATGGACCGTCTCGACTATGTGTCGATGATGAGCAACGAGCACGGCTATGTGATGGCGATCGAGAAGCTGCTCGGGATTGAGGTACCGGTGCGCGCCCAGTATATCCGCGTCATGTTCGACGAAATCACGCGCCTGCTGAACCACCTGATGTGGCTCGGCACGCACGCGCTCGACGTCGGCGCGATGGGTCCGTTCCTGTACGCGTTCCGCGACCGCGAAGACTTGTTCGACTGCTACGAAGCGGTCTCCGGCGCGCGCATGCACGCCGCCTACTACCGCCCGGGCGGCGTGTACCGCGACCTGCCGGACGCGATGCCGAAGCACAAGGCCTCGATCATCCGCAGCGCCAAGGCCATCGACGAACTGAACGAACACCGCCAGGGCTCGCTGCTCGACTTCCTCGACGACTTCTGCAAGCGTTTCGTCACCTATGTGGACGAGTACGAAACGCTCTTGACCGACAACCGTATCTGGAAGCAGCGTACGGTCGGCATCGGCGTGGTCAGCCCGGAAGCGGCCAAAGCCATGGGCTTTACCGGCGCCATGCTGCGCGGCTCGGGCGTGGAGTGGGATCTGCGCAAGAAGCAGCCGTACGCCGTGTACGACAAGATGGATTTCGACGTCCCGGTCGGCACCAATGGCGACTGCTACGACCGCTACCTGGTGCGCGTGGAAGAGATGCGCCAGTCGAACCGCATCATCAAGCAGGCGTCGGCCTGGCTGCGCGCCAACCCGGGCCCGGTCATGACCGACAACCACAAGGTCGCGCCGCCCAAGCGCACCGAGATGAAGTCGAACATGGAATCGCTGATTCACCACTTCAAGCTGTTTACCGAAGGCTTCCACGTGCCGCCGGGCGAGGCGTATGCCGCGGTCGAGCATCCGAAGGGCGAGTTCGGCATCTACATCGTGTCGGACGGCGCCAACAAGCCGTACCGCCTGAAGATCCGCACCCCGGACTATGCGCACTTGCAGAGCCTGGACGAAATGGCGCGCGGGCACATGCTCGCCGACGCCGTCACCATCATCGGCACCCAGGACATCGTATTCGGCAGTATCGACCGCTAAGCTGTCGACCATTTGAGGCACAACCATGTTGTTATCAGAGCAGTCATACAAAAAAATCGACCGTGAAGTCGCCAAGTATCCGCCCGACCATAAAGAGTCCGCGGTCATGGCGGCGCTCGCCATTGCGCAGGATGAAAAAGGCTGGCTCCCGCCGGAAGTGATGCAGGACGTGGCCGATTACCTCGGCATGCCCGCCATCGCCGTGCAGGAAGTGGCCACGTTCTACAATATGTACAACGTCAAGCCGGTCGGCAAGTACAAGATCACCGTGTGCACCAACCTGCCGTGCGCCCTGTCGGGCGGCGAGCACGCCGGTCACTATCTGCAGGAAAAACTCGGCATCGGCTACCGCGCCACCTCGGCCGACGGCCAGTTCACGCTGGTCGAAGGCGAGTGCATGGGCGCTTGCGCCGATGCGCCGGTGATGCTGGTCAATAACAAGCGCATGTGCAGCCTGATGTCGGATAGCAAGATCGACGCACTCGTCGAGGAACTCAAGAAATGACATCGCTCCATTCACGTCACATCGACCCGGTCATCCTGGCCGGCCTCGACGGCCAGAACTGGCACTTGCAGGATTACGTGAACCGCGGCGGCTATTCCGCGCTGCGCCGCATCCTGGAAGAGAAAATCACGCCGGAAGCGATCATCGCCGAACTGAAAGCCGGTTCCCTGCGCGGCCGCGGCGGCGCCGGTTTCCCGACCGGCCTGAAGTGGAGCTTCATGCCACGCCAGTTCCCGGGCCAGAAATACCTCGTCTGCAACACCGACGAAGGCGAGCCGGGCACGTTCAAGGACCGCGACATCATTCGCTACAATCCGCACGCGCTGATCGAAGGCATGGCCATCGGCGCCTACGCGATGGGCATCACGGTCGGCTACAACTACATCCACGGCGAAATCTGGGCCGAATACGCGCGCTTTGAAGACGCACTGGACGAGGCGCGTGCCGCCGGCTTCCTGGGCGACAAGATCATGGGCAGCGAATTCAACTTCCAGCTGCACGCCGCGCACGGCTACGGCGCCTACATCTGCGGCGAAGAAACTGCGCTGCTCGAGTCGCTCGAAGGCAAGAAGGGACAGCCGCGCTTCAAGCCGCCGTTCCCGGCCTCGTTCGGCCTGTACGGCAAGCCGACCACCATCAACAACACCGAAACCTTTGCCGCCGTGCCGTTCCTGCTGAACATGGGTGGCGAGAAGTACGCCGCCATCGGCAAGCCGAACAATGGCGGCAGCAAGATTTTCTCGATTTCGGGCGACGTCAACCTGCCGGGCAACTACGAAGTGCCGCTCGGCACGCCGTTCGCCAAGCTGCTGGAACTGGCTGGCGGCATGCGCGGCGGTAAAAAGATCAAGGCGGTCATTCCCGGCGGTTCGTCCGCCCCGGTGATCCGCGGCGACGTCATGATGAACACCGATCTCGACTACGATTCGATCGCCAAGGCCGGCTCGATGCTCGGTTCGGGCGCCGTGATCGTCATGGACGAGACGCGCTGCATGGTCAAGTCGCTGCTGCGCCTGTCGTATTTCTATTATGAAGAGTCTTGCGGCCAGTGCACGCCGTGCCGCGAAGGCACGGGCTGGATGTACCGCATGGTCCACCGCATCGAGCACGGCCAGGGCCGTCCCGACGACCTGGACATGCTCAACTCGATCGCCGACAACATCCAGGGCCGCACCATTTGCGCCCTCGGTGATGCGGCGGCGATGCCGGTACGCGCTTTCGTGAAGAACTTCCGCGAAGAATTTGAATATCACATCGAGCACAAGCACTGTCTGGTGCCCGCTTATATCTAAGGCCAGAGAACTCTCATGGTTGAAATTGAAATTGACGGTAAGAAGGTAGAAGTCCCACCGGGTAGCATGGTGATGGACGCGGCCAACAAGCTGGGCACCTACATTCCGCACTTCTGCTATCACAAGAAATTGTCGATCGCAGCGAACTGCCGCATGTGCCTGGTTGAAGTCGAGAAGGCACCGAAGCCTTTGCCGGCTTGCGCCACGCCGGTATCGGCGGGCATGATCGTGCGCTCGAACAGCGAGAAGGCGGTACAGGCACAGAAATCCGTGATGGAATTCCTGCTCATTAACCACCCGCTCGACTGCCCGATCTGCGACCAGGGCGGCGAATGCCAGTTGCAAGACCTGGCGGTCGGCTACGGCAAATCGAACTCGCGCTACGAAGAAGAAAAACGCGTGGTTCCGCCGAAAGATGCCGGCCCGCTGATCTCGATGCAGGAAATGACCCGTTGCATCCACTGCACCCGCTGCGTGCGTTTCGGCCAGGAAGTGGCCGGCGTCATGGAACTGGGCATGCTGGGCCGCGGCGAACACGCTGAAATCACTTCCTTCGTCGGCAAGACCGTCGATTCTGAAGTGTCGGGCAATATGATCGACCTGTGCCCGGTCGGCGCGCTGACCTCGAAGCCGTTCCGCTACAGCGCCCGTACCTGGGAACTGTCGCGCCGCAAATCGATCAGCCCGCACGATTCGCTCGGCACCAACCTGATCGTCCAGGTCAAGGGCGGCAAAGTCATGCGCGTCCTGCCGCTGGAAAACGATAGCATCAACGAATGCTGGATTTCGGACAAAGACCGTTTCTCGTACGAAGCGCTGGATAACCAGTCGCGTCTGACCAAGCCGATGATCAAGCAGGGCGGCCAGTGGGCCGAGACCGACTGGCAGACCGCGCTCGAATACGTGGCGCACGGCTTGCGCAACATCAAGCATGAGCATGGCGCCGACAGCATCGCCGCCGTCGCCACCGCGCATTCGACCGTCGAAGAGCTGCATTTGCTGCAAAAGGCGCTGCGCGGCATCGGTTCCGAGAATATCGACTTCCGCCTGCGCCAGAGCGACTTCGCGCTGGACGGCCAGGTCACCCCTTGGCTGGGCATGCCGATCGCCGACCTGTCGCTTGTCAAGCGCGCGCTCGTCATCGGTTCGTTCGTGCGCAAGGATCACCCGCTGGTCGCCACGCGCCTGCGCGCCGCGGTCAAGAGCGGCGCCAAGCTGTCGCTGGTGCACGCGTCGGATGACGAACTCCTGATCCCGACCGCCAACAAGATCATCGCCGCGCCGTCCGACTGGCTCGCTGCCTTGTCAGGCATCGTTGCCGCTGTTGCCGCCGCCAAGGGCGTCGCTGCCCCGGCCGGTTTCGAGAATATTGAAGCCACCGACGCTGCCAAGGCCATCGCCGCCAGCCTGAACACCGGCGACGAGAACCTGCCGGGCGTGGTCTTGATGGGCAACGCCGCCGCGCACCACCCGCAAGCGTCCGCGCTGCATGCGGCCGCGCAGTGGATCGCCGAACAGACCGGCGCCAAATTCGGCTACCTGACGGAAGCTGCCAACACGGTTGGTGGCTACCTCGTCGGCGCGACCGCCAGGAACGCCGCACCGGCCTTCTCGGTACCGAAAAAAGCCTACGTGCTGCTCAACGCCGAGCCCGAGCTCGATTGCGCCAACCCGCAGCAAGCGCGCGCCGCGCTCGACGCTGCCGAAATGGTCGTCGTCATGTCGGCCTTCCAGCATGGATTCGAGTACGCCGACGTGCTGCTGCCGATTTCGCCATTCAGCGAAACCTCGGGCACCTTCGTGAACTGCGAAGGCCGCGCGCAAAGCTTCAACGGCACCGTCAAGCCGCTCGGCGACACCCGTCCGGCATGGAAAGTGCTGCGCGTGCTGGGCAACCTGCTGGGCCTGTCCGGTTTTGAGTACGACACCTCCGAAGCGATCCGCGACGAGCTGTTCGGCAAAGGCGTGACCGACCTCTCGGCCAAGCTGAACAACACCGCCAAGGCCGCCCTGAAGTCCGCGACCTTCGGCACCAGTGCTGCCCTCGAGCGCGTGACCGACGTGCCGATCTATTTCGCCGACGCCATCGCGCGCCGTTCCGAGCCGCTGCTGCGCACCGCCGACGCCAACGCGCCGCTGGTCACCCTGCCGTCGGCCCTGGCCGACAAGCTCGGCGTGCAGGCTGGCGCCAAAGTGAAGGTGTCGCAGGGTTCCGGTTCGGCCATTTTGGTGGCGGGCATCGATGCCCGCCTGCCGGCGAACACCGTGCGTGTCGCCTCGGCGCACCCGGCTACCGCCACGCTCGGCGCGATGTTCGGTGCAATTACAGTTGAAAAAGCAGGGGAGGGGGTCTGATGGCTCTGCCTGAAATGATTGATGGCATCAACGCCTGGGGCGCGACCAACATCGGCTACGTCTGGCCGCTGATCTGGACCATGGCCAAGATCATGTGCGTCTTGCTGCCGCTGATGGGCCTGGTTGCCTACGCGACCCTGTGGGAACGCAAGCTGATCGGCTGGATCCAGATCCGCGTCGGTCCCAACCGCGTCGGCCCGATGGGGCTGCTGCAGCCGATCGCCGATGCGCTCAAGCTGCTCTTCAAAGAGATCGTGGTGCCGGCCAAGGCATCGAGCGGCCTGTTCGTGCTCGGTCCGATCATGACCATCATGCCGGCGCTGGCCGCCTGGGTGGTGGTGCCGTTCGGTCCCGGCATCGCCCTGGCCGACGTCAATGCCGGCCTGCTGCTGCTGATGGCGATCACCTCGATCGAGGTGTACGGCATCATCATCGCCGGCTGGGCGTCGAACTCGAAATACTCGTTCATGGGTGCGATGCGCGCCTCGGCCCAGATGATTTCGTACGAAATCCCCATCGGCTTCGTGCTGGTGGTGATCCTGATGGTCTCGGGCAGCTTGAACTTCTCCGACATCGTCGCCGGCCAGAACATGGGCTGGGGCGTGGCGCACGGCGTCTCCATGCTGTCGTGGAACGTGTGGCCGCTGCTGCCGCTGTTCGTGGTCTACCTGACCTCGGGTCTGGCCGAATGCAACCGTTCCCCGTTCGACGTGGTCGAGGGCGAATCGGAAATCGTGGCCGGCCACATGGTCGAGTACTCGGGCATGTCCTACGCCATGTTCATGCTGGCCGAATACGCCAACATGATCCTGATCGGCACCCTGGCAGCGATCATGTTCCTGGGCGGCTGGCACGCGCCGTTCGCCTTCTTGGAAGTTGGCGGCGTGCTGGGCGGCTTCCTCGGCTTCTTCTGGCTGTTCGCCAAGGCCTTTGTGATTGTCTCGCTGTTCATCTGGGTTCGCGGCACCTTCCCGCGCTACCGCTATGACCAGATCATGCGCCTCGGCTGGAAGATTTTCATTCCGATTTGCCTGTTCTGGCTGGTCCTGGTCGCAGGCTGGATGCAGACATCCTGGAATATTTGGAAGTAAGGAAGAGATAATGGAACGAGTGAAAGACTTTTTCAGCAGCATGCTGCTGACCGAACTGATCAAGGGATTGGCGCTGACCGGACGCTATGCGTTCTCGCGCAAGATCACCGTGCAGTATCCGGAAGAGAAGACCCCGATGTCGCCGCGTTTCCGCGGCCTGCATGCGCTGCGCCGCTACCCCAACGGGGAAGAGCGCTGCATCGCCTGCAAGCTGTGCGAAGCGGTGTGCCCGGCCATGGCGATCACGATCGAATCGGAACAGCGCGACGACGGTTCGCGCCGCACCACGCGTTACGACATCGACCTGACCAAGTGCATTTTCTGCGGCTTTTGCGAAGAATCCTGCCCGGTCGACTCGATCGTCGAGACGCACGTGCTGGAATACCACGGCGAAAAACGCGGCGATCTGTACTATACGAAAGAGATGTTGCTCGCTGTCGGCGACCGCTACGAGGATGACATTGCCGCCGCGCGCGCAGCCGATGCTCCTTACCGCTAAGTCGTTCAGCAAATGCTGTATTTAGCACACGCTGTATTAGCCATTTATCTGCAAGTCCTCTGGGTTAGTTATGGAATTTAAAACTGTGTTGTTCTACGTGTTCTCGGCGATTATGATCCTCGCCGCGACCCGCGTTATCACTGCCCGCAATCCGGTCCACGCGGCGCTGTTCCTGGTGCTGGCGTTCTTCAATGCGGCCGGCATCTGGATGCTGCTCAAGGCCGAGTTCCTGGCCATCGTGCTGGTGCTCGTGTATGTCGGCGCGGTGATGGTGCTGTTCCTGTTCGTGGTCATGATGCTCGATATCAATATGGACCGCATGCGGGAGGGCTTCTGGTCCTACCTGCCGCTGGCCACCGGCATCGGCGCGCTCATCGTGCTGGAAATGGCGGCGGTGCTGTGGCGCGGTTTCATGAAGTTCGAGCAGGAGGCCGAAACGGTCGGCGCGAACATCGGCGGCACCAAGGAATTGGGCTTGCTGATCTACACCAAGTACATCCTCGGCTTCGAGATCGCCGCGGCGATCCTGCTGGTGGCCATCGTTGCCGCCGTCGCGCTGACCCTGCGCCGCCGCAAGGACACCAAGGCCTTCAACCCGGGCGATGCCGTGCGCGTCAAGCGCAACGACCGCCTGCGCATCGTGAAGATGGCCACGGTCGACCAGCCCGCCATCGACGCGGCATCGAAGGCGGCCGCGCTGGCCGCCGCCGAAGCCCAGGCCGACGCTGCGGCACCGGCTGCCCCCAAGGAGACAAAATGACCTTATCGCTCGCACACTACCTGGTCCTGGGCGCGATCCTGTTCGCGATCTCGATCGTCGGGATCTTCCTGAACCGCAAAAACGTCATCGTCCTGCTGATGGCGATTGAATTGATGCTGCTGGCCGTGAATTTGAACTTCATCGCGTTTTCCCACTACCTGGGCGACGCGGCGGGGCAGATCTTCGTCTTCTTCATCCTGACCGTGGCCGCCGCCGAATCGGCAATCGGCCTCGCGATTCTGGTGGTCATGTTCCGTAACCTGGACACGATCAATGTGGAAGACCTCGATACCCTCAAAGGCTAATCCGGTCCGTTTGGCGCTTACATTCATACTCGAATACATAACGATTAAGGTTCAACATGGCGGGGCAACTTCTTAACCCTAACGTCCTTCTTGCCGTACCACTGGCGCCGCTGGCTGGTGCTGTGATTGCGGGCTTGTTCGGAACAAAATTCTTCGGTAACCTGGTCGGCCGTAAAACGTCGCATACCGTCACGATTTTGGGCGTGCTGATCGCGCTGGTCCTGTCGGTGCAGACCTTGATGGCCGTGCTCGACGGCGCCAGCTTCAACGGCACCATCTATAACTGGATGACCGTCGGCACGCTGAAAATGGAAGTCGGCTTCCAGATCGATGCGCTGTCGGCGATGATGATGTGCGTGGTCACCTTCGTGTCGCTCATGGTGCACATCTACACCATCGGCTACATGGCCGAAGACGAAGGCTACAACCGCTTCTTCGCGTACATTTCGCTGTTCACGTTCTCGATGCTGATGCTGGTCATGGCCAACAACTTCCTGCAGCTGTTCTTCGGCTGGGAAGCGGTGGGCCTGGTCTCCTATCTGTTGATCGGTTTCTGGTACACCCGCCCGACCGCGATCTTTGCGAACATGAAAGCGTTCCTGGTCAACCGCGTCGGCGATTTCGGCTTCATCCTGGGTATTGGACTGCTGCTGGCGTACGCAGGTTCCATGAATTACACCGAAGTGTTCGCCAAAAAAGAAGCGCTGGCCCTGATGACCTTGCCCGGTTCGGACTGGATGCTGCTCACGGTTGCCTGCATCTGCCTGTTCATCGGCGCGATGGGCAAATCGGCCCAGTTCCCGCTGCACGTCTGGCTGCCCGATTCGATGGAAGGCCCGACCCCGATCTCGGCACTGATCCACGCCGCGACCATGGTGACCGCCGGTATCTTCATGGTGGCGCGCATGTCGCCGCTGTTCGAACTGTCCGACACGGCGCTGTCGTTCGTGCTGGTGATCGGTTCGATCACGGCGCTGTTCATGGGCTTTTTGGGCATCATCCAGAACGACATCAAGCGCGTGGTCGCTTACTCGACCCTGTCGCAGCTCGGCTACATGACGGTGGCACTCGGTTCGTCCGCCTACTCGGTCGCCGTGTTCCACCTGATGACCCACGCGTTCTTCAAAGCGCTGCTGTTCCTCGGCGCCGGCTCGGTCATCATCGGCATGCACCACGACCAGGACATCCGCAACATGGGCGGCCTGCGCAAGTACATGCCGATCACCTGGATCACCGCGCTGCTCGGCTCCCTGGCGCTGATCGGTACCCCGTTCTTCTCCGGTTTCTACTCGAAGGACAGCATCATCGAAGCGGTGCACGCGACCCATATCTGGGGCGCTGGCTTTGCCAACTTCGCTGTGCTGGCCGGCGTGTTCGTCACGGCGTTCTACTCCTTCCGCATGTACTTCCTGGTATTCCACGGCGAAGAGCGTTTCGGCAAGGCGCATGGGCATGACCATCATGCGCACGACGCAAAGCACGATGCCAAGCAAGCCAAGAAGAACGCCAAGAAGAACGCTGCGAAGCACGACGCCAAGCACGCCGATGCGCACGCGCACGACGCCGACGCGCATCACGAAGAGGCCGCGCACGCGCACCACGGCCTGGCCCCGGGCCAGAAGCCGCACGAGTCGCCGCTGGTGGTGACCCTGCCGCTGATCCTGCTGGCCATTCCATCGGTGATCATCGGATTCCTGACCATCGAGCCTATGCTGTTCGGTAAATTCTTCGAGGGTGTGATCACCGTCGGCGACAACCACGGCGCCATGAAGGCACTGGCCGAAGGCTTCCATGGCCCGGTCGGCATGGTCATCCACGGCCTGCAAACCGCGCCGTTCTGGCTGGCCCTGTCCGGCGTGGCCGCGGCTTACTACTGCTACATGGTCAATCCGCGTGTACCGGCCTGGTTCTTTGCCAAATTCACGGCCATCCATACGCTGCTGGACAACAAGTACTACATGGACAAGTTCAACGACGTGGTGTTCGCCGGTGGCGCGCGCCTGCTTGGCAACGGCCTGTGGAATATCGGCGACAAGGGCCTGATCGATGGCCTGGTCGTCAACGGAAGCGCGAAAGTGGTTGGCTGGTTCTCGTCCATCGTCCGTCTCGGACAGACCGGCTATATCTACCATTACGCGTTCGTGATGATCATCGGCGTGCTTGGCGCACTGATGTACTTCCTCCCGTTCTGGCACGCTTAATCAGACACGCAAAGACAACAAAACATGATGCAGTCTACGATTTCTAACTTCCCTCCGTATCTGAGCCTGGCGATCTGGCTCCCGATCGTCCTTGGCGCGGCCATTCTTGCGATAGGCCGCGACGACAAGCCGGGCATGACCCGGTGGATGGCGCTGATCGCCTCCATCGCCAGCTTCCTGGTGACCTTGCCGCTGATCCAGCACTTCGACAACGCCGCCCACGGCATGCAGTTCGTCGAAAGCACGCCGTGGATCGGCCGCTTCAACATCATGTACTCGCTGGCGATCGACGGCCTGTCGCTGTGGTTCGTGCCGCTGACGGCCTTCATCACCGTGATCGTCGTGATCTCGGCCTGGGAAGTGATCGAAAAGCGCGTGGCCCAGTACATGGGTTCCTTCCTGATCCTGTCGGGCCTGATGATCGGCGTGTTCTGCGCCATGGACGGCTTGCTGTTCTACTTCTTCTTCGAAGCGACCCTGATCCCGATGTTCATCATCATCGGCGTGTTCGGTGGCGAGAACCGCGTGTACGCGTCGTTCAAGTTCTTCCTGTACACCTTCCTCGGTTCGCTGCTCACGCTGGTCGCCATCATCTACCTGTACAACGTCTCGGGCGGCAGCTTCGACATCCTGACGTGGCACAAACTGCCGCTGACGATGAAAGAGCAGATCTTCATCTTCCTGGCCTTCCTGATGGCGTTTGCCGTCAAGGTGCCGATGTTCCCGGTCCACACCTGGCTGCCGGACGTCCACGTCGAAGCGCCAACGGGCGGTTCGGCCGTGCTGGCCGCGATCATGCTGAAACTGGGCGCCTACGGCTTCCTGCGTTTCTCGCTGCCGATCACCCCTGACGCATCGCACTACATGGGCAGCTTCATCATCACCCTGTCGCTGATCGCCGTGATCTACATCGGCCTCGTGGCGCTGGTCCAGAAAGACATGAAAAAACTGGTCGCCTATTCGTCGATCGCGCACATGGGTTTCGTGACCCTGGGCTTTTTCATGTTCAACCAGATGTCGGTTTCGGGCGGCATCGTGCAAATGATCTCGCACGGCTTCATCTCGGGCGCCATGTTCCTGTGTATCGGCGTGCTGTACGACCGCATGCACTCGCGCCAGATCGCCGACTACGGAGGGGTGGTCAACCGCATGCCGAAGTTCGCCGCCTTTATCGTGCTGTTCTCGATGGCCAACTGCGGCCTGCCGGCGACCTCCGGTTTCGTGGGCGAGTTCATGGTCATCCTGGGCGCCGTCGAATTCAATTTCTGGATCGGCATGCTGGCGGCGACCGCCCTGATCTTCGGCGCGGCTTACTCGCTGTGGATGGTCAAGCGCGTTGTCTTCGGCGCTGTCGCCAACAAGCACGTCGCCGAACTGACGGACCTGAACACGCGTGAATTCGTCATGCTCGGCATCCTGGCCATCGCCGTGATCGCCATGGGCCTGTACCCGGCGCCGTTCACCGACACGATGCAAACCTCGGTCGCGGACCTGCTCCAGCATGTCTCCGTGTCGAAACTGCCGCAATAAAGAAGACTATGATCCAGACTACGAATCCCAACCTGATCCCGGCTTACGCCGAAATCTTCCTGCTGATCGCCGCATCAAGCATCCTGCTGATCGACATGTACCTCAAGGATGGCAAGCGCGTCCTGACCTACTGGCTGTCGCTGGCGGCACTGGCCGGCTGCGCCGCCCTGACTTATTCGGACTACGCGGCCGGCACCACGGTCTACACGTTCCACAACATGTTCGTGTCGGACCCGATGGCGAACCTGCTCAAGCTGTTCACCTACCTGGCCATCGGCATCACGCTGGTCTATTCGCGCACCTATGCGACCGAGCGCGGCATGTTGTCCGGCAACCTGGGCGGCGAATTCTATGTGCTCGCGCTGTTCTCGATGCTCGGCCAGATGATCATGATCTCCGGTAACAACATGCTGATCATCTACCTGGGCCTGGAACTGATGTCGCTGTCGCTGTACGCCCTCGTTGCGCTGCGCCGCGATCACGCCGTCTCGACCGAAGCGTCGATGAAGTACTTCATCCTCGGCGCGCTGGCGTCCGGCTTCCTGCTGTATGGTATTTCGATGCTGTACGGCGCCACCGGTTCGCTCGACATCAATGAAATCTCGAAGGCGGCGGCATCGTCCACCGCCAACCTGAACATCCTGGTGTTCGGCCTGGTGTTCCTGGT
Source organism: Massilia scottii (assembly GCF_030846495.1). Taxonomy (NCBI): domain Bacteria; kingdom Pseudomonadati; phylum Pseudomonadota; class Betaproteobacteria; order Burkholderiales; family Oxalobacteraceae; genus Massilia; species Massilia scottii. Next base: position 108,490 of record NZ_JAVCWM010000008.1, on the reverse strand, counting down.
GGCCGGCCTGGCGTTCAAGCTCGGCGTCGTCCCGTTCCACATGTGGGTGCCGGACGTGTACCAGGGCGCGCCGACCGCGGTGACCCTGCTGCTGGGCGGCGCGCCGAAACTGGCGGCGTTCGCGATCTGCATCCGCCTGCTGGTGGAAGGCTTGCTGCCGATGGCGATCGACTGGCAGCAGATGCTGATGGTGCTGGCCGTGCTGTCGCTGGCGATCGGTAACCTGACCGCGATTGCCCAGACCAACCTGAAACGGATGCTCGCGTATTCGACCATCGCGCAGATGGGCTTCGTGCTGCTGGGCCTCTTGGCCGGCGTGGTCGCCAATCCGCTCGACGCCAGCGCCATTCCCGACGCCAGCAATGCCGCTTCCGCCTACAGCGCCGCCATGTACTACTCGATCACGTATGTGCTGACCACGCTCGGCACCTTCGGGCTGATCATGATGCTGGCGCGTACCGGCTTCGAAGCGGAAGAACTGAACGACTTCAAGGGCCTGGCCAGGCGCAGCCCGTGGTTCGCGGCCGTCATGGCGATCCTGCTGTTCTCGCTGGCCGGCGTGCCGCCGATGATGGGCTTCGCCGCCAAGTTCGCGGTGCTCGAATCGGTGCTCTCGACCGGCGCCGTGTGGCTGACCGTGGTGGCGGTGATGTTCTCGCTGATCGGCGCGTTCTACTACCTGCGCGTGGTCAAGGTCATGTACTTCGACGAACCGCTTGATACCACCCCGATCGTGGCGCCGTTCGACATGCGCGCCGTGCTCTCGATGAACGGGATCGCGACCGTGCTGCTGGGCGTGTTCGCCGGTCCGCTGCTGGCCGCTTGCCTGAACGCGATGACGAAGACTATCGGTTCCTGATGGACGTGTCGTCATCGAGCTGGCTGGCGATCGCCCTGGCACTGGCGGCCGCCAACCTGCCGTTCATGAATGAGCGGCTGTTCGGCTTTATCCCGGTCGGGCGCGCGAGCGCCGACCAGGGGCCGGTCAAGGCCGGCTGGTGGCGCGTGCTGGAACTGGTGGTGCTGTACTTTGCCGTCGGCGCCATCGCCTATCTGCTGGAAGCGCGCATCGGCAACGTCTTTAGCCAGACCAAGGAGTTCTACATGATCACCGTGCCGCTGTTCGTGGTGCTGGCGTTCCCCGGCTTCGTCATGCGCTACCTGCGCAAGCGCCATCACTAATTCATCGGAGGGCGCATGGAGCCGAACCTGAACGACGATCATCTGACAGAGCGCCGCATCGATGGCGAACTGGCCTACGAGGGCAGCTTTCTGAAGGTCTCGCGCGACCGCGTCAGCCTGCCCGACGGCGCCATCGCCACCCGCGAGTACATCCGCCATCCCGGCGCCGTCGTGATCCTGCCGCTGCTGGACGACGGCCGGGTGCTGCTCGAACGCCAGTTCCGCTATCCGCTGGGGCGCGTCTTCATCGAATTCCCGGCCGGGAAAATCGATGCGGGCGAGGAGCCGCTGGCCTGCGCCAGGCGCGAGCTGCAGGAAGAAACCGGCTACACGGCGAGCGACTGGCAATTCATCAGCACCATCCACAACGCCATCGCCTACTCCGACGAGCACCTCGACCTGTTCGTCGCGCGCGGCCTCACCGCCGGCCAGGCGCGCCTGGATGCGGAAGAGTTCCTGGAAACCTTCAGCGCCACCGTGCCCGAGCTGCTCGAGATGGTGCGCAGCGGCCAGATCACGGACGTGAAGACCATCATCGGCGCCTTCTGGCTCGACAAACTCCTCGGCGGAAGCTGGCCGCCGGCTTGATCCGCCATGAAAACCCTGGCGTTCGTCCCCGCCTTGGCGCTTTCCATCCTCTGCTCGTCCAGCAGCTGGGCGGCGCGCAGCGCCTTCCAGGCGCAGTGCGAGGATGCGATGGCCAAGGGGATCTCGGTGCTGCACTCGACCCCGAACGGCTACACCATCAATAACACGGTGTCCTTTCACGGCCTTACCGCCATGAAGCCGGGCGCGCCCGCTACCTTTGTGCTGGGCCTGACCAGGACCGAGTCACGCTCGACGATTTCGCTCAAGGCGGACATGCTGATCGACCCCGTCACCGGCTACGAGTGCGTGGCGCCGCGGATCACCGTCTCGCTGCTGTACAGCCCGGTAGTGGTGTACGTCGGACGCGAGTTTCGCCCGGGTTCTTGTGCATATCAGGAGATTCTTGCGCATGAGATGCGCCACCTCAAGACCTATCTCGACCATTTGCCGAAAGTGGAAGTAACGGTGCGCGCGGCACTGGCACGGCGCTTCACCGACAAACCCCTGTACGCGCCGCGCGGCCAGGCGCTGGCCTTGCTGCAGCAGGAACTCAATACCGGCTGGGCGCCGTACATACAAAAAGAGATGGCCAAAGTAGACCCGCTACAAGCCGCCATCGACACGCCGCAAGAGTATGCGCGCCTGAGCAAAGTTTGCGCAGGTGAGGTACAGTCCCTTGTAAGACCGGCTAACCGAGACAGATGAAGACAGCCATGAAGCAGATCGCACCGCGCTATATTGCCCTGATCCCCGCCGCCGGCGTCGGCGCGCGCATGGCATCGAGCAGTCCAAAGCAGTATCTGCCCATCGGCGCCAAGCCGATGCTGCGTCATACGCTCGACGCCTTCGTGTCGAGCCCCCTGATCGCCCATACCTACGTCGTGGTCAGCGCGCACGACGCGTATATCGATGCCATCGTGCCGTCCGGCGCAGCCACCGTGCTGCGCTGCGGCGGCGCCAGTCGCATGGAGTCGGTCCGCAACGCCCTGCGGGCGCTGGAGGGCGAGCTGCACGAACATGACTGGGTGCTGGTGCACGACGCGGCGCGGCCGGGACTGAACGCCGGGCTGATCGGGAAATTGATCGACGCGGTCGGCGACGATGCGGTCGGCGGCCTCCTGGCCTTGCCCGTGGTCGACACCGTCAAGCGCGGCGGCGAGCACGTCAGCACCGTCGCACGCGACGGCCTGTGGCTGGCGCAGACCCCGCAAATGTTTCGCTACAAGCTGCTGTGCGATGCGCTGGCGGCGGCCACCGACGCCAGCGTCATTACCGATGACGCCAGTGCGGTCGAGGCCCTCGGCTTGTCGCCCAAGCTGGTTGAAGGACATCCCCGTAATTTAAAAGTGACGCTGCCGGCGGACATCCGGATCGCCGAGATGTACCTGGCCGCGCCTTAACCTGAAATGAGTGAGACCATGGCACTGGCATCCTACAATCCCACCCCGCCGTTCCGTGTCGGAACCGGCTACGACTGCCACGCCCTCGTCGAGGGCCGCAAACTGATCATCGGCGGGGTTGCAATCCCGCACCGCATGGGCCTGTTGGGCCATTCGGACGCCGACGTCCTGCTGCACGCGATCATCGATGCGATGCTCGGCGCGGCTGGCCTCGGTGACATCGGCAAGCATTTCCCGGACACCGACCCGATGTTCGCCGGCGCCGATTCACGCACCCTGCTGCGCGAAGTGGCGCACCGCGTGGTCGCCACCGGCTACACCATCGGCAACATCGACGCCACCATCATCGCCCAGGCGCCGAAGATGGCGCCGCACATCGCGCAGATGATTTCGCGCATCGCCGAAGACATCGGCGTGTCGCCCCAGCAGGTCAACGTCAAGGCCAAGACCAACGAAAAGCTGGGCTACCTGGGGCGCGAAGAGGGCATGGCCGCCGAGGCGATCTGTCTGCTGATCAAGTCCGCTTCCGCGTAAGCACCGGCGGCAAGGCCCGCCGGGCCGGCGGCCGGGAACCTTGATCGCCGTCAGGCGGGCCTGAAAAAGCGGCCCCTACACTTGAACTGGATTCAACAAGTTCAATCATGGGGAGAAAGATCATGAAATCCGCATTATCGGCCCTCGCCGCCGCCCTGGCGTTCGCCAGCGGCCCGGCGCTGGCGCAGGTGTTCGTCAACACCATCCAGCAGGGCAGCGGCAACAAGAGCTTTGTCGAGCAGCGCGAGAGCAACGACTATGCCCAGGTTGACGTGACGCAAATCGGTACCGGCAACGTCATCGGCGACCCGGCCATGGGTAACAGTGGCATTGTCCAGATCGCCACTGTGGCGCGAGTGCATGTCCGTCAGGAAGGCAGGGCGAACGACGCCAACATCCTGCAGGACCATACTGACCGCAGCGACAACAACCTGCTCCAGACCGGCCAGGGAAATGTGGCCGTGTTCAGGCAGGTCAATGCGAACAGTTCAACCCTGACCCTCGAACAGCACGGCAGCGCCAACTACACTTCCATCAACCAGAAGGACATTCCGACCTTCTCGGTGCGTGCGCGCCAGACCGGTGCGGATAACCGGATCGTGGTGCAGCATTACTTTTCGGGATACGGCGGGCCGGACATCGAGCAGGCCGGCAGCGCCAACAAGGTACTCATCGACCAGTCCGACGCCGCCTATTCCTTCGTCCGGGTGGACCAGGCCGGCACGCTGAACGACGCCTACGTGCGCCAGAACGGCACCGCCTTCACGGCAGACCAGTCGATCGTGCAACGGGGCGAGCGCAACGTCGCCCGCGCCGATGAAAGCGGGCAAGTCAACGGCTCGACCATCGTCCAGACCGGAAACGAGAACCTTGCCTCGGCGACGTCGACCTTGAACGGCAGCGTATCGGAGATCGTCCAGACCGGCAGCTACAACCGCGCCAGCGCGCTGCAGAACGGCGCGCTCAGCTGGACGACCGGCAACTTCTCGAACATCAGGCAAACCGGCAATGCCTTCACGGCCAGCGTGCTGCAAAACGGCAGCGGCAATGTCGGCATCATCAACCAGCGCTGATCTCGAACACCAGGCAGGTTGTCGTCGCAAAGGCGTACAGCTTGCCATTCGCATCGGTAATGCGCGCTTCGGCCACGCCGACCTGGCCCCCCACGCTGACCACGGTCGCCTCGGCCCGCACCGGCCCGGTCGTATCGGTCATCGCGCGCAGATAGTTCACCTTCAGCTCCAGCGTCGTGTATCCCTTGCCGGCCGGGAGCATCGTGTGGATCGCGCAGCCGAGCGCGGTGTCGAGCATGGTCGCCGCGTAGCCGCCGTGCACCACGCCGCTCGGATTGTAGTGCGCCCGCTCCGGGGTTCCCTGGAACACCGTGCGGCCGGGCTCCACCGACATCGGCAGGATTCCCATCAAGTGCGCGATCGGCGCCGGGGGCAGGGCGCCGCTGCCGATGCCTTCCAAAAATTCCATGCCGCTGCTGCTGCGCAAGGTGGCGCGGTCCGCCACGCCCGGCGCGGCCAGTCTGGCGCGCATTGCAGCGGCCTCGTCCAGCCATTGCTGGCGTTTGTCTTGCTGTTCCATGATCATCCTTTTGCTTGATGGCTAAAAAGGCGGGAGAGGCGCACACGGCGCGTGAATTGTAATATACTTCAAACAATCAGTGTACCTGCACCTATTTCCGCAACGCCACGATATGACCGATCCAATCGAAAAACCGCTGGGCTGTACCTGCTTCAAGCTGCGCAAGCTCACGCGCGCCATGTCGCGCGTGTACGACCACCACATGGCTGCCGTGGGCCTGAAGACCACTCAGTACAGCGTGCTGGCCAACGTCGCGCGCCAGGCGCTGCCGGTGGCCGAGCTGGCCGAACGCCTCGGCATGGAACGCACCACGCTCACGCGCAACCTCAAACCGCTGATGGAGGCCGGCTGGGTCGTCCCGCGTCCCGGCGCCGACAGCCGCCAGCGCATCGTCACCATCACCGGGGCCGGCCAGCAAAAACTCGCCGAATCCTACCCGGTGTGGTGCGGCGCCCAGCGCGCCTTCGAACAACTGGTCGGGCGCGAGGCCGTGCGCGCCCTGCACACCCAGCTTGAATCCACACTTGCCCAATTAACGCCATTGATCGAGGACCTGCCCCATGCCCACCCAGAATGAGATGACGCCGCGCGCCGCATGGCTGCTGATCCTCGCCGCCTCGGCGATCTTGATGATCACCATGGGCGCGCGCCTGACCACGGGCCTGTTTCTCTCGCCGATCAACAGCGCCACCGGGCTGGGCGTGGCATCGATCAGCTTCGCCATGGCGATCGGGCAGTTCGTGTGGGGCGCGGCGCAGCCGGTGTTCGGCGCCGTGGCCGACAAATGGGGCTCGGCCAAGGTCATCATCCTGGGCGCCGTCATGCTTGCCGCCGGCATGGCGGCGACGCCGTTCGTGTCCTCGCAGTGGGGCCTGATGCTGACCATGGGCTTGCTGACGGCGGCGGGCGCGGGCGCCGGCAGCTTCTCGATCCTGATCGGCGCCACCGCGCAGCGCCTGCCGGCCGCGCGCCGTCCGTTCGCGGCCGGCTTCATCAACGCCGGCGGCTCGTTCGGCCAGTTCGTGTTCGCGCCGCTGATGCAGGCGATCATCAACAGCGCCGGCTGGATTGCGGCGATGCTGACCATGGCCGCGACCACCTTGCTCACGATTCCCCTGGCTTGGCCGCTGCGCAAGGGCGCCGGGCTGGCCAAGGCCGATCCGGCTGTCGTGGCGCCGCCCAAGCCGCTTGATGCACCCGGCATCGGCCTGGGCGCGCAGATCAAGATCGCGCTGCGCGACCGCAGCTACCTGTGCCTGCACGCCGGCTTTTTCACCTGCGGCTTTCACATCGCCTTCCTGGTCACGCACCTGCCGGGCGAGGTTGCCCTGTGCAGCCTGCCGGCGGGCGTGTCGGCCAATGCGCTTGCGCTGATCGGCTTATTCAACATCGCCGGCAGCCTGACAGCGGGCGCGCTGTCGACCCGCTACCGCATGAAGTCCCTGCTGGCCCTGATGTACGCCAGCCGCGCGGTGATCGTCATCGCCTACCTGCTGGCGCCGAAGACGCCCATGACTTTCTACGTGTTCGCCGGCGCGCTCGGTTTCACCTGGCTGGCGACGGTGCCGCCGACGGCGGGCCTGGTCGGCAAACTGTTCGGCATGCGCTACCTGTCCACGCTGTTCGGCCTGACCTTGCTGTCGCATCAGGTGGGCGGCTTCTTCGGCGCGTGGCTGGGCGGGCTCTCGTTCGTGGCCTACGGCGACTTTACCTGGATGTGGTACGCCGACATCGTGCTCGCGCTGGCCGCGGCTCTTATCAACCTGCCGATCCGCGAAGCGCATGTCGTTCGCGAACCGGTGCTTGCAGCGAAGGCATAAGCATGGCACGCGATACCTGGGCTTACCGCGACGTGGCGGTCGAATCGTATGAAGATGCGCGCAGCGGCACCTTGCGCATCCGCCCGATGGCGGGGCAGGCCTTCGCCCCCAGCCTGCGCGTGCGGTGCGCGCGCGCGCTGGTGGACCGGGCGCTGCATCCGCCCGGCACGCGCTTTTTGCTGTCGGCCAAGCTGACCGACCGCCTGGGCGGCACGCCGTTTTTGTATGCGTGGCATGGCGACCCGGTGGTCGTCCTGAGCGCCGCGCAGGCGAAGAAATTCCTGGCCGAGTTCCGGCGCGGCAGAATTTAGCGATGGATTTGCTTGAGCAACTGGCCGCGCTGGAACAGGATGTCGATCGCTACCACGACACGGAGTTCGGCAGCGAGGAAGAGGGCGCGCGCGCCAACCGCCGCCTGAAGCTGCGCATGCGCGATCTGATCGTCGCGGCGCACGGAGCGGGGCAGGCGCGGGTGCTGGAACAGGCGCTCGATCTGCTGTCCGCCAACACCGGCTGCGCCGAAGACCACGCGCTCTTCCTTGAGATTGGCGCGGAGCTGACAGGGCGCGGCATCGTCGACGAAGTGCGCATGATGGCGTGCCTGCGCAACGCTCCTGTCAACCGCTGGCTGTAAGGCCCCGAGTCGCCACACGTAGAAAAATCATACTGCACAATGCGCTTGCGGTTCATGAAACAGTGTCGGCGCGCTGCAGATAGTCCCGATAAAAGTCGATGAACGCGCGCACCCGCGCCGGCGCCTGGCGTCCGGGCGGCAGCACGGCGTACATGCCGCCGCGCGGCAGCGACCATTGTGGCAGCAGTTCGACCACCGTGCCGGCCTTGAAGCTGGCGCGCAGCGTTTGACCTTCCATCACCGTTACCCCGGCGCCTTGCCCGACCAGCGCCAGCAAGGCGGCCGGCGAATCGACCTGGATGCGCGACGCCGTCTGCACCACGCTCTGGGCGCCATCGGCCCCGGTAAACGTCCAGGTGTGCGGGGTGCGCATCAGCGACAGCGCCACCCAGTCGTGCTGCGCCAGGTCCTGGGGCGTGGCCGGATAACCGCGCCGCTGCAGGTACGACGGCGCCGCCACCACGTGCTGGGTGAATTCGCCCAGCTTGATGGCGCGCTGGGTCGAGTCGCGCAGCCAGCCCATGCGAAACGACAGGTCGATGCCTTCGGCGATCATGTCGGCCACCTTGTCGGCGGTGCGCAGGTCGACCGTGATGCGCGGGTGGCGCGCCATGAACTGCACCAGCGCCGGGCCGATGGAGTGGGCCACCTGCAGCGCCGTGGTGGAGATGCGCAGCATGCCGGACAGCTCGCCCTGGTCGCTGCCGGCCTGCGCCAGCGCGTCGGACAGGGCGCGCAGCAGCGGCTGGCATTGGGCGTGCAGCGCGCGTCCGGCGTCGGTGGGCGCCACCTGGCGCGTGGTGCGGGTGAATAGCGACACGCCCAGCTGGCGCTCCAGGCGCGCGATCTGCACGCTGATCCTGGCCTTGGCCACGCCCAGCCGGTCCGCCGCGGCGGTAAAACTGCCCGCCTCGGCGACGGCGTCGAAGATGGTCAGGCTGTTCAGGTCGATCTGATCGAGAGGCGTCATCGGGATTGATAAGCAATTGAGATCAATCCATTATCATCCATGCCGCATCGGCGATCAATCGCTGCCAGGACCCAGCGCTTACGGTTGCGCTCTCCGTGGCTGAAGCTGCCAGGTGACCCTGCCGACTTCCTGTTGTTGCCACACCTGCCGCACGAAAACCTGGAAGGTCTGGTCGCGGTTCTCCTCGGGAATCCGGATCAGCAGCCGGAACGCCATGCGCGACTTGGCGGGGAACAGGACGTCGCCGAAATTGGTGCGCCTGTTCGGATTGACCGCGATCCGGGCCACGCCGCGTTCCTGGTCGATGATGGCGTCGGCCGCCAGCTGGCGCGCTTGCAGCATGCGGAAAAAGACCAGCGGCATTTCCAGCAGGGCGCCGGCGCCGGGCGGCAGCCTGCCGACGACCTCCAGCGCCATTTCGCGGCCCCGGTCGGGCGCACCGGGCGCAATGAATTCGAGCGCCTTGAAATCCGGCGTGGACGGATCGTCCGCATCCGGGGCATTGTCCTCGACGTTGAAGTTGCGCCATGTGACGTTGTTATTCGCCCGGACGAAGGTCGTGAAATTTTCCCAGACCAGGAACTCGGCGGGCGCCGGCGCCGGGTCGGCGGCATTGCCGATCAGCGCGACAAAACAATAGTGCCCGGGCGCCGGGATCGCGGCCTGCGGCCAGACGATGGCGGACGACACGGTCAGCACGTCGCCGGCCGGCACCGATGGCAGGGTGGTGCTGCCGACCAGCGTCCACAGGTCCGGGGTGACCAGGGTGGCGACCGGCGCCCAGTACACGCTTGCCACGACCGACGTGGCGGCGGCGCCGCCCCGGTTCTTGACCCGCACGTAGATGTAGTTGTCCTGGCCCGCTTCGGCCGTCCAGCCCAGGGCCGCGCTGTCGGCCAGGGTGCTGCCGGCGCCGAATTCGGCCTGCGGATCGGCGGCCGGCGCCGGCCTGAGGAACACGTCCGGGCTGGCGGAAATCGCGCCGCCATGCGGCTCGCCCGTGTCGCCGACGAAGTCGCGGATATAGATGTCGGGCGCGACGTGCAGCACCTCGTCGAAAATCCTGCGCAGATTCGGCATCACCCTGATCTGCGTCGTTTCAGCGGGCGAGGGCAAGGTCCCCGTGGCCGGATCGCTGAGGATGGCGCGCATCTGGCGCGGGCTGAAACGCGCTTGCGGCGGTACCTGCGCCTCCACGCCACCCTGTACCGAGAGCGCCGCGCCGGCGATGATCGCAGAGGCGCCGGAGGTGCCGCTAAAGCCGGTGGTGTACCCGTTGGTCAGGCTGCCCGGAACCGATTCGAGGGTGGTGATGCCCTGTCCCCAGGCATAGCAGTCGATGCGCCTGCCGTGCGGCGCGTAGGGCCGGCGCGTATGCGGCGCGGCCGCACTGGCCGCCGTGACCATGATCGCGCCCGAATCGCGAAATTCCGGATTCGCCTCGTCGCGGTTGAGAATGGCCTGGCCCGACAGGGTCGTGTAGGTATCCATGTTCAGGGGCGGCGTGGAGCCGTTGTTGGTACCGTTGCCGCCCGCTTCGATCACGACGATGCCCAGGGCCGTGGCCAGCCGTATCGCTTCGTACTCCGCGTCGTACGCTTCGATCGGGCCGAGCAGCGTGGTGCCGTTCAGGTAGACCTGCGCCTCCAGCAGCAGCACTTCGCCGAAATTCTGGTGGGCGATGGCGGCGAAGATGGCGTCCGGCCGCGAACTGCCGTAAAACGAGACGACATTGACGGCTTCGAGCGCCGGCACGATACCCACGCAGCCGATCGTGTTGTCGACGGCGCAGATGGTGCCGAGAACGGAGGTGCCGTGGGAACGGTACGGGTCGTAGATCGACCCGTGCAGCAGCGTGGCACCGTGCGCCGCCAGGTCTTCGTGGTCCAGCGTCCAGCCGCTCTCCAGGTCTATCAGGCGCTGGCCCGCGCCGTCGCCGCCGGGCATGGTCCATGCGTATTCCGCATCGATGCCGTCCGGCGCCGGGTCGAGATAGCCCTGATTGACCCGTTGCGGGTCATCCGACGGATTGACGGGCGGTGGCCCGGCCCGGTCGACATAGGCGGTTTGCACGCTGTTCCAGCGCATCAGCGTCCTGGCCAGCGCGACCAGATCGGTATCGGAAGGCGCATCGATATAAAAGAACGTGCCGAAGTCGGCCGGCTTGTAGGTCGGGTCCATCTGCACCGCGCGCCGGATCAGTTCCTCCAGCTGGTTTCCCCTGACCAGGGTAAATACCGGACGTACCCTCAGACCCGGGAATTGCCCGAGCAGCTTGCGCCACGATCCGAGACTGCTTCTGTCGATCTGCTCGCCCAGCTCGCCCCGGTTGTCGAGCCTCACGCCTTCGCGAAAGCGCACCACCACCCGTGGGCGGTCATACGTCTCGTCATTCGGCCTGCCCTGTAGTTGGTCCTGTTCGTCCATCACACTCTCCTGTAAATGCCGCGTATTGCGGCCACTGCACAGAGACTGTCCGCCCGGGTGGCGGCACTGCCACTTGGCGGACAGGAGGAAACGTGATTCGCAAAGCGCACCCGGATCACCGTCCTGCGCTTCGTCAGTAGCGTGTTGAATAGTCGGCTTTGTACACGCGCCCGCTTTGTGCAATCGCAAGCCGCGTGAAGATTGTCCAGCTCGCTTAATTGATTAGAAATTCGTAACAATGAATTATTCAGATCACTGTTTATCGAATCAATCCTTGCTGTCATCATGCATCTCATCCAAACAACAGCGGGAGTTTCGCAATGAATATCGTACTGATCGGCGCCACCGGATTTATCGGCACAGCCTTGCTCAATGAAGCCTTGAACCGCGGCCATGCGGTCACCGCGCTGTCGACCCGTCCAGGCAAGCTGGCCGCGCGCGAGCGCCTGCAGGCACGCGCGGCGGACGTGATGGACGTCGCCGCGCTGACCGCGCAACTGGCCGGCGCCGATGCCGTGCTGTCGGCTTTCAGCGGCCATGCGCAGGGCGACGTGCAGGCTTACTACCTGGCCGGCGCGCGCAACATCGTCGCCGCCGTCAAGGAAGCGCGCGTGCCGCGCCTGCTGATGGTCGGCGGCGCCGGTTCGCTGGAAGTGGCGCCGGGCGTGCAGCTGCTCGACACGCCCGGCTTTCCGGAGGCGTACCGCGCCAGTGCCGAAGGCGCGCGCCAGGCGCTCGCGCTGCTGCGCGCGCAAGCCTCGCTCGACTGGACCATGCTCAGTCCCGCCGCCATGATTTCGCCCGGCGAGCGCACCGGCGTGTTCCGCCTGGGCGGCGACGCGCTGCTGCTTGACGCCGACGGCAACAGCGCCATTTCGGTGGAAGACTATGCGGTGGCCATGATCGATGAACTGGAACAGCCGGCGCATAGCCGCCAGCGCTTTACGGTGGCTTACTAAGTACCCGTTCGACGGGGTGTTCGGGAAAGTGCGCGCTGTGCTGTAAAAATTGTTAAGATTTACAATTGCTCCACCGCCGACCAACCGACCACCCCCGAAAGGACCGACATGGCTTCTAGAAAAATCGCTGTCATCATTGGCAGCTTGCGCAAGGATTCGTTCAACCGCAAGGTCGCCAAGACGCTGATGCTGCTGGCGCCGCCCACCCTGGACATGGAAATCGTCGAGATCGGCCAGCTGCCTCTGTACAACCAGGACGACGACGCCGCGCCGCCGCCGGTCTACACCGAGTTCCGCGACAAGCTCAAGGAATTCGACGGGGTCCTGTTCTGCACCCCGGAATACAACCGGTCGATGCCCGCCGCGCTGAAAAACGCGATCGACGTCGGCTCGCGTCCGTACGGCCAGAGCGCATGGGGCAGCAAACCGTGCGCCGTGGTCAGCGTCACGCCCGGCGCGCTCGGCGCGTTCGGCGCCAACCATCACCTGCGCCAGTCGCTGGTGTTCCTGAACATGCCCGCCATGCAGCAGCCCGAAGCCTACCTGGCCAATATCGGCAGCCAGTACGAGGGCGACAATCTCACCAACGACAGCACCAAAGCATTCCTGCAGAAATTCATCGACGCGTTCGCGGTCTGGGTCGAACGGCACGCCGACTGAACCCGGGACGCCGCGATGATAAACATCCGTGATATCGATCACGTGGTTCTGCGCGTGGTCGACCTGGAAGCGATGATCGGCTTCTACCGCGACGCGCTTGGCTGCGCGATCGAGCGGCGCCAGGACGACATCGGCCTGGTGCAACTGCGCGCCGGCCGCGCGCTGGTCGATCTGGTGCCGGTGGACGGCAAGCTGGGACGGGCCGGCGGTGCGGCGCCCGGGCGCGAGGGGCGCAATATGGACCATGTGTGTTTTCGGGTCGAACCGTTCGATGCGCAGGCGATCCGGGATCACCTGGCCGCATGCGGCGTCACGCCCGGCGCGGTCGAATCGCGCTACGGCGCCGAAGGGGAGGGGCCGTCGATCTACCTGGACGACCCCGAAGGCAACACGGTCGAGCTTAAGGGGCCGGCCCGGCCGGGCTGATCGCGCACACGATGACGAATAAATCCACGTCGGCGGAGGACATCGCTCCGCATACGCCGCCTGCCTTCGGCAAGCCCGGCACCGGCCTGCGCCGGCGCATCTACACGATTATTTTTGAAGCCGACACGAGCACCGGCAAGACCTTCGACGTGCTGCTGGTGGCGGTCATCTTGCTCAGTATCGTGGTGGTCCTGCTCGATAGCGTGCCGTCGGTGGTGGGCCGTTTCGGGCGCCCGCTCAACGTGATGGAGTGGACGTTCACGCTGCTGTTTACGGTCGAATACATCGCGCGCCTGTGCTGCGTGCGCCATCCGTGGCGCTATGCGACCAGCTTTTTCGGCGTGATCGACCTGATATCGGTACTGCCGACCTGGTTTGCGCTGCTGGTGCCGGAAGCGTCGGCCTTCCTCGACATCCGCATCCTGCGGCTGCTGCGCATCTTCCGCATCTTCAAGCTCACGCTGTACATCACCGAATACATCCGGCTTGGGCGCGCCCTGCGCGCGAGCGGGCGCAAGATCCTCATTTTCCTGTCGGTGGTAATGATGGCGGTGCTCATTCTGGGGACCGTGATGTACGTGGTCGAAGGTCCGAAAAACGGCTTCACCAGCATTCCGATGGCGATGTACTGGGCCACCGTGACGATGACGACGGTCGGTTATGGCGACATTACCCCGCAGACGACCCTGGGACGCATCATCGCGTCGTTCATGATGCTGCTGGGGTGGGGCGTGCTGGCGGTACCGACCGGGATCGTGACGGCGGAAATGACATCGCAGCGGATGAACTGGAAGCCCACCACCCGGACCTGCCCCTCGTGCCTGAGCGAAGGGCACGAGCCGGAAGCGATGTACTGCAAGGATTGCGGAGAACCCTTGCCGGCGTATGAGTACGACAAATCCTGACGCCGGCCCGGACTTGATCTGTAACAATCAATCGCGTTGACGCCCATTCCAGCCGCAAACAAAAGCGGCCTCCCGGAGGAAGCCGGTGTTGCTACGCATGATCGTTTCTGATGCGCATGCACCATGCCGGCGCGGTGCACAGGGCGATGATTCAGGCCGCCGCGCTGGCGCCGGGCGCGTCCTTGCCGATCCAGTAATTGAACTGGCCGAAGGTGGGCAGCAGTTCGGCGTCGCGGGCGTCGAAAAAATCCTGGATCATTTGCCGGTAGGCGCCGCGCCGCGAGAACTGGGCATGGGTGGCGCTGTAGCGCGCCACCGCCGCATGAAAGGTGCGGCGGATGCCATCGTCGGCGTTCAGGCCCGGATGGCTGCCCGATTTGCGCGGCCGGCCGCGCTTGACGTTGGCGCTGGAACCGCGCGTCTTGCCCGGTGCGCCGGAGTTTTTATAGTCCGGCAGCAGCGCATCCTTATGCTGGCCGCGCTCCCAGTAGCGGCGCAGATAGCGATACACGGATGGATGCGACACCCCGTGCAGCGCGCTTTGTTCCATCACCATGCGCCCGCGGTGGCGGGCCTGGAAGATCGCCGGTTCGTCGGCGACCAGCGCCTGCACCACGGCCCAGGCCCGATCGCGCACCTGGCGATGGCGCGCGGGCAGGGCTGCGGCGTCGCCGCTGCCCGCATGCGGGTCGCTTGCCAAGAGGCGCGCGCGCTGTTCGCGCAGGTCGGCGCTCAGCGTCGCGAGCGGCGCCAGCACCGGATGCGCGCCTTTCGCGCCCAGTTCGAAGGTGTAGGCGACGCTGGCGGCGCTGTCGATCCACAGGATGCGGATCGTGCGCGCCTGCGCCGGGTAATAGAGCAAGTCATTTTTCAGCAGCATGGCAGCGCTCCCTTGTCGAGTTGGTTAGTGTGTGCATCCATGCAAGTTTCACGCCATGGCCGAATGCGGCTGTTTCCCCTGCGGCGGCGCCGCGCGGGCAGGAAAACGGCATGCTTTTGGTGCAATGCAGCACACTTGCACCGTTTCAAGCCCGCAAGGCTGTTGGGAACGTTGCCGACTTGAACACATTTGATCTATATCAAACTCTGATCGCTCTTGTCGCCTAGTCTTGGGGCTCGTGCTGAAGACAAGATCTTGCAGAAGGTTTGATACGAGACAAGGAGCTTTCACCACGCCTGCGCTGCGGCGGCGCGATAAGGGTCACACACCAGGCCGCTTGTCCCCGGTACAGCAACTCCGTTTATTTGAAAAAACTACTTTATCGAGGTCTACATGTTTCCATATTCACAATCCGTGACTCCCGCTGTGCGAAGCCACCTGGACGCACAAGTTTCTTTCCTCAACGATATGTCGAAATCGTTGTTCAATTCGTTCCAGCAACTGTGCAATCTGAACATTCAGCTGACCCAGACCTTGCTGGAAGAGACCGCCATCAGCAGCCAGCAACTGCTGACGGCCGACCGCCAGACCGACGTGATCAGTGCAGCCGCATCGCGCGCCCAGCCTGCCACCGAAAAACTGCGCGCCTATCAACAGCACATTTCCCGCGTGGCTGCCGATGCGCAGGTCGAGCTGGCCCGCGTGACCGAGCAGCATGTGCAGGAAACCACCCGCACCGCGCGCGCCCTGGCTGACGAAGTGGCCCGCGTCGCTTCCGAAGAAACCGAGCGCAGCGTACGCAATCAACAGGAAAGCATGCGCAAGTTCAGCGATCCGTTTACCCAGAACGCGGGCGCATGGCGTGGTAACGGCAGCACCGAAGTGCGCGGCAGCACCAGCATGCAGAGCGGCCAGGCTGGCAACGCGCAGGGCGGTTCGGCTGGCAGCAGCCAGAGCGACATGCACGGCAGCATGCAGGGCAACAGCACCAGTGCGGGCGCTGCCTCGGCTGGCCAGGCCGGCAGCTCCGCCAGCGGGAAAGCCGGTAGCGCCAGCACCGGCAAGAACAGCTAAGAGTACTCGCCGGAGTCCGGCCGGCATGGAGCCGGCCGGACGCTGTCACGCAGTTGCCGCGGCGGGCTGCTTGCCCGCCGCGGTAACCGCGTGCGCGCTGGCGCGGGGCGCGATGCCGAAGAGCGGCCCCAGCACGCGTGAGCGCCGCACAATGTCGGCTACACCAAAACTGAGGGTCAAGGTCAGCACGATCAGCACCAGTGCTTCGACCGGTGGCGCCAGCCTGGCCGGCTGGATCGCATGCGCGGTCACGACGATCAGCGTCTGATGCACGATATACACGGGGAACACCGCCTGCGCCAGATAACGCCGGTTGGCGCTGTCGCGATTGAGGTGGTGGTGCGCAAATCCCAATACGGCCACGATTGCGCTCCACGCGAACAGGCAATACACGATGCGCTGCGCGTGCATCAGCGGTGCGGCCACCTGCGCGGAAACCAGGTCATCCGGCAGGGCATAATAGATGGTCAGCGCGGCCCAGCCGGCCGCCGCCATTCCCAGGCCATGCCAGCGCAGCGCTTCCAGGCGCGGCCAACATTGCGGCGTGCGCGCGAGCATGGCGCCGAGCAGGAACAGGAACAGATAGGTCGCGTGGTTGAACCAGTCGTCCACCAGCGCATGCGTGGTCGGAAAGCGCGACATCAGCGCCATGCGCCCGATGGACAATACCGCCACCGGCAGCACGATGATCTTCCATCCGGCCAGCAGTGCGCCGACGCGCGCGGCCAGCCGGTCGAAACGCGCACCAAACGCGATGACCAGGCCGCCCAGTAGGAGCGTGTACACCCACAGGTAGGCCACGAACCACAGATGGTTCCAGGTCGGCATGATCAGGCAATCGGTGCCCCGGCAGAACCCGCGGTAACGGCCCAAGTAGAGCTGCATGAAGTCGGCGTAGCCGCCCTGGTAGGCCACCTTTTCCACCACTTCGAAGTACGCCTGCGGCGGCACGATCACCAGCATGCCGAAGATGAGCGGCAGCAGCAGGTGCGCACTGCGCCGGCGCAGGAAGCGGCCGGCGCCAATCTTTGCCAGCATCAGGCTCGATGCCACGCCGGACACCAGGAACAGTAGTCCCAGGCGCCACGGCGACGACAGCAGCATCAGCGGCTCGATGGCATGGCTGGCGAACGGACTTTTGACGTGCCAGTCCCACGTCACGTAATACATGCCGACGTGGTAGAGAATCAGCACGAAAAAAGCGAGGATGCGGACCCAGTCGAGGAACCAGAGTCGGGCGGGGGAAGAAGTCATGGCGCGTTCCGTGAGTGGAAAACCCCAGCCTGAATCAACACGCCCAAGCGCGCCAGCGACATGGGGCGAGCCGGGATCACGGTGGGGCGAACCGGCGCGCGGCCTTACGGCACGGCCTTACGGCACGGCCTTACAACAGCGCCATGACGGCGGCCCGGTACTGCCGGCTGCACGGCACGCGCGCGCCGTCGCGCAGCACCAGTTCGCAGTCGCCTTTGTCGAGCGTGTCGATCCGCTCGATCCATGCCAGCTGCACGGCCGCGCGCCGGTGGCAGCGTACGAATCCCGGTCCCAGCTTGTCGAGCAGGCCGGCCAGCGTCTGCCGCATCAGCGGCTGCTCGCCGGCCGTATGCAGCACCACGTAATTGTCGGCGGTCTCGATCCACCCGATCCGGTCGACGCGGATCACGCGCGTGACACCCCGTTCGGTCACCAGCAACTGGCGCAGCGCATGCTCGCCCGCGAACGGCGGCAGTGGCTGCGCGCTGCGCGCCAGCAGGCGTTCGCGCAGGCGCTGCAAGGCGCGCCGCAGGCGGGCCTGGTCGTAGGGCTTGAGCAGGTAATCGATGGCGTTGGCGTCGAAGGCCTGCACGGCATACTGGTCGTGCGCGGTCGCGAACACGATCAGCGGCGCCGGCGCGGGCAGCGACGCGGCCAGTTCGAGGCCGCTCACCTCGGGCATCTGGATATCCAAAAACAGCGCGTCCGGTGCGAACGCCGCGATCTGCTGCATGGCATCGACAGCATCGCGCGCTTCCGCAATGGCTTCGACTCCAGCTTCCTGCGCCAACAGATGGCGCAGCCTGTCGCGCGCGGGGCGCTCGTCGTCGACGATCAGGATGCGCATGGCACCCTCATTTGCGCGCGCACCCCGCCCGGCGCCAGCGGCGACAGGGCCAGGCTGGCGCGCTCGCCGTACAGGGCCGCCATGCGCTCGCGCAGGTTGGACAGGCCCACCCCGGGCGGCGCATCGGGCGCCAGGGTGCCGATGTCGTCGTCGAGGGTCACCACCAGCATGCCGTCGCGGCGGCTGGCGCTGATTGCGATGTGCGCCGTCTCGCGCCGCTTCTCCACGGTGTGCTTGAAGATATTTTCGAGCAGCGGCTGGATGCTCATCACCGGCACGGGGCAGGCCAGCGCCTCGTCGTCGATGCGCCATGCGATGGTCACGCGCTCGGCGTAGCGCTCCTGCATCACGCGCGCGTAGCCGCGCACCAGCCGCAGTTCGGTCGACAGCGGCGCGGCCTGCAGTTCGCCCACGTCGAGCGTGGCGCGCAGCACGTCGGCCAGTTCGATCAGCGTGGCGTCGGCGCGCGCCACGTCGGTATGCATCAGGGACGAAATGGTGTTGAGCGCATTGAACAGGAAGTGCGGCTGCATCTGCTGGCGCAGGCGTTGCAGGTGCGCCTCGCGCAACAGGGCGATGGCCTTTTCGGCGCGCAGCTTCGCTTCCAGCAGCTGCCGGTACGACAGGATGCCGAACACGATCACCACGAACAGGCCGACGAACACCGACAGCTTGAGCGACTCGTAAAAGAAGGTCGGCCCCCAGGCTTCGTGTTCGTAGCGCATGCCGGCCAGCGCGTACACGCCATGGCGGATGCCGAATGCGATCGGCACGAACGCCACCCAGTACATCGGCAGGAACAGCGCCTGCAGGCCGAACCAGCGCCACGGCGTCGCCAGCAGATGGTCGTACTTGCGCGTCAGGCGCCGCTGCAGCGCCAGCAGGCCCGTTGCGGCCAGCATCGAGGAGCTTTCCCACAGCACCGGCTGCCACAGCGTCTTGCCGCCATCGCGCAGATAGTCTTCGACGGCGACCGATACCATCAGCGTCCAGAACAGCAGCCAGGCGACGCCGATGACGATGGTGGAGCGTTGAAGTCGCATGATTGGGTGGGGTGAATGACGCAGGGGCTGGCCGAAGCGCTGATGATTGCGTATTCTGTCTGCCATGTCAAAGAATCGGGAGAAACCGGATGGCAGGCACATTGGAGACACCGCTGGCGCAAGATGACGCCCCGCGCGCATTCGCCTCGCAGGCGGCATGGGCGCAGTGGCTGGCCGAACACCATGCCGGCTCGCGCGGGGTATGGCTGCGCCACGCGAAGAAGGGCGCGCCGGAGGCGACCGTGACGTACCAGGAGGCGCTGGAAGTGGCGCTGTGTTTCGGCTGGATCGACGGCCAGAAACGCAGCGAGGACCAGCATCACTGGCTGCAGCGCTGGACGCCGCGCGGCGCCAGGAGCATCTGGTCGCGCGTGAACCGCGACAAGGCGCTCGGCTACATCGCCGAGGGCAAGATGCAGCCGGCCGGCCTGGCCGAGGTGGAGCGCGCGCAAAACGATGGCCGCTGGGCCGCGGCGTACGAGCCGGCCAGCACGGCGCAGGTGCCGCCCGACCTGGAAGCGGCCTTCGATGCGCACCCCGGGGCGCGCGAATTTTTCGCCACGCTCAACGGGCAGAATCGCTACGCGGTGCTGTTTCGCATCCAGACCGCCGTCAAGCCCGACACGCGCGCGCGCCGCATCGCCACCTTTGCGGCCATGCTGGCGCGCGGCGAAACGCTGCATCCGCTGATGGCCAGGAAAGCCTGATGGGGCTCAGTCCTCGCCGCTGTCGCTCTTGACCTTCTCGCTGCGTTCGGCATCGAGCGTGGCCTTCATGGCGGCGACGTCGCCCATGAATTCATCGACGCTGTGGTCGGGACTGACGCGTGCCGATGGCGGCATCAGCACCGACATGAACAGTTCGTCGGCCATGCGTCCGTAGCGCTGCTGGTTGCTGATCAGGGTCAGGCCCGAGCCGATCAGGGCCAGGATCAGGCAGGCCAGTCCGAAGCGGCGGGTCTGGTGCGGCTTGACCGTCCCCAGGTGAAAGAAGATCACGCCGGCCACGATGGCGATCACCACGTGCGAGCTGTAGCCGGTCAGCGCTTCGAGCGAGAATGCGTAGGCCGCGGCGCTCGATGCCATTTTGTAGACCAGTATCGCCGTCAGGCCGCAGCCGACAATGAACAGGTGGCGCCCGAGCCGCGCGTGGCGCCCGAACAGGCGGTTGGCGAAAGCCCACGCGCCGCTCCATACCAGGCCGGCGCCGACACCGTAGGCCAGTGCGAGCAGGTAGCGGATCAGCTGGAACGGCTGGGTGTCGCTCAGCCACGTGGTAAGCAGCGCGAAGGCGCCGATCAGCAGCATGCCGACCAGGCCCGGGATGCCGCCCTCCCAGCCGTGCATGGTGCGGTCGACCATCTCCGGCCCGACCGGAAAGTCGGCCCCGCGCACGCGCAGGCTGGTGTGGCCGATGCGGATCACGGTGTCGCCGGTCATCACCAGGCTGGTCTTGCGCCGGCCCAGGTGGACCACGCCGTTTTTGGTCCCGAGGTCGCGCAGCACGGCCTGGCCATGCTCGTCAGCTTCGAGCACGGCGTGGCGCGGCGCGGCGAAGGCATCGTCGAGAATGAAGTCGTTGTCGTAGCCGCGGCCGAAGCGGATCGGCAGCGTGTTGACCTGGTGCCGGTGCAGCACGTCGCCGTTGCGCGCCAGCGTTTCGATGAAGTAGGGCGCGTTCATTGTTTGTGCCCGCGCGCCAGCGCTTCGAGGAAGGCGCGCGTGGTGCGCAGGCCGTTTTCGTACGAGACGCCGGAGACGTCCAGACGGCTCTGCAAGGTGGCGCGGGCGTCGTCGGTGCTGGCGGTGAGCAGGGTGAAGTTGTACAAGCCCGCGAACTTGCGGTAAGCGCGCACGCAGGTCACCGCGCGCAGCGGGAGCGATTTGGTCTTGACGAATTTTTCGGTGCACATGGGTCCGGTCATGCGCGTGTCCTTGGTGCTGCCCAGGTTATCGGTCTTGAACAGGGTCGATGCCAGCACCGCGAAGCGCGCCGGGTCCAGGATGGCCGAGCGCACGTACTGGTGCGTCATCGATACGTGCCCGGTCTGCTGCGAGTCCGACACGAAGATGGCGGACTCCATCGCGCAGGCCATGGTGTCGGCGTTGAAGGTCGCTTTGGCCTTGACGTTGGAGCGCCCCCAGCAGCGCACCTGTTCCGACTCGCGCACCGGCACCTGGTACGGGCCCATGGTCTTGAGCGAGAGCGGAGAGTCGAGCAGGCGGTCGATCATGCCGCGCTGGTGCGCCAGCAATTGCTGGCCGATCAGGGGATTGAAATCCGTGGGCGCGCTGGTCTGCGCCGCGACTTTTTTCAGCAATTCCTGGGCATAGCGCACCGGCACCAGAAAGCTGATCAATTCGCCATCGCGCCGCTTCGACACGTTCACCCCGGCCACGTCGCCGGCCACGGTCACGCTGGGACCGCCGCTCATGCCCGAGTTGATCGGGCCGGTGAACATCAGCTGGTCGTAAAAGCTGCGCGTGATGATACCGTTGTACGAGCCTTCCGAAATGGCGAAGCCGAGGTCGAGAGGGTTGCCCAGCGAATACAGATACTGGCCCTGGGTCAGCTTCACCAGTTTCTCGGGGATATTGAAAAAGCCGCTGCCGTTGCGGTTGATGCGCACCACCGCCAGGTCATGCAGCACGTCCACGGCGAGCAGCTCGACCGGGCCGCTCTTGCCGTCGGTATCGATATATTCGCCCACGTACACATCGGGGTCGAGCGCCATCTGCGACACCACGTGGTAATTGGTCAACACCAGGTTGCTGGTGCCGACCATGAAGCCCGAGCCCACGGTCGACTGGCTGCGCCCGTTCTTGAGCAGCATGCGGATTTGCAACAGGTCGCCCTTGGCGGCGGAATACACCTTTTGCGCGGCCGAGGACGGCGGTGGCAGGGCGGCGTTTTCTTCGACTTCGGGCGTGCTGGCCGCCGGGGGCTCGGCGCCCGGCGGAATGACGGCCGGTGCTGGCGGTGGCACGACGGCGGGAATGGTCAGGGAAGCGGGCGGGCGGACGGGCGCGGGAGGCGCCGCGGGCGGGGCCGCCGCGATCGCATGGGCGGCGAAACAATAAGCAAGCACTGCAGTATTGACAAATTTCATGCAATCCTTCGGTGGCAAGAGCTGTTTCCGCTATCTTGCCACCAGCTTAGCTTATTTGCGCGCGTTACGGGCCTTACAGTTCGCCATCCTGCGCAACGGGCTCGGCCAGCGGGGTCATCATGTGGCCGAGTTTGGCTTCCTTGGTGTTCAGATAGCTGTTATTGAAGGCGTTGCGGTTCACCAGCAGGGGCACGCGTTCGCTGACGGTGACGCCGAGTTTTTCCATCGCATCGATCTTGCGCGGGTTGTTGGTCATCAGGCGCAGCGCGTGGATGCCGAAATGGGCGAACATCGGCTGGCACAGCTCGTAGTTGCGGGCATCGGCGTGAAAGCCGAGAGCCAGGTTGGCCTCGACCGTGTCGGCGCCGGCTTCCTGCAGGCGGTAGGCGCGCATCTTGTTGACCAGGCCGATGCCGCGTCCTTCCTGGCGCAGGTAGAGCAGGATGCCGCGCCCTTCCTCGGCGATGCGCTTGAGCGCGCCTTCGAGCTGGGCACCGCAATCGCAGCGTTGCGAAAACAGCACATCGCCGGTGAGGCATTCGGAGTGGACGCGCGCGAGCACCGGTTCGCCGTCGCCGATGTCGCCCAGGGTCATCGCCAGGTGCTCCTTGCCCGTTGCGTGCTCGACAAAGGCGTGCAGGGTGAACTGCGCCCAGGGAGTGGGCAGCGCGCACGAGGTGGTGTAATCGAGGAGTTCTTCAGTGACGGGGGAGGGCATGGCCATGTTCTCAAATCTATTGCTGTAGCCGCAAGTGTAGCGGAAATCGGGTGGGGCCGTTGGGGGAGGGGCTCTAATAGCCCCTCCGTCAATGGCTGCTTTTTGGGCTTGCTGCCTGGACAAAAAAGAGTACACTTGTATTTTAAGCTATAGAGTTGCCATGTCTCAATCCTATCTCGAGGCCGACCGCCTGAAGCTGTTCATTTCAAAAGTCACCGATTACGCGATCTATATGCTCTCGGCCGATGGCGACGTGGTGAGCTGGAACGCGGGCGCGGAACGCTTCAAGGGTTACACGCCGGATGAAATCATCGGCAAGCACTTTTCGACGTTTTACACGCTCGAGGACCGGGCCAGCGGTGTGCCGCACAAGGCGCTGTATGTGGCCCGCACGACCGGCAAATTTGAAGATGAGGGCTGGCGGGTGCGCAAGGACGGGTCCCTGTTTTGGGCCAACGTCGTCATCGATCCCATCTTCGGATCCGACGATGTGCTGTTGGGATATACAAAGATTACGCGGGATATCACCGAAAAGCGCCGCGCGGCCGAAGCGCTGCACGCAAGCGAAGAGCGCTTCCGGCTGCTGGTACAAAGCGTGACCGATTATGCCATCTACATGTTGTCGCCAGCCGGGCTGATCACCAACTGGAACGAGGGCGCCAAGCGGATCAAAAGGCTGGTCTTCGACGAAGTCAAAGGAAGCCATTTTTCGCGCTTTTATACCGAAGAGGACAGGCTCAACGGAGTTCCGGAGAAAGCGCTGCTGACGGCGCAGCACGACGGACGCTACGAGACGGAAGGGTGGAGAGTGCGCGGTGACGGCACGCGCTTCTGGGCCCACGTCGTGATCGATCCTGTATTCGACTCGGCAAGGCAGCTGATCGGCTTTGCCAAGATTACCCGCGATATTACGGAGCGGCGCGAGGCGGCGCTCGTGCTGGAACGCACCCGGGAAGCGCTTGCGCAATCGCAAAAACTGGAGGCCATCGGCAAGCTGACTGGCGGCATCGCGCACGACTTCAATAACCTGTTGAATGTGATCTGCAGCGGGATCGATTTATTGCGTGGGACGCCATCGGATACGGCGCAACACCGCAAGATCATCGACAGCATGGAGCGCGCCGCGCAGCGCGGGGCCGCCCTGACCGGCCAATTGCTGGCGTTCGCGCGTCAACAGCCACTGACCCTCGAAGTGCTCGATATCAACCATATCATCGCGTCGTTCGAAGCGGTGCTGCGGCGGGCGGTTCCCAACTCGGTCCGGTTTGTCATTACAAAGGAACCCGTCGGCAGGGTGCAGACCGATGTCTCGCAGTTCGAATCGGCACTTCTCAATCTGGTGATCAATGCACGCGATGCGGTAGGCGAAGACGGATCCATCACGCTGGAAACGCGCCAGGCCTTGCTGGAGGAAAATGAAATTGATCGGCTGCCTGCCGGCACGTATGCGGTGATTTCCGTCAGCGATAATGGGGCCGGCATGGCGCCCGAGGTCGCGGCCCGTGCGCTCGAACCTTTTTTCACGACCAAAGCGGTAGGCAAGGGAACCGGCCTCGGCCTGAGCCAGGTGTACGGGCTCATGCAGCAATCGGGCGGCCACCTCGTCCTCAAGTCGGCTGTGGGACAAGGAACCTGCATTTCCCTGTACTTCCCGACGCAGGTTGCGCAGCACGGGAGCGAGCCTGAAGTGCCAAGTGTCGATAGAGCGCTCGTCGTCGATGACCAGCCCGATGTGCTCGACATGACGGTCGCCATCTTCCAAAGCCTGGGCTACGACGCGATCGCCGCCAACAGCGGGGCGGAGGCGATGCATCTGCTGCGGCAGCATCCTGATATCAAAGTGCTGTTTACCGACGTCGTGATGCCCGACATGAACGGGGTGGCGCTCGCGCAGGCCGCCAGGGAGCTGATGCCCGAGATCAAAATCCTCCTCACGTCCGGCTACATGAGCGGCCCGCTGCGGGAGCAGTTCGGCGAAGCGCTTGCGCAGTTCGACCTGATCGCCAAGCCATACAGACTGGCCGATGTTGCCAAGCGCCTGCGCACGGTCACCAGTTAACTGCCGGGCGTGCGGAGGATGCGCAGGGGTGCGTGTCGCCGATGGTGCGCAACGTCGGCGGCCTGTCAATACGGCAAGTCGAACACCAGCACCTCGGCCGCCTCGGCGTTCTCGATCCTGACCGCGCTCTCCTGCGTCATTTTCACCGCATCGCCGCCCTTGAGCTGGACGCCGTTGACCGTCAGCGAGCCGCGAATCAGGTGCACATACCCGGTGCGTCCTGCGGCCAGCGGGTGCTCGATCGCCTCGCCACCGTTCAGAATGCCCGCATAAATCGCTGCATCCTGGTGAATCAGCACCGAATCCTGGCGTCCGTCGCTCGACGCAATCAGGCGCAGCTGGCCGATCTTGCTTTCCGGCGTGAAGTGTTTCTCTTCGTAGCTCGGCGCGATGCCGGTCACGTTCGGCTGGATCCAGATTTGCAGAAAATGCACCGGCGCCGTCGCCGAGCCGTTGAACTCGCTGTGCCGCACCCCGGTTCCGGCGCTCATCCGCTGCACATCGCCATAGTGCAATACGGAACCGGTGCCCATGCTGTCCTTGTGTTCCAGCGCCCCTTCCAGCACGTAGGAAATAATCTCCATGTCGCGGTGGCCGTGGGTGCCGAAGCCTTGCGAAGGCGCTACTTTGTCTTCATTGATCACCAGCAGCGGGCCGAAGCCGGTCTGTTTCGGATCGTGATAGTGACCGAAAGAAAACGTATGTTTGGATTGCAGCCAGCCATGGTTTGCGTTGCCACGTTCTGCGCCTGGACGAATTTCTAACATGATTTGCTCCGTTTCTTTAAAGTTAATGTGCAATAATTTCGATCCACGTTATCGGTGGATTTCTGTTTCGCTGCACCGATGAAGCTAGTATAGGGGGCGTCGAGCGAATCAAAAAACGGAAAATTTTGTCTCCTATGATCGAAAAAATCGAATGCTAAAACTGAGCCTGGAAGCACTGCTGATCATCGACGCCATCGACCGCCGCGGGTCCTTCTCCAAGGCCGGGCAGGAATTGCACCGGGTACCCTCGACCATTTCCTACACCGTGGCCAAGTTGGAGGACGACCTGGGAGTGCAAGTGTTCGAGCGCAACGGCCCGCGCATCCTGCTCACCCCGGCCGGGCGCGAACTGCTCACCGAAGGGCGCTACCTGCTCAAGGCCGCGCAAGACCTGGAACACCGCGTGCGCCGGGTCGCGTCCGGCTGGGAAACCGAACTGGGCATCGGCATCGATTCGATGTTTTCCGCGCTCGCGCTGCGGGACGACATCCGCGCGTTCTATGAAGTAGCGCAGCAGACGCGCCTGCGCATCGTGCAGGAAACCCTGTCCGGTCCATGGGAAGCCTTGCTCGACCGCCGCGTCGACCTGCTGGTCGGCGTGGCCGGCGACGGTCCGGCCGGCGGCGGCTACGTGGCGCGCATGATCGGTTCCATGCCCTTCGTGTTCGCCGTCGCGCCCGGCCATCCGCTGGCCGGCATGCCCGAACCGCTCGGACGCAGCCAGTTGCAGAACCACCGCGCCATCGTGGTGGCCGATTCGGCGCGCAACATGGCGGCGCGCACGGTCGGCCTGCTGCTGGGGCAGGACGCGCTGACGGTGCCGACCATGCAAGCCAAATACGATTTGCAGATCGCCGGCCTGGGCTTCGGCTTTCTGCCCGAAGCCTGCGCCCGCCCGGCCATCGAGCGCGGGCTGTTGGTTGAAAAACAGGTCGAGGAAGTGCGCGGCGCCGAAACCTTTTACCTGGCCTGGCGCGTGGGCGAGGAGGGCGCGGCCCTGCGCTGGTGGCGCGAGCGCATGCAGCGCCCCGGCCTGTTCGCGCAACTGGCCGATTTTGCGCCGGGCGGATTTGCAACACCTGCTTGATAGCGGGAGATTTTTTTCCGCGAATCACCTTAGTTCTTGATCGAAACGTTGGTGGGGGTAAATAACTCGGGGGTACCATGGCCTTCACTGTTACCCACCCCCCCCCTCGATCCCAATGACCTGCTCGAGCCCGGCGCCACTCCTAGTTTTACGCGTATTAGCGGACCGCCGCGGCTTGCCCTCCGGTCTGCTGATCGACGTTGGCGCGGCAGCGGCCGCCGCGGCAGCGGACGATGCGCTCGTCGCGCCATCCATCGTGGCAGCGCTGGGCGCCTTGTGCGATGAGTTTCCGTGCCTGTACCGGAGCGGCCTCGATGCGCGGCTGGCCGATGTGCTGCGCGGCCAGGGCTGGACCGAGCTGGCCGCGCGCAGCCTGTACTGCGCCGACGAGCGCCTGAGCGCGGTGCTGCTGCCGCCCGAAGCGCGCTGGATCGATGGCGACTGGTGCATGGCCGCACCGGCCAGGGAGGCGGCCCGCCAGGCGGCATCGCGCGCGCTCGCCCTTCAGCTGGTGCAACTGGTCGCCGCCGACGCCGACACCCACGAAATCGAAGCGCTGCTGCGGCTCGACCCGACCCTGTCGTACCAGCTGCTGCGTCTTGTCAATTCACTCGGCATGGGCGTGGTGCGGCGCATCACCAGCTTCGGCCAGGCGCTGCTGATCCTCGGACGCCAGCAACTGCGCCGCTGGCTCAATCTGATGCTGTTCGCCGCCAACAAGGATGACATCCGCTCGCCCATGCTGCTGGCACGCGTGTCGGTGCGGGCGCGCTCGCTCGAACTGCTGGCCCGTACGCGCGGCCTGGACAAGCTCACCCAGGAGCAGGCATTCATGACCGGGATGTTTTCGCTGCTCGGGGTCCTGTTCGGCATGCCGCTGCCCGCCATCCTGGCGCCGCTCTCGATCAGCGATGCGGTACTGGGCGCGCTGCTGCACCGCGACGGTGAACTGGGCGCGCTGCTGGACCTGGTCGAATGCGCCGAACGGGGCGAACCCGATGCGGTGGCGGCGCGCGTCATGGCCCTGCAAATGACGCCGTGCGACTTCAACGCCGCCATCATCGAAGCGAACCGCTGGATGCTGGGCGCCTTGCGCGACAGCGGCGCGCGTCATCATGGCTGAATCGGCCCTCGACCGCAGCCTCGACCTCGTGCGCATCGCGCGCGAGATGGAGGGCAGTGCGCTGACCCAGATGCTGGTGCGGCTCGAAGCCGAGCTGCTGCTGGCGAAAGAAGCGCAGCAACCGCCGGCGCGGCGCCTGCTGCGGCACCACGCCGACACCTACGAAGCGTCCGACGAACCGGTGATCGTGCTCGATTTGTCCGGCTACCTCACCAGCTGGAACCGCGGCGCCGAAGCGGTGTTCGGCTACACCAGCGAGGAAGCGATCGGCCAGCACGTGCTGTTCCTGTACGCCGACGACACCGATGAAGCCGATCCGGGCATCGCCGAACTGTTCCTCGAACATGGCAGCTGCCTGGTCGAAGTGCGGCGCCGCCGCAAGAGCGGGGACGTGATCTGGGTGCGGCTGGCGCTGTCGCTGATCCACGATGACGACGGCGAAGCGATCGGCATGCTGGTGCACCTCTCGCCGCTGGCCGAACACCTGAGCGAGGAAGACAAGATCCGCCTGTACGCGCGCATCATCGAAGACAGCGACCAGGGCGTGCTCATTACCGACGCCAGCGAGCGCATTGTGTCGATCAACAGTTCGTTCACCCGCATCACCGGCTACTCGGCGGCCGAATCGATCGGGCAGACGCCCGACCTGCTGCGCTCCGGCGTGCATGACGCCGAGTTCCGCGCCAAGGTGCGCGCCGCCATGCAGGGCAACGGCCCGTTCCGCGGCGAGATTGTCGGCAAGCGCAAAAATGGCGAGCTGTTTCCGCAATCGGTCACCATCAGCGTGGTGCGCAATGCCGAGGGCAGGATCACGCATACGTTCTCGCTGTTTTCCGACATCAGCGTGCACAAGGACGCCGAAGCGCGCATGCAGCGCATGGCCAACTACGACAGCCTGACCGGCCTGCCGAACCGCTCGCTGTTCAATCACCTGGTCGGACAGGTGCTCAACGAAGCGCGGCGCGGCAACGAATACGGCGCGCTGATGGTGGTTGAAGTGAACCGCATCGGCGCCATCAGCGACACGCTCGGCCACGACGTGGCCAATGACGTGCTGTGCATGGTGGGGCGCCAGTTCCGCAGCGTGCTGCGCGAGCCCGACATCCTGGCGCGCATCGACGGCAGCAAATTCGCCATTGCCCTGCCCACTATCGGACAGCGCGAGCACGCCGGCATCGTCGCGCAAAAGCTGCTCGCGACCCTGGCCGCGCCGCTGCTGGTGGCGGGCCACGGCCTGCAGGTGAGCGCCAATATCGGCATCGCGCTGTACCTCGACGACAGCATGGATACGGCCTCGCTGCTGCGCTTTGCCGAGGTGGCGCTGGCCAAGGCCGGCGAATTCGGCAGCGGCGGCTTCCTGTTCTACCGCGACGAAATGGACCAGCGCGCGCGCGAGCGCCTGCGCCTGGAAACCGAGCTGCGCGAAGCCCTGGCCGGAAACCAGTTCGAGCTGCACTACCAGCCCAAGGTGAGCCTGCGCAGCGGCCGCATCGTCGGCGCCGAAGCACTGATCCGCTGGCGCCATCCGGAGCGCGGCATGATTTCGCCGGGCGTGTTCATTCCGCTGGCCGAGGAGACGGGCCTGATTTTCGATATCGGCAACTGGGTGATGAATGAAGCGTGCCGCCAGGTCCGCGCGTGGGACGACGCCGGCCTGTCCATGCCGCCGATTGCGATCAACGTGTCGGCGCGCCAGTTCGACCGCAGTCTGCCGGGCCGCATCAGCGACGTGCTGGACCGGCACCGCGTGGAGCCGGCGCAGATCATGCTGGAGATAACCGAGAGCCTGCTGGTGCGCGGCACCGACGGCATCATCGCGATCATGAACGAACTGGTGGCCATGGGCCTGGCGCTGGCGCTGGACGACTTCGGCACCGGCTACTCGAGCCTGGCCTACCTGAAGAAATTCCCGATCAGCACATTAAAAATCGACCGCTCGTTCGTGATCGGCTTGCCGTACGAAGAAAACGATTGCGCCATCGCGCGTGCGATCGTGACGATGGCCCAGCAATTGCGGCAGGAAATCGTGGCCGAAGGCGTCGAAACCCCCGAGCAGATGGCCTTTTTGCGCGACCTCGGCTGCGACCAGTTGCAAGGCTACCTGTTCAGCCAGGCGGTGTGCGCCGATGAATTTGCCCGCATGCAGCGCGAAGCGAAACGGCTGATGGTGAGCCGCTGAGGCGCCAGCGCGCTCATTGCGCGCACCTCTGTTCAACATCAAACAGGGCGCGCATTTTCCGCGCATGCTTTCTTCACAGGTCAACCACCCTTTGAAGAGTCCGCTTTGACAAGCCCTTTCCCAACCGAACCGCAGGTCACCGTGCTGATGCCGACGTACGGCCAGTGCCACTTCATCCGGCGCGCGCTCGACAGCCTGCTGGCCCAGTCCCTTGGCGCGTGGGAAGCCATCGTCATCGACGACGGCTCGCCCGACGACACGGCCGGCGTGGTCCAACCGTTCCTGCGCGATGAACGCGTGCGCTACCGGCGCCTGCCGCACAACACGGGCCTGGGCAATGCCCTGAACTGCGCGCTGAACCTGGCGCGCGCGCCGCTGATCGCCTGCCTGCCCAGCGACGACGTGTTTTACCGCGAGCACCTGGCCACATTGTGCGCGGCGCTGCAGGCCCGGCCCGACGCCGTTCTCGCATACGCGGGCGTGCGCCATCATTACAACCGCGAGGCCGACGGCCTGATCGCCGGCACCGCGCTGCAGCTGGTCCAGTGCATGTACCGCAGGAGCGAGTTGCGCTGGACCGACCGCGACGAGCTCGAATCGGACGACCTGGAACGCCTGTTCTGGGGGCGCCTGCGCGAGCAAGGTTCGTTTACCGGCACCGGCCAGCTCAGTTGCGAATGGACCAGCCACCCGGCCCAGCGCCATAAGCTGATGCAGGAGCCGGTGGGCGGCATCAACCCGTTTCGCCAGCATTACCGGGTGCGCGAGCCGCTGCGCTTTCACACCACGGCCGGCAACGCGATCGACGAGGTGGCGCAGTACCGCGCCATGCGCGCGCGCCCGCCCACGCCGGCTGCCGAAGATGGCTTGAACATCCTGCTGGCCGGCGAACTGGCGTACAACGCCGACCGGGTGCTGGCGCTGGAAGAGCGGGGCCACACGCTGCACGGGCTGTGGATGCGCGAGCCGTACTGGTACAACACGGTCGGGCCGCTGCCGTTCGGGCATGTGCGCGAGCTGCCGTTCGGTCGCTGGCCCGAGGCGGTTGGGCAGCTGCGGCCGGACATCATCCACGCCCAGCTGAACTGGCAGGCGGTGCCGTTTTGCCACCAGCTGTTGCTGGCCACACCCGGCGTACCGTTCGTGTGGCACTTCAAGGAAGGCCCGTTCATCTGTCTTGAAAAAGGCACGTGGCCGCAGCTGGTGGCGCTGTTCGAGCTTGCCGACGGCTGCATCTTCAGCAGCCCGGAAATGCGCGACTGGTTCGATACCGTGCTGCCGGGTCTGTCGACGTCCAAGCCCTGCCATGTGCTCGATGGCGACCTGCCCAAGGCCAGCTGGTTTGGCGAGGCGCGCACCAGGTTGCTGTCCGCCGCGGACGGCGGCGAAGTCCACACCGTCGTTCCCGGCCGCCCCATCGGCCTGCATCCCCACACCGTGGGCGAACTGGCGGCCCAGGGCATCCACCTGCACTTTTACGGCGACTTCACGCACGGCCAGTGGCGCCAATGGATAGCCGACGCACGGCGCCTGGCGCCTCGCCATCTGCACCTGCATGCCAATGTCGACCAGTCGCGCTGGGTGGAGGAATTCTCGCGCTACGACGCCGGCTGGCTGCATGCCTTCGCCAGCACCAACGACGGCGAACTGCGGCGCGCCAACTGGGATGACCTGAATTATCCGGCGCGCATGGCCACCCTGGCGGCAGCCGGCCTGCCGATGATCCAGCGCAGTAACGAAGGCGCCATCGTGGCGACGCAGTCGCTGTCGCACCGGCTCGGCACCGGCCTGTTCTACGATTCGATCGGGCACCTGGGCGCCTTGCTGCGCGACCGCCCGCGCATGGACGCGCTACGCGAACAGGTGTGGTCGCAGCGCGCGCAGTTCACCTTCGACGCCCATGTGCCCGAACTGGTCGCGTTTTTCCGGCGCGTGATCGCGGCGGCAGGCAGCAATCAGCCGCGCCCGCGCGGGCCGGCGATTTCCTGACCGTCACCGTACCGGTCAGCGGCGAGCGCGCAAGGGGTCGAGCAGGCTGCGCAGGTCGTTGTGATCGAGTTCGTACATCAGCGCGAGCAGCTCGCCGATCTCGCCGCGCGGAAAACCTTCGCGCGCGAACCAGCCAAGATAGTGGCCGGGCAGGTCGGCGATGACGCGGCCTTTGTATTTACCGTAAGGCATCTCGCGGGTCAGCAGCAGCTGGAGGTGTTCAGGTTTCATGATCCCGCTACTTTAGCAAAAACCACGTCTTCCGGCCGGTCCCGCGTTCGCGACTGCCTTCGGCTTGACAGCGCCAGTTAACGTAACTATCATTGTTACGTTAAGGCTCGGCAAGCTGGCCGGGCCGCCAACCAACCCGAAAGGCGCACGATGGATACCCCTATGGACACCGACTTTATCGTCGTCGGCGGCAGCTTCGCCGGCATGGCCGCGGCCATTCAACTGGCGCGTGCCAACCGCCCGGTACGCGTGATCGACGCCGGCCAGCCGCGCAACCGATTCGCCGCCGCCGCCCACGGCTTCGTCGGCCACGACGGACGCGCCCCGCGCGCCATCATGGACGACGCCCGCCGCCAGCTCCTGGCCTACCCAAGCGCCAGCGTCATCGATGCCACGGTCGACAGCGCGGCCCGGGTCGACGGCGGCTTCGAAATCGTCCTGGCCGGCGGTGAGCGCATCCGCGGCAAGCGCCTGATCCTGGCGACCGGCGTGGTCGACCAGTTCCCGGCGATTCCCGGCGTGCGCGAGCGCTGGGGCACATCGATCCTGCACTGCCCTTACTGCCACGGCTACGAATTCCTGGGCCGGCAGCTCGCGGTGATCGGCATGATGCCGATGTCGGCCCACATGGCGCAGCTGATTGCCGAGTGGTCGCCGTTCGTCACCTACTGCGCCAACGGCATCGCGCTCGACCCGGAGCAGGAGCGGATCCTGAGCGCGCGCGGCATTCGGATCGAACATAGTCCGGTGGTGTCGCTCGGTGGCGTGGCGCCCGCGCTGGACGGCATCGCCCTTGCCGATGGCACGCTGGTGCCGGCCGATGCCGCGTTCCTGGCCACGCAGGTGTCCACAAGTCCGCTCGCGCAGCAGCTCGGATGCGCCTTCGACGAAGGCCCGCTCGGTCTCTACGTGCGCACCAACGAGTTCCAGGAAACCACCGTGCCCAGCGTGTTCGCCGCCGGCGACGTGGCGCGCATGCCGCACAACGCCACCTGGGCCGCCGCCGATGGCGTGACCGCCGGCGCGGCGGCACACCGCTCGGTGGTCTTTGCCTGACACGGCCTGTCATGCTATCGTCTCGCTCTCACAAGGAGCCGAAATTGACCTGCCTGCGCCGTTTGTCCTGCCTTCTCGCGCTCACCATGCTGGCCTCCTGCGCCGCGCCCGGCGGCACCGGCTCGCCGGCCGCGCAGGTCGAGCGCCTGGAGATCGTCAGCCGCGGCCCCGCCTTCGACGGCAAGGTCTTCGACGACGCTGGCGCCTACGAGAAGATCGTCGCCATCGCGCATATGCGCATCGACCCGCATCATCCTGCCAACCGCGCCATCGTGGACCTCGACAAGGCGCCCAGCGCCGGCGGCTGGGTCAGGTACCGCACCGACGTGATCGTGATGCGACCGCGCGATGCATCCAGGGCCTCGCGCGTGCTCCTGCTCGATATCCCCAACCGCGGCGGCAAGCTGGCGCTCCAGATGGTCAACGAGGCCGGAGCAGGCGACGCCGGCAACGGCTTCCTGATGCGGCGCGGGCATACGCTGGCGTGGATCGGCTGGCAGGGCGATATCGGCCTGTCGGCCAACGGCGAATCGGCCGGCACCGCCTTTCCCACGGCGCGCGCGGACGGCCAGCCGATCACCGGCCAGAGCGTCGAAGAGAAGGTCTTCGACGACATCAAACCCACCGGCGCCATCGACCTGGCGTATCGGGCGGCGTCGACCGGCCAGGCGGGGGCGGTGCTGAGCGTGCGCGCCCACGCCACCGCGGCGCCGCTCATCCTGCCGGCCAGCGCCTGGAGCTACACCAGTCCCACGCGGATCGAGATCACCCGCCCGCGCGGCTTCGACGCCGGCGCGGTCTACCAGTTCCAGTACGAGGCGGTTGACCCGGTGGTCATGGGCCTGGGCATGGCGGCGCTGCGCGACGTCACCAGCCACCTCAAATCCGGCCTCGCCGATGGCGCCGGCCAGCCCAATCCCCTGGCCGACATCAAACCGGACGTCACGCTGGCGCTGGGCGTGTCGCAGCCGGGACGCTTCTTGCGTGACCTGATCTGGCAGGGTTTCAATGCCGATCCACGCGGCGGCAGGGTATTCGACGGCGCCATGCCGCTCCTCGCCGGCAGCCGCAAGAGCTTCGTCAACCGCCGCTTCGGCCGGCCGGAACGCTACTCCACCCAGCACCTGAACCACTGGACCTACGGCGACCAGTTCCCGTTCAGCTATGCCGTCACCACCGACCCGGTCAGCGGCGCCACCGACGGCATTTTCGCGCGCTGCCAGGCGAACGACAGCTGCCCCAAGCTGATGCACGTCGACAGCAGCACCGAATTCTGGCAGGGCCGCGCCTCGCTGGTGGTGACCGACGGCGCCGGCAAGGATATCGCCCTGCCGGCCGGCGTGCGCGCCTACCTCATGGCGTCGACCCAGCACATGACCGCGAGCCGGGCGACGGTCGGCATCTGCAAGTGGACGAATAATACGGCGCAGCAGGGACCTGCCGTGCGCGTGCTGCTCGATCGTCTGGTGGCGTGGGCGCGCAGCGGCAGGGAGCCTCCGGCCAGCCGCTTTCCACGGATCGGCAACGCCATGCTGGTGCCGCCGCAGCGCGACGCGGTCGGTTTTCCGGACCTGCGCGCGTTAGGGGTGACTTATCCGGAAGGCTTGAATGAGTTGACGGTGGTCGGTTACGCCAGCCTGCCGCCCAAGCCGGCGGCCGACAAACGCTATCAGGTGCTGGTGCCGATGGCCGACGTCGACGGCCACGATATCGCAGGCATCCGCCTGCCCGATGTCGAGGTGCCGCTGGCCACCTACGCCGGCTGGAACCTGCGCCGCGGCGGCTTTGCGGAAGGCCAGTTGTGCGGCCTGAATGGCTTGTCGGTGCCGTTCGCGGCGCTGCCGCGCGCGGGCGATCCGCGCCGCGCGCTCTCGCAGCGCTACCCGACGCGGCTGGAATACGCCAAGGCGGTGGCGCTCGCCGCCCGGGCCCTGCGCGACGAGGGCCTGCTGCTCGACGAAGACGTCACCCGTTTCATCGAGCGCGCCAAAGTCGAGCAGCGGGTCGGCCCGCAGGCGCCTTAACGCTGCCGTTCCTTGGTGTTGTGCGCCTTGATGATCACCTTCCACTTGTTGCGGGCGGCGATGCGATCGAGCGGCGTTTGCTGGCTGCGCCGGGCGTCGCGCAGCAGCTTGCGGTAGTTCAGCAAACGGTCCGGATCGACCGCGCCGCGCACCGCGCAGCCGGGTTCCTCTTCATGCGCGCAATCGCGGAACTGGCAATGGCGCGCCAGCTCGCCAATGTCGTCGAAGCTGGCCGCCAGCGCTGCTTCGTCGGCGTCCGGCTGCCACGAGCGCAGGCCGGGGGTGTCGATGATGCAGGCGCCGCTCGGGCACTGGTGCAGCGAACGCGCGGTGGTCGTGTGGCGCCCGCGGTTGTCGCCGCGCCGCACCCCGCCGGTCTCCTGGCTGCTGGCCGACAGCGCATTGGTCAGGGTCGACTTGCCCGCGCCCGATGTGCCGAGCAGGATCAGCGTCTGCCCCGGCGCCAGCCAGGGTGCGAGCACGCGCGCCGGTTCGTCGCCCAGGGCGTTGAGCGCAAACGCCTGCACCCGGCGCGGCAGGCGCTCCGTGAGCTGGCGCATGCGCTCCTCGACGTCAAGGCCGATATCGGCCTTGGTCAGCACCACCACCGGTTCGACGCCGGACGATTCGGCCAGCGCCAGGTAGCGTTCTAGCCGGCGCAGGTTGAAGTCGTGGTCCAGGCCCATGACCAGGAGCGCGGTGTCGACGTTGCTGGCCAGTGACTGGCGGCGCCCCTCGCTGGTGCGGCGCGCGAGGTGGGTCACCGGAGGCAGCCGTTCGGACAGCCACTGCTCGTCGTGGGCGTGGGTTTCAACCAGTACCCAGTCGCCTACCGCGAGGGCAGCGTCGTTCGCGTGCAGCGACTGGATCAGTTTATTGAGCGAGCGCGCGCCCGATTCGGCGACGCCGTCGTGGATGACGGCCCAGTCGCGGTGGATTTCGGTGACGCGCGCCAGGCGCGTGCCCTCGGATGGATCGTTGATGGTGGCGAGTTGGCTGGCGACCGATTGCGTCAGTCCGATAGTGCGCAGTGATTCAAAATCGATGTGGATCATGGTGAGAATGTGTTCCCGGATTCGTCAAGCCCGCGACGCGCGCGGGCACAAGCCGCGCGCAATAGCACGCAGGCAAAGGAAAACGGAGGTCGGCGCGCGATCAGGCGCGCATCAACACACGATGCTCAGTCCAGAAGAACAGCAGTAAGGCGGGTTGTGGCGGGATCAGGCAGCCGACAGGAGGGCAATATCATTCGTATGCATGGTGTAGTCTCCTGTGGAAGTGAATTGAAGTGGGAAGTGTGACAGTGGAGGCCAGGCGCGTCAAGCGCGGGGACAATGTTATATTCGCTGCACCCGCCCTGCGCGAAGGAGCACCATGGAGCTGAAGCGATGACCAACCCCGCCCGCCTGCGCGACTTCGTGCGCGCTTTTACCAGCCTTGCCGATGCGGCGGCGCAGGATGAAGTGCTGATGCTGGAGCAGGGCAGGGCGCTCCTCGCCGGTCTGGTCGGGATTGATGACTGGCTGCCCGCGGCCTTCGCCCAGCCTCACCCCGACCGCTATCAGCAATTCCTGCTCCATTGCGACCCGCTCGAACGCTTCTCGGTGGTGAGTTTTGTGTGGGGGCCGGGCCAGGCCACGCCGGTGCACGACCACACCGTCTGGGGCATGGTCGGCGTGCTGCGCGGCGCCGAACAGTGCGAGGAATTCGCCCCTCCAGCCGGAGGCGGCCCGCTCCAGGCGCTTGGCGCGCACCACCTGCCGGCGGGCGCCATCGACATCGTGTCGCCGCGCGTGGGCGACATACACCGCGTCTCTAATGCCTGCCCAGGTGCCGTCTCGGTCAGTATCCACGTGTATGGCGCGGACATCGGCCGCGTGGAGCGCCATGTGTACGACCCGGCCACGGGCGCGGCCACGCGTTTTGTCTCCGGTTACACCGCCCGCGCCACACCCGAAAACTGGCAGTAATTGCCCATATCGGGTTGTTGCGTATAATCTAAGATCAGCTTGGCAAAACCATTATTAGAGAACAGATCATATGGCTTCATCCTCAGACAATATCAGCATGGCGGTGTTTTGCGACTTCGAGAACGTCGCACTTGGCGTGCGCGACGCGAACTACGAAAAATTCGATATCAAGCCGGTCCTCGAACGGCTTCTGCTCAAGGGCAGCATCGTGGTCAAGAAAGCGTACTGCGACTGGGAGCGCTACAAGGGCTTCAAGGCCACCATGCATGAAGCGAACTTCGAGCTGATCGAGATTCCCCACGTGCGCCAGTCCGGCAAGAACTCGGCCGACATCCGCCTGGTGGTCGATGCGCTCGACCTGTGCTACACCAAATCGCACGTCAACACTTTCGTGATCATCAGCGGCGACTCCGATTTTTCGCCGCTCGTGTCCAAGCTGCGCGAGAACGCCAAGCAGGTGATCGGCGTGGGCGTGAAGCAGTCCACCTCGGACCTGCTGGTGGCGAACTGCGACGAATTCATTTTCTACGACGACCTGGTGCGCGAAGTAAAGCGCGCGGCCGCCAAGCGCGACGAGCGCAAGGTGCAGCCGCAGCCGAAGCGCTCGCCCGACGAAGGCAACCGCCGCAAGGAAGAACTCGAAGCGCGCAAGGCGCAGGCGATCGACCTGGTGGTCGAAATGTTCGATGCGCTGGTGTCCGAGCGCGGCGACAGCGGCAAGATCTGGGCGTCGCTGCTGAAAGACACGCTCAAGCGCCGCCGTCCCGATTTCAACGAAACCTACTATGGCTTTCGCACCTTCGGCAACCTGCTGGAAGAAGCGCAGAACCGCGGCATGCTCGAATTCGGCCGTGACGAAAAATCCGGCGCCTACGTTTACCGCAGCAGCAATGCCGCCAACAACAACCATGCGCTCGCGGTGGAGCTGCAAGCGCCAGCCGTGCAGGACGCGCCAGTGGACGCCGAGGTAGCGGAAGAAGCGGCGGCCAAGCCGGAATCGCCGCGCCGCGGCCGCGGTCGCGGTGGACGCAACCGCAACGACACGGTCGAAGCGGCCGCGCCGGAGGTGGTGGAGGCGGAGGACGCAGTCGACGCGCTGGACGCAGAGCCGGTAGCGAGCGTGCCGGCCTGGTACGACCCGCAGCCGGAAACGGCCGATGCCGCGCCGGTGGTTCCGGAGTCGTCGCGCCGTCGTGGCCGCGGAGGACGCAACCGCAACGAGCCGGTGGCCGAGGCCAGCGTGGCGCAAGCCGAGGAGCCGGTTGCCACCGCTCCGGCATGGTACGACCCGGTCCCGCAGGTCGAGGACACGGAGCAGCCGGCCGAAGCGGAAGTGACTCCGGTGCCGCCAGCGCAGGAAAAACGTCGCCCTGCGCGTAAGCCCGCGGCGAAAAAGGCGGCCAAGCAGGCCGACGTGGCGCCGCAAGCCGACGTTGTACCGGAGCCGACTCCGGAACCGGAACCGGCGGCGCTTGAGCTGCCGGCAGACGACGAAGCCGCTGCCAAGCCAGTGCGCAAGGCGATCCCGCGCAGCCGCCGTCCGGCCAAGCCGAAGGCGCCGGCGAAAAGCAAGTAAGAAGCCTCACCGCGGGGGCGCCACGCTCCCGCGCTTACCGACGGGCGATTGCATCGCCAATCCACCGTCCACCAGCATCGCTGTTCCCGTGACGATTCCGATATGCCGCATGCATGGCCGCTTTCCAGGTGCCGCGCACACATATGCCGCCCCTGCACGCAATCGCAAAATGGTGCAAACTTCAAGCTGTCGCCATGATCGCCCGAAAGGAAGCCCGCCATGCGTATGCTCACCGCCCTTGCGCTGTCACTGGCCGTGCTCGCGCCCGTCGCCCACGGCGCCCCGCTGGCGGCCAGCCATCCCATTCTCGGCATCTGGACGCTCAAGCTGCCCGGCGGCGGCTGCTCCGAAACCTACCGCTTCCGCGGCGACGGCACCACGCTCGTGATCAGCGCCGCCGAGGTCTCCGAAAGCAAATTCGAGATTCCCGCCAAGCCGAGCGCCGCCGGCTTCTACAAGCTGGTCGACAAGAACGTCAAAGTCAACGGCAAGCCCGATTGCTCGGGCAAGGTCATGAAAACCGGCGCCACGGGGATCAATTTCATTCGCTTCCATCCGTCCGGCACCTTGTTCGTAATGTGCGCCGCCGAGTCCCTCGATGCCTGCATCGGCCCGTTCCGGCGCGTCGCAGGCAAGGAGACCTGATTGCTGCGCATCGGCGTCATTTCCGACACCCACGGCTTGCTGCGCCCCGAGGCCATGGCCTTTCTCGCCGGTAGCGACTACATCGTGCATGGCGGCGACATCGGCAACGCCGCCATCCTGGCCGATCTTGCCGCGATCGCGCCCCTGACGGTCGTGCGCGGCAATAACGACAAGGGCGAGTGGGCCGCCGCCGTGCCGCACAGCGCCCTGTTGACCGTGGGCGGGGTGCGCCTGTACGCGCTGCACGACATCGCCGATCTGGATGCGGCCGCGCTGCCCGATGATGTCAGCGTGGTGGTGAGCGGCCACTCGCACCGGCCGCTGGCCGAGCAGCGCGGCCCGCTGCTGTACCTGAACCCCGGCAGCGCCGGCCCGCGCCGTTTCAGCCTGCCCGTCACCGCGGCCGAACTGCTGGTCGATGGCGGCCGGGTGAGGGCCAACATCGTCGAGCTGATTTCGCGCCGTTGAGGCCATCCCCGAAAGCTCCCTCGTCCGATGCCCCGGCCCGGCCCGGTGTATATTGCTGCCGGTTCTATCATCCAAGGCACGTCCATGTCCCCGGCTTTACTTCTTTGCATCCTCATCGCCTACTTCGCCCTGCTGCTCGGCGTCGCCTGGGCCACCTCGCGCAACGCGACCAACGACAGCTTCTACATCGGTAATAAAAGCAGCAACTGGAAGCTGGTCGCCTTCGGCATGGTGGGCACCACCCTGTCCGGCGTGACCTTCATCAGCGTGCCGGGAGCGGTGGGGCGCGACGGCTTCGGCTACATGCAGATCCTGATCGGCTACGTGATCGGCTACATCGCGGTCGCGTACATCCTGCTGCCGCTGTACTACCGCCTGAAACTGACCTCGATCTACGACTACCTGAACCAGCGCCTGGGCCGGCGCGCCTACCAGAGCGGCGCTTCCTTTTTCATCATCTCGCGCCTGCTGGGCGCCACCGCGCGCCTGTACCTGGTCGTGAATATTTTGCAAGCCATCATCCTCGACAGCCTGGGCGTGCCGTTCTGGCTCACCACCCTGGTCATCCTGGCCATGATCCTGATGTACACCTACCAGGGCGGCGTCAAGACCATCGTCTGGACCGATACCCTGCAAACGAGCTGCATGCTATTCGGGCTGCTCGCCTGCATCGCCATCCTGCTGTTCCAGATGGACCTGTCGGTCGGCCAGAGCCTGGCCCGGATGCAGGAGCGCGGCCTGGCGCGCGTGTTTACCACGTCCTTCGACAGTCCCAATTTCTACCTCAAGCAGATCGTGGCCGGCATCTTCATCGTCCTCGCCATGACCGGCATGGACCAGGAGATGATGCAAAAGACGATCTCCGTCAAAACCCTGGCCGACTCCCAGAAAAACCTGCTCAGCCTCACCGTGATCCTGTTCGTGGTGCTATCGCTGTTCATGTTCCTGGGCGGCCTGCTGTACCTGTACGCGCCGGTGGTGGGGGCGACTGCCAGCGGCGACAAGCTGTTCCCCGCCATCGTCATGGGCCACCTGCCGGCGACGCTGCAGATCATCTTTTTGATCGCGCTGATCTCGGCCCTGTTCCCCAGCGCCGATGGCGCCATCACCGCGCTAACCTCCACGGTCTGCATCGACCTGCTTGGCCTCACGCGCCGCCAGGACCTGACGGAGCAGGACAAGGTGCGCTGGCGCCAGCGCGTGCACCTTGGCTTTGCGCTGCTGTTCCTGGTGCTGGTGATGGCCTTCAAATGGGTCGACAGTCCCAGCATGATCGGCGTGATCCTGAAAGTGGCCAGCTATACTTACGGCCCGCTGCTTGGCCTGTTCGCCTTCGGCATCCTGACCCGGCGCATGCTCGCGGACCGCTGGGTGC
Source organism: Massilia scottii (assembly GCF_030846495.1). Taxonomy (NCBI): domain Bacteria; kingdom Pseudomonadati; phylum Pseudomonadota; class Betaproteobacteria; order Burkholderiales; family Oxalobacteraceae; genus Massilia; species Massilia scottii. Next base: position 66,918 of record NZ_JAVCWM010000008.1, on the reverse strand, counting down.
CGCTGGTGGCCGTCGGCGGCCCCGTGATCTGCGCTTTCCTTGAATATAATCAAACATTGCTGTTGGGAAGTTATCGCCTCGGGCTTGAGTTGCTCATGATTAATGGCATATTGGTGTTTGCCGGCTTGTGGGCGATTTCCAGCCCCGGGCGCGCCCCGCATTTCGGACGGGACCCGGCGATTTCGCTTACAGTAGACGTTTAGCCTTTACCAACCTCACATTTTCTGCCGGAGTACCGATGTCATTCAAACCCTTGTCTTCCCTTCGCCGGGGTTTCGGCGTGTTCTGGAGAGCGGTCGACAGCACGCGCCGGGGCGTGCTCAACGTGCTGTTCCTCGCCATTGTCATCTTCCTGCTGATCGCCATTTTCAGCGGCGGCGGCGTCAAGCCGATGGCGACCAAGACCGCGCTCGTGCTCGAAATTAAGGGCAGCCTGGTCGAGCAGCACAGCGGCAACGTGCGCGAGGCGCTCATGGCCAACGCCGGCGCCGGCGAAGTACGCAGGTCGGTGCAGCTGCGCGACGTGCTCACCGTGCTCGATCGCGCCGCCAAGGACCCGCAGATCAGCAGCGTGCTGCTGCTGCTCGACGAGATGGATGGCGCCGGACTTGCCATGCTCAATGAAGTCGGCCTGGCCATCGACCGCGTCAAGGCGTCCGGCAAGCCCGTCATCGCCTGGGGCAGCTCGTTCGACCAGCGCCAGTACCTGCTCGCCTCCCACGCCACCCAGGTCTATATGCATCCGATGGGCGCGGTCATGATCGAAGGCTTCGGCCGTTACCGCAACTACTACCGCGATGCGCTCGACAAGGTCGGCGTGACGGTCAACCTGATGAAAGTCGGTACCTACAAGAGCTTCGCCGAACCGTACATCGGCAATGGCCCCTCGCCGGAAGCGGCCGAAGCGGACGCCTTCCTCTTTAAAGCGCTGTGGAGCGGCTACACCACCGACGTCGAGAAAAACCGCAAGCTGCCGGCCGGCTGGATCGCCCAGCGCATCGAGACCATGCCCGCCGAGATGGAACAAGCCGCCGGCGACACCGGCAAGCTGGCCCTGGCCAGCAAACTGGTGGACGGCCTGAAAACGCGCGACGAGGTGCGCGCCATGATGATCACGCGCGGCGCCAAGGATGATGAAGGCACGAGCTTTCGCCAGGTCGGCTTCGGCGAGTACCTGATGCGCCTGACTCCGGACCTGATGGGCGACGCCGTTGGCGTGATCGTGGCCTCCGGCGAAATCAGCGACGGCAATGCCCCCGCGGGCTCGATCGGTGGCCTGTCCACCGCGAACCTGATCCGCAAGGCGCGCGAGGACAAGCAGATCAAGGCCGTCGTGCTGCGCGTCGATTCGCCCGGCGGCAGCGCCTTCGGTTCGGAACTGATCCGGCGCGAGCTGGAACTGACGCGCGCCGCCGGCAAGCCGGTGGTGGTGTCGATGGGCAGCGTGGCGGCGTCCGGCGGCTACTGGATTTCGATGGCGTCCGACGAAGTGTTCGCCGACCGCGCCACCATCACCGGTTCGATCGGCGTGTTCGCGATCCTGCCGACGGCCGAAAAAGTGGTCGAGAAACTGGGCATCCACACCGCCGGCGTGACCACCACCTGGCTGGCCGACGCCTACAATCCAATGCGTCCGCTCGACCCGCGCTTCGCCCAGCTGATCCAGAGCAGCATCAACCATATTTACAGCGACTTCACCACCAAGGCCGCCGCGGCGCGCAAGACCACCCAGCCGAAGATCGACGAAGTGGGGCAGGGCCGCGTGTGGACCGGCGTGCAGGCCAAGGAACGCGGCCTGGTCGACACCATCGGCAGCTACACCGATGCGCTCAAGTCGGCCGCCAAACGCGCCAAGCTGGCCGACGGCTACCGTGTGGCCTACGTCGAGCGCGAGGTGTCGGCATTCGAGCGCGTGCTCACGACCATGTTCGGCGTGAGCGCCGCGCACGCGGTCAACATCGAGGTCAAACTGGGCCTGATGCCGACCGGCGTGCCGTCGAGCGCCGTGGCCGAAGTGAGCAAGGAACTGGGCTGGCTGGCCGACCTGGCCAAGGACCGCAAGCCATTCACGGCGGTCACCCACTGCATGTGCACGGCGCCCTGACGCCTTGTTGTACACGGATGGGCAGTCCATGCCCATCCGTGCGCCACGCCATCGATTTGTAGCGAGTTTGTAACGCCATGTAGTTTGTTACAAACTCGCCCGTATCACCCATTCCCCCTATGACAATGCATGCCCCGCCAGCGCCTGAAGCGTGGCGGCGGCATGCGCTTGTCATGACAGCCCATGAATCGGCCTGCTTTGGGGCTTGACCATGCCCCGGCCGAAACATGTCGACACCCTTGTCCGTGCTAGAGTTCCTTCAATAGTTGTTGCAATCAAGACAAGGAAAAGCATGAATCCATCACCCTCCCAGCCACGGCGCAGCCGCCGTGCCAAGCTTATCGGTAGCGTGATTGCCGTACTCGCCATGGCCGGACTGGGCGGACTCGCCTGGTACCTGACCCACCAGAGCCCGGCCAGCGGCCCTGGCGGCGCGCCGGGCGCGGCTTCCGGCCCGGGCAGTGGTGGTGGCGGTGGCCGTGGTGGACGCGGCGGCGGCATGGCCACCACGGTCGGCGTGGCCACGGCTGAACGCACCGACATCCCGGTCATCCTCGACGCTCTCGGCACGGTCACGGCGGCCGCCACGGCCACGGTGCGCCCGCAGGTATCGGGCATCCTGCAAAAGATCCACTTCAGCGAAGGACAGCTGGTCAAGGCGGGGCAGGTGATGGCCACGATCGATCCGCGCCCGTTCGAGATGGCGCTGATGCAGGCGTCCGGCACGCGCCAGCGCAACGAAGCGCAGCTCGATAGCGCCAAGGTCACGCTGGAGCGCTACCGCACCCTGCTCACGCAGGACTCCATCGCGCGCCAGGAAGTCGACACCCAGGCCGCGCTGGTCAAGCAGCTGCAAGGCACCGCCATGACCGACCGCGCGGCCGAAGGCGTGGCGCGCCTGAACCTGGGCCATACCCAGGTCAAGGCGCCGATCACGGGCCGGGTTGGCCTGCGCGTGATCGACATGGGCAACCTGGTCGGCAGCGGCGACGCCAACGGCATTGCCGTCATCACCCAGCTCTCGCCCATCGATGTCGAATTCGCGGTGCCGCAAGACCGCGTGCCCGACCTGCAGGCGCGCATCCGCGACAGCGCCAGCCTGGCCGCCACCGCGTTCGACCGCACCCGTACCACCTCGCTCGCCAGCGGGAATTTCAAGGCCCTCGACAACCAGGTCGACGTGCAGACCGGCACCGTGCGCGCCAAGGCGCGTTTCGCCAACGACGACCAGGCGCTGTTCCCCAGCCAGTTCGTCAACCTGCGCCTGGAGCTGCGCACCATCAAGGATGCCGTCGTGGTGCCGGTGACCGCGCTGCGTCACGGCAGCACGGGCGACTTTGTCTATGTGCTCAATGCGGCCGAACGCACGGTCGCCGTGCGCCCCGTGACGCGCGGCCAGGCCACGGTGGACAAGGTGGAAGTGAAAACAGGCCTGAAAGCCGGCGAGCAGGTGATTACCGAAGGCGCGGACCGCCTCAAGGACGGCGCCAAAGTGACCCTGGCGACCGACAAGCCGGCTGCCGGCGCCGGTGGCGGGCGTCGCCGCCAGCGCGAAGGAGCGCCGCGATGATGGTTGCGCGCAGTACGAGGGGCGCGCGATGAATCCGTCCGCCCCGTTTATCCAGCGCCCGGTCGCCACCTCGCTGCTGATGCTGGCGATCGTGCTGGCCGGCTTCGTCGGCTTCAAGTTCCTGCCGCTGTCGGCGCTGCCGCAGGTCGATTTCCCCACCATCCAGGTGCAGACGCTGTATCCGGGCGCCAGTCCCGAAGTGATGGCGCGTACCGTCACGGCGCCGCTGGAACGCCGCTTCGGCCAGATGTCCGGCCTGCAGCGCATGAGTTCCACCAGCGCCTCGGGCGTCTCCATCGTCACCCTGCAGTTTGGCCTGGGGCAAACGCTCGACGTGGCCGAACAGGAAGTACAGGCGGCCATTAACGCCGGCGGTTCGCTGCTGCCGGCCGACCTGCCGGCGCCGCCGGTGTACGCCAAGGTCAACCCGGCCGATGCGCCGGTGCTCACGCTGGCCATTACGTCCGACACGGTGCCGCTGACGGAAGTGCAGAACCTGGTCAACACGCGCCTGGCGCTGAAAATCAGCCAGGTATCGGGCGTGGGCCTGGTTACCCTCAGCGGCGGGCAGCGGCCGGCGGTGCGCATCCAGGCCGATACCGGCGCGCTGGCCACCTACGGCCTTGGCCTGGACACGCTGCGTAGCGCGATCTCGGGCGCCAACGCCAACAGCGCCAAGGGGAACTTCGACGGTCCCACGCGCTCTTACGCAATCAACGCCAACGACCAGCTGCTGACCGTGCCCGATTACGAGAAACTGATCGTCGCCTACCGCAACGGCGCTCCGGTGCGCCTGTCCGACGTGGCCAAGGTGGTCGACAGCGCCGAAAACGTCAAGCTGGGCGCTTGGGCCAACATGAAGCCGGCCATCATCCTCAACGTGCAGCGCCAGCCGGGTGCCAACGTCATCGCCACGGTGGACGCCATCAAGGCGCGCCTGCCCGAGCTGCAGGCCAGCCTGCCCGGCGCGCTGCGGCTCGACGTGCTGTCGGACCGCACCACCGGTATCCGCGCCTCCGTCACCCACGTCGAATTCGAACTGCTGCTGGCCGTGGCGCTGGTGGTGCTGGTGATCTTCGCCTTCCTGCACAGCGTGCGCGCCACCGTCATTGCCAGCCTGGCGGTGCCGATCTCGCTGATCGGCACCTGCGGCGCCATGTACCTGCTCGGCTACAGCCTGAATAACCTGTCCCTCATGGCGCTGACGATCGCCACCGGCTTCGTGGTCGACGACGCCATCGTCATGATCGAAAACATCGCGCGCTACATCGAAGAAGGCGAAACGCCGATGGCGGCCGCCGTCAAGGGCGCGGCGCAGATCGGCTTTACCATCATCTCGCTGACGGTATCGCTGATCGCCGTCCTGATTCCGCTGCTGTTCATGGGCGACGTGGTGGGGCGCCTGTTCCGCGAGTTCGCCATCACCCTGGCCATCACGATCCTTATTTCGGGCGTGGTCTCGCTGACCTTGGTGCCGATGATGTCGGCGCGCTGGCTGCGCAGCCACGAGGATGAAAAACCGGGGCGCATGGCGCAACGCACCCAGGCTTTTTTCGACCGCGTGATCGTACGCTACGGCCACGCGCTGAACTGGGTGCTGGCGCGCCAGGGCCTGACCCTGCTGGTGGCGCTGGCCACGCTGGTGCTCACGGCCGTGCTGTATGTGCTCATTCCCAAGGGCCTGTTCCCGACCCAGGATACCGGCCAGCTCCAGGCGCGCGTGGAAATGCGCCAGTCGATTTCGTACGACCGCATGGCCGAACTGCAGCAGGCGGCCGGCAAGGCAATCCTGGCCGATCCCGATGTGGAGTCGCTCAGTTCCAACGTCGGCGTCGACGCGGCCAACAACACCATGCTGCACACCGGCCGCATGCTGATCAACCTGAAACGCGACAAGGTGTCCAGCCAGGCCGAGATCATGGAACGCCTGCGCCGCCGCGTCGCCGACGTGGCCGGCGTCACCCTGTACCTGCAACCGACCCAGGACCTGACCATCGACGCCGAAAGCGGGCCGACGCTGTACCGCGTCTCGCTCGAAGGGGCCGACAGCGCCACCGTCACCCAGTGGGCGGCGGCCCTGGTCAGGCATCTGCAGCAGAACAGGCAGGTGACGAACGTGGTGACCGACGCCGGCGCCACGGGCGTCTCGGCCTTTGTCAGCATCGACCGCGATACCGCTTCGCGCCTCTCGGTCACGGCGGCCTCGATCGACGATGCCCTGTACAGCGCCTACGGCCAGCGCATCGTCTCGACCATTTTCACCGAGACCAACCAGTACCGCGTGATCCTGGAAGCGCAGCGCGACCCGCACATGTCGATCGCCGCCCTGGGCCAGTTACCGATCAAGACCGGCTCCGGCAAGACCACGCCGCTGTCGGCGGTGGCAAATATCACCGAGCAGCCGGCGCCGTTGCAAATCACCCACGTGGCGCAGTACCCGGCCACCACCATCGGTTTCGATACCGCGCCGGGCGTCTCGCTGGGCCAGTCGGTGGAGGCGATTCGCGCCGCCGCTCTTGCAATCAAGCTGCCGGCGTCGGTCAGCATGACCTTCCTCGGTGCGGCCGGTGCCTACCAGGCGTCGCTGTCGAACCAGCTGTGGCTCATTCTGGCGGCGGTGGTGTGCGTCTACATCGTGCTGGGCGTGCTGTACGAAAGCTATGTGCATCCGCTGACGATTCTGTCCACCCTGCCGTCGGCGGGCGTGGGCGCGCTGCTGGCGCTGATGATCAGCGGCCAGGACCTGGGCGTGATCGGCATCATCGGCATCATCCTCCTGATCGGCATCGTCAAGAAAAACGCCATCATGATGATCGACTTTGCCATCGAAGCCGAACGCGAACATGGCATGGCGCCGCGCGAGGCGATCCAGCAGGCCGCGCTGCTGCGCTTCCGCCCGATTCTGATGACTACCCTGGCCGCGCTGTTCGCGGCGGTGCCGCTGATGCTCGGCTGGGGCGAGGGGGCCGAATTGCGCCGCCCGCTGGGCCTGGCCATCTTCGGTGGCCTGATCGTCAGCCAGATGCTTACGCTGTTTACAACGCCAGTGATATACCTCGGCTTCGACCGCCTGGCGCGGCGCTGGTCGCGTAAGGACACCGTGACTGCCGGCGAGGTAGCCAAGTGAACCTGTCCGAGCCTTTCGTACGGCGTCCGATCGCCACCGTCCTGCTCACGCTCGGCATCGCGCTGGCCGGCATCGGCGCGTTCTTCGTGCTGCCGGTCTCGCCGCTGCCGCAGGTGGACTTTCCGACCATCTCGGTGAGCGCATCGCTGCCGGGTGCCAGCCCGGATACCATGTCGACCAGCGTGGCCACGCCGCTGGAGCGGCGGCTCGGCGTCATCTCCGGCGTGAACGAAATGACCTCGTCGAGCGGCAGCGGATCGACGCGCGTGAGCCTGCAGTTCGATTTGAACCGCAAGATCGATTCGGCCGCGCGCGAAGTGCAGGCGGCCATCAGCGCCGCGCGCGCCGACCTGCCGTCCACGCTGAAGAGCAACCCGACCTACCGCAAGGCCAATCCGTCCGACGCGCCCATCATCATCCTGGCGCTGACGTCCAGAACCAAGTCGCCGGGCCAGATCTTCGAGTCGGTATCGAACCTGGTGCAGCAAAAGCTGGCGCAGGTACAGGGCGTGGGCGACGTGGAAATCGGCGGCGGTTCGCTGCCGGCCGTGCGCGTCGAATTGCTGCCTTACGCACTGAACCGCTACGGCGTCTCCACCGAAGACGTGCGTGCCGCGATCCAGTCGACCAATGCCAACCGGCCCAAGGGCGCGATCGAAGGCAACGGCATGCGTCTGCAAATCTATTCGCAGGCCAGCACCGCCACGGGCGGGCGCAGCGCGGCCGACTACCGTAGCCTGGTGGTCGCCTGGCGCAACGGCGCCGCCGTGCGCCTGGATGACGTGGCCCAGGTGATCGATGGTGTCGAAAACGTCAATACACTGGGCCTGTTCAACGGCCAGCCGGCCGTGATCGTGCTGATCACGCGCCAGCCCGGCGCCAACGTCATCGAAACGGTGGACGGCGTGCGCGCCCTGGTGCCCATGCTGCAGGCGCAGTTGCCGCAGGATGTGAAGCTGGAAGTGGCATCCGACAGCACCAACTCGATCCGCTCCTCGCTGGCCGAGATCGAGCTGACGCTGATGATCTCCATTTTGCTGGTGGTGCTGGTGGTCAGCCTGTTTTTGCGCAGCGTACGCGCCACCATCATCCCGGCGGTGGCCACGGTGGTGTCGCTGCTCGGCACCTTCGGCGTGATGTACATGCTGGGTTTTTCGCTGAATAACCTGTCGCTGATGGCGCTGACGGTGGCCACCGGTTTCGTGGTCGACGACGCCATCGTCGTACTGGAAAATACCGCCCGCCATATCGAAAACGGCATGGACCGCATGCAGGCGGCACTGCTCGGCGCGCGCGAAGTCGGTTTTACAGTGCTGTCGATCAGCCTGTCGCTGGTGGCGGTGTTCATCCCGCTGCTGTTCATGGGCGGGCAGGTGGGCCGCCTGTTCCGCGAATTCGCCGTCACCCTGTCGGCGGCGGTGATGATTTCGCTGGTCATTTCGCTGACCACCACGCCGATGATGTGCGCCTGGCTGCTCAAACCCACCGGCCATGAGCGCCAGCCAGGCCGGCTTGCGCGCTGGGCCGAGCGGGGTTTCGACCGCGTTCACAAGGCTTATGAGCATTCGCTCGACTGGGCGCTCGACAGCATTGCGCTGGTGATGCTCATTTTCGTGTTCGTGATCGGCTTGAACGTGTACCTGTTCAGCGCCGCGCCGAAAGGCTTCTTTCCGCAGCAGGACACGGGGCAGATCAGCGGCGGCATCCGCGCCGACCAGAGCATTTCGTTCCAGGCCATGCAAGCCAAGTTGAAGCAACTGGTCGACATCATCCGGCGCGATCCGGCGGTGGCCACGGTGGTCGGCTTTACCGGCGGCGGGCGGGCCGGCGGTGGTTTCATGTTCATCAACCTGAAACCGGTGTCCGAACGCAGCGATGGCGGCCAGGCCGTGACTGCGCGCCTGCGCCCGCAACTGGCCAAGGTGACCGGCGTGTCGATGTTCCTCAATCCGGTGCAGGACCTGCGCATGGGCGGGCGCCAGTCCAATTCGACCTACCAGTACACCTTAAAGAGCGACAACCGCGCCGACCTCAAACTGTGGGCCGGCAAGCTGGCCGACGCCATGAAGCGCCAACCGGCGCTGGTCGATGTCGATACCGACCAGGCCGAAAACGGGGTGGAGATGTTCGTCCAGATCGACAAGGACAGCGCCGCGCGCCTCGGCATCAACCCGCGCGACGTCGACAATGCGCTCTACAACGCCTTCGGCCAGCGCCAGGTGACGACCATCTACGATGAACTCAATCAGTACAGCGTGATCATGGGCGTGGCAAAGCAGTACCAGCAGTCGCCCGAGGCGCTGAACGACGTGTATGTGCCTTCGCGCGGCACCGCCAGCGCCGGTGGCGCGGCCGCGCCGGCCAACACCACTGCCGCGCGCGATCCGTCCAGCGGGCAGGCATTGAGCAGCGCCGCCACCACCATGGTGCCGCTGTCGGCCATTGCCAGCTTTGCCGAAAGCTCGACGCCGACCTCGGTCAACCACCAGGATGGCGAACTGGCGACGACCGTGTCGTTCAACCTGGCGCAGGGCAGCAACCTGGCCGATGGGCAGGCCGCAGTCAGACAGGCGGAGGCCGACATCGGCATGCCGAACAATGTACGCGGCAGCTTCCAGGGCACCGCGCGCGCGGCCGACGAATCGAACAAGGAGCAGCCGATGCTGATCGCGGCGGCCATCGTCGTCATCTACATCGTGCTCGGCATCTTGTACGAAAGCCTGGTGCACCCGATCACCGTGCTCTCGACCCTGCCGTCGGCCGGCGTGGGCGCGGTGCTGGCCCTGCTGCTGTTCAAGATGGAGTTTTCGATCATTGCCCTGATCGGCGTGTTTTTGCTGATCGGGATCGTGAAAAAGAATGCGATCCTGATCATCGACTTCGCGCTGGAAGCGGAGCGCACGCGCGGCCTGACCCCGCTCGAAGCCGTGCGCGAAGCGTGCCTGCTGCGTTTCCGCCCGATCCTGATGACGACCCTGGCGGCGGCGCTGGGCGCCTTGCCGCTGGCGATCGGCTTCGGCGAAGGTTCGGAGCTGCGCCGCCCGCTCGGCATCGCCATCATCGGTGGCCTGATCGCCAGCCAGGTCCTGACCCTGCTCACCACGCCCGTGGTCTACGTCGTCATGGACAAGCTGCGCCGCCGCAGCCCCGCCGAGCGCCAGCTCGGTCATCACGCCGACAACACTGCCTCACCTAATCCACAATGAGTATTCCTATGCGCGCGACCCCGTTCCTTCGTCTTTTACCGCTGGCCGCCTTCCTGCTTGGCGGCTGCGCCGTCGGTCCGGCGTACGTGAAGCCCAGCACTTCCGAACCGGCGGCATTCAAGGAAGCGCAGGGCTGGTCGCCCGCCGCGCCGGCCGATGCGCTCGACCGCGGTCCGTGGTGGACCCTCTTCAACGATCCGGTCTTGAACGAACTGGCGGCACAAATCGAGGTGTCGAACCAGAACGTGGCCGCAGCCGTGGCCTCGTATGCGCAATCGCGCGCACTGGTGCAGCAGCAGCGCGCGGGTCTGTTCCCGAGTGTGTCGCTCAGTACCAGCGGGGAGCGTTCGGGCACGCGCAATGCCGGCGCCGACAACAATTACCGTCTCAACATCGGCACCAGCTGGGAGCCCGACCTGTGGGGCCGCCTGCGCGCCAGCGTAACCGCGGCCAGCGCCAACGCCCAGGCCAGCGCCGCCGACCTGGCCTCGGCGCGCCTGTCGGCGCAGGGCGAACTGGCCGCGAACTATTTTGTGGTGCGCCAGACCGACGCCCAGGCGGCGCTGCTGGCGAGCACCATCGAAGGCTACCAGCGGGTGCTGCAGATCACGCAGAACCGCTTCGACGCCGGCATTGCCACCAAATCCGACGTGCTGCAGGCGCAAACGCAATTGGCCAACGCCCGGATCGACGCCTTGTCGCTGGCGCGCCAGCGCGCCCAGTTCGAGCACGCCATCGCTATCTTGCTGGGCAAGGCGCCTGCCGACTTCACCCTGGCAAGCGCGCCGTGGCAGGCCTTCGTGCCCGAGATTCCGGTTGGCGTGCCGTCGGCGCTACTGCAGCGCCGGCCCGACATCGCCGCCGCCGAGCGGCGCGTGGCGTCCGCCAATGAGCAGATTGGCATCGCGCGCTCGGCCTATTATCCGAATATCAGCTTGAGCGGCTCCGTGGGCAACGCGGGCAGCCGCGTGTCGGACCTGTTCAGCGCCTCGAACGCGCTGTGGTCCTTCGGCCTGAGCGCTGCGCAAAGCCTGTTCAACGCCGGCGCCACGCGCGCCAGTGTCGCGGGCGCCGAGGCCGGGCAGCAGGCGGCGGTGGCGCGCTACCGCCAGACGGTGCTCGACGCCTTCGGCGACGTGGAAAACCAGCTCTCCGCCACGCGCGTGCTGGCGCAGCAGCTGGTGCTGCGGCGCCAGGCGTCGGCGTCGGCCGGCCAGGTCGAGGCGCAGATGCTCAATCGCTACAAGGCGGGGCAGGTGGGATACAGCGACGTGGTGCAGGCGCAGGCCAGTGCGCTGTCCGCGCGGCGCGCGTTGGTGCAGGCGCAGGGCGACCGCCAGAGCACCGCGATTTCGTTGATTCAGGCATTGGGCGGTGGCTGGCAAGCGCAGTAAAATAGATGGATGAAGACCACACCCTCCACATCCAGTAAAACCGAGCCCGCCTGCTACGAAGTACGGCGCTCCAGCATCCACGGCAACGGCGTATTCGCCACGCGCGATATCGAACCGGGGGAGCAGATCGCCGAATACACGGGCGAGCGCATCACGTCCGACGAATCGGCGGCGCGCGCCGAAGCCGGCGGCGGCCCGGTCAATCACACCTTTTTCTTTTCGCTGGCCGACGGCATGGTCATCGACGGCGGCCGTGGCGGCAACGATTCGCGCTTCATCAACCACGCCTGCGAACCGAATTGCGAGGCGCAGGAAGACGAGGGCAGGGTGTTCATCCATGCGCTGCACCCGATCATGCGCGACGAAGAACTCAAATACAACTATGCGCTGATCTACGAAGAGCGCCACACGCCGGCCGTCAAGAAAGCCTTCGAATGCCGCTGCGGCGCGCCGACCTGCACCGGCACCATGCTGGCACCGAAAAAACGCAAGCGTCGCTGAGCTGCTTGCCGGTGCCGAATCGATTACACGCAGTCCGGCGCTTGGGCGGTATCGATGGGTTAAGTCTTTTGGGAAATATGTGTTATAATTAAGTAACTTTTATCACATTAAAACCCTAATTCATGAATTATTTGACGATTGATGCGCTGCCTGATTTGAGCGCCGAGCAGATGGCCAGCGCCCGTGTTTTACCGTTCCAGCCTTACGGCCCGTTTGGAGGCGCGTCAGTTGCTCAACAGTGGGACAGCATCGCCCTTTTTCAAAACCGCGGGAAAACTGCATTTGATCATGTCACGTTTGCTGTTGACGCCGTTCAGGACAGGAGCTACTCCTTCTCCAGCGATAACAACAACTACCCGGCCCTGGTTCTGCAACTGTACGACAAGTTCGGCAACGTTATCGCGTCCAGTAACGACAACGTGGCCGGACTGGATCAAATCCGCGAGTTCGTTGCGCCCTATTCCGGCAAGTTCTACATCACACCCGGGTGGGACAAAAGCCCATTTTCGAGCGCATTCAGCATCGCTGTTTACGGTGACGCAGTGCGCCCTTCCGGCGAAAACGTCATGGGAACGGCGGCTGATGACCGCTTGATCGCGACCGCGAAAAACGAAAACATCGATGGCGGTGCCGGCACCGATACGGTGGTCTATAAAGATCCGCAGGTCGGGTATTCGCTTGTCAAACACGGCGCCGAGATCCGAATCCAGGCCGCATTCGTTGCCGATGCCGATATCCTGACCAACATCGAAAAAATCGAATTTAACGGCAAGCCGCTGACCCTCACCTACAACGACCTGGCCCAGTCGCTGTACATTGCCTATTTTGGGCGTGCGGCCGACCCCAAGGGGCTGGCAAGCTTCCAGGACCAGTTGATCGGCATGGGCGCGCCACGCAGTGCGAATGAGCTGGCGGCGAAATATGCGTTCGATCCAGCCATCAAGGGATTGATCGATTCCTTCGGCTTGAGTGCGGAATCGAAGCTTCTCTACCAGGGCGACAGCAAGTCCTTCGTTGACGCCATTTTCCACAATGTGCTGAACCGGGCGCCGGCCGAAAGTGGACTCAAGTTCTGGTCGGAGGCGATCGACTCGGGCGCACTGACCCGCGCCAACGCATCGTTGTCGATCATGGCCGGTGCCCAGTCGAATACCTCGGCCCAGGGTCTGCTTGACAGCATCACGGTGGCGAACAAGATTGATGTGGCATCGACCTTCACCTTCGCTCTCGATACGATCGAGCGGGCGGCGGCTTACAGCGGCAGTGCGGCGGCAGCCGCCGCGCGCGGGCTGCTGGCCAGTGTCACGAACGAAACGGATGTCATTTATATGCACGCTCCGATCACCGCCGCGATCAACACCATCTCGGCCCCACGCATGTCGGTCGACCTGAATGCGCCCGAGCGGGCCGGCCATTCCGCGGCGGCGATCGAGCTGGTCGGCGTGCCTTCCGCTGATGGCTGGTTCGATAGCCTGTAAGCGAGGCGACAGCGACGCCGGGACGGCCTCATTGAAGCGCGCCATGCCCTCGTCACAGTAGCCGCGCGCGTCATCCATGTCAGCAGTGCCGATCCATATGCCGCTGGCGTCGATATGGCCGTAGCGCTGACACGGCCCGCAGTCACCAGCCGCAGTTCGGCGGCCGCACCCTCCGCATGGAAGTGGTTTTGGGCGGCGGCAGGCGCGGTTACGGCACGGGGTTTTCTTCGAGGGGCAGCGCCGGAGCGGCCGGGCAACGCCCGGCAACCGCGGCCTCCAGCGTCTCCTTGGAAGGGGAGCATAGCAGGCGGATATTGTGCCACTCGTTGCCGTCGCCATTGTCGCTTTCCAGTTCGATGGACAGCCATAACTGGTTCGATTCGGGCCGGGTCGCATCCGGACCGGCAATCGGCTGGCGCAATGCGACCTGCCACCCGGGCAGGCCGGCCACTGGCGAGCCGTCCGGAATGTCGGGGGCCGGGTCGGCCGGGCCAAAGTGCGCAACCAGGCGCTCCACGCAGCGTGCGTACATCGCTTCGGACATCCGCTCGCGCTCGAAACTGAGGAATTCGTACACGGCGTTCACGTGGCCGTCCACGTAGGACTGATAAATGCGGCGGGACGTGCTGACCGATTTTGCCAGCTTTTCGTCGCTGTCGAGGTCATCGTCCTCGTCGTCATCCTCGTCTTCATCCTCGTCTTCGTCTTCACCTTCACCTTCATCTTCGTCCTCCCCGGGGCCATCGGGCGCTTGCAGCAGGGCGTCGATATTGTGCAGTTTTTCTTCCGTCTTCAGCATCATCGCTTGGGCGAACGTGATCAGATCGTCCACGCTATCGATCTCTTCGAGCAGCGCGTCGGCGGATACCGAGAAAAACGGATGGAGCATGTGCTGCGCCGCATGTGGCGCACCTTGCCAGAGAAGGGCACCAGCGGCATCGTACAGTGCCGCATGGCGGCCTTGAGGCCCCTGCTCGGCGCGCAGGCGGTACGCCACGCGCGCGTCGCGGTCGAGCAGGGCGACGCTCCTGTCGCTGGCGATGAAGGCAGCCAGGGGCGTGTTCGCCTCGGCCGATACAACCATGCAGTCGTCATCCGTTACCGGTTCGAGCACGTCGGCGGGCAGCATGGCAATGCTTGCGTCGTCCCTGGCAATGGCCCACACGGGCGGCAGATCGACGGCGCCCTGCGGTGTTCGTTCGACGCCGGCGAAGCGCGCGATGCCGAAGCCGAACTGGTTGAAACGATGTGCCCAGCTGACGTACACGCCAAAGTCCAGAGTCCCTTGCGCGTCGACGTACGCGCCGTCGGCTTCCACCGCGAACCCGCACGACATGCTCGGAGACAGGCGCCGTTTGTGGCGGATCACGTGCTCGCCGCGCGCGTTGATATAGCCGCCATCGTCCCAGCGCTCGCCGGCTTCTTCGCAGTAGGCCAGGCCGTCGGCATTGAATTGGCCGATCTTCCGGTGGCAAGGCTGCAAGATCCACTCTCCCCGCAGGCCGATCAGCCCAAACAGCTCACCGTCTTCCGAGGCCGGCGCCACGCCCTGGGCGTCGAATGCCAGGGCGCTTGCGAAGCGCGGTGCGATAGCCCAGGCGCCGCTGGTGTCGATGTAGCCGAACAGGTCGCGCTTGATGCTCGCCGCGGCAAGGCCGGCGGCGCTGAAGCTATGCGCTTCGCGGAAGGTGCCCTTGAAGGCTGGTTTGCCGCTGGTGTCGATGTAGGCCCATTTGTTGGCGGCCGTCCGTACAGCCGCCAAGCCTGCGCAAAACGCCAGTGCGGCTTCGTACTGCGGCGCGATGACGGTGTTTCCTGTCAGGTCGAGATAACCCCATCGCCCATCGCTGCGAAAGCGTGCCAGGCCATTTTCGCCGAAGGTACGCGCGTTGTCGAGCGTCGGCTCGACCACCCATGCGCCGTGCGTATCGAGGTAGCCATAGTGGCCATCTGTGGCCTGCGCCGCCGCGATGCCGCCGCCCTGGCCATTGTCGTGGAACGCGCCCAGGACGCGCTTCAGGGCGGGAACGGGCTGTGTTACGCGGCCGTGGTTAACTACCAGCAGGTAGGGCTCTTCACTTGGGGCGTGCATGTAATTTCGGATCAGGATCGGCTGCTCGATCATGTGCGGACCGCTTTCGTGTAAGTGATTGTTCAGACGGACGGCAAGGCGGGTGCGCCAAGGACGGCTTCACGCAGCGGCGCCGGCACGTCGTCGATGACCCAGCTGCGTTCGCGCACCGATGCGATGCACAGAGCGAGCGTGCGCAGCTCCGGCGGCACATGTTTCAGTTCGTAGCCTTGCTCGTTCACGGCGGAGAGACAAAACGCCTCGCTCATGACCGACGGCGGAAGCTGCCCGAACTGCTTGCAGCCTTCCCTGTACGCCAGTTCGTAGAGCGCCGTCGTCATCAGGCGTCGCGGCACAAAGCGCACGGCTTGCGGATCGATGCCAACGGCTGCGCCGACCATGGCGCGAGTGATGCGTCGTCCCGGGATGGTTGCGAGCAGCTGCGGCTGCGACGCCAGTTCTTTCAGCAGCGTTGCGTCGTCCGCCTGGCTGGCCGCTCCTTGTGCCAGGGCGTGCAGCCAGGCGACGTCGGCGTCCGGGCCGAACCGGGGAACGTAGTCGTCCCATAGCGACAGCACCTTGGCCGCTTCCAGCGCGGCGCGCTGAAGATCGCCTTTGTCGCGCCAGGCGCTGGCAAGCACGTAGTGCATGTGCACCGGGGAGTCGGTGTGACTGATCGCGTGCTGGGCATCGGCGATCGCTGCATCGCGATCACCGTTTGCCAGATGTGTCCAGGCGCGCAAGGCATGCCAGCGGCTTCCGGTGCCGTCCGCCGCTTCCGCATCGCGCGCGATAAGCGCGTTGGCCACTGCCTCCCTGAGCGCATCGGGCACTGTGGCAAACGCGTCTTCGTTCTTCAGAACCGCCCGCGCGCACAGCTCCTCCGTCAGCAGCGCGGGCGGGATGCGTGCGATCAGCTTCGGGTTGCCCCGGCTGGACACGTACTCGGCAAGTTCAGGCGTGATCGCCGAACGGGCAATAAAATAGAGGTTGTTGATGTTCGCGGCCAGCGCCATGCCGGCGATCTTCTCGCTGTGCAGCCACCACGGCACATGGCGGATATTCGCATCGTTGAACAAGGCGGTCTCGCACGTTTTCTCGTCGAGCAGGCAGCCCCAGATATGGTCCAGGCACGCATGATCAAGCTCGGTGGGGATGGCCGAATTGCGCGCGTCGTAGTACTTCCATTCGGGGTTGCCGGCATATAGCGAGCGCGCCAGGGCCAGGCCGTCGGCGGTCATGGCCACCGGCGGGATGTTCGCTGCAGCCGATGCGTCACGCCGAATCAGTGCTTCCAGCCGTGCGGCGGTTTGCAAACGCGGCGGCAGGAACGGGTAAGCGCGGAGGTCGGACTCGATGGCGGCATCGGCGATTGGGTCGTCGATCAGTTCCTCGGGCATGGTAAGTATGGTTTCAGGCGACGCGCGTACGCGCGCCGGCCAGTTGCCAGTGTCTGGTGCGTGATCGCCGTCATCGTCGTCGTCAACGCGGTAGGCCAGGTCGCGGTCGGCTAGAGCTGCTTCCAGCGTCTCTTTCGACGGTGCGCAAGCCAGCCAGATGTGGTGCCATACGTCGCCGTCGCCATAGCCGACCTGGGTGGAAATTCCCAGCCAGAGCTGGTTCGATTCCGGCCGCGCCGATTCTGGTCCTGCCATCGGTTGGGCAAGCTGGATACACCACGCCACGGTGTCGGGCGTGGCAGCTTCGCCGGCGTAATCGGGGTCGCGCTCCGGCGAGCCGAAACGCTGCGTCAGGCGTGCCACGCAGCGCGCATGCATCGCTTCCATCAGCGCTTGCCGTTCGGCGGCGAGAAACTCATAGCGGGCGTTTTCGTCCTCGTCGAGATAGGAGCGGAAGATGCGGTGTCGCGTACGTAACAACTTCGCCAGCTGCTCTTCGTTGCTGAGGCTATCGTCATACTCCTCGAAGTCATCGTTATTGTTGTTGTCGATGGTTTCTTCGTCCTCGCCGCTTGCCAGCATCTGCAACAACCCATCGATATTGTGCAGTTTGTCCTCGGATGCCTGCACCATCGATTCGGCCAGCCCGGTCAGATCGTCGAATTTCCCGAGCTCAGTGAGGAGGGAATCGGCGGACGCGGAGAAGAAGAACGTCGGCGCATGCAGCACGTCGTTCGGCGCGCCTTTCCACAGCAGTTGGCCGGCGCCGTCGTACAGCGCGGGGTATTTGCCCTCGGGGCAGGGCTCGGAATACCAGCGGTAGGCGATGCGCGCGTCGCGGTCGATCAGGGCGATGCTCCTGGCGGGAGGGGCGCCGTCCGGCCGGGCGACGCGCGTGTCGCTCGCCAGGAAGGCGACCAGCGGTGTATTTGCTTCCGACGGAACGACATGCGCATGCTGAACCTTGAGCGGTTCGATGACGTCGGCGGGCGTCGCGACGAAGGTGCCGTCGGTGCGCGCGATACCCCATGCAGGCGCTTGCGTTGCACTGCGCAGATGCGCGACCGCGAAGCCGTCGGCGTTGAACTGGTCGCACCAGTCCAGGGAAGCGTCGAATGCCAGCGCGCCTTGCGCGGTCATGCACGTGTGATGGGAATCGACGGCAATCCCGCACTGCATGGTTTGCGACAAGCGGTCCATGTCGCGAATGACGAGCACACCATGCGTGTCGAGATAGCCGTCATGGTTGTACGACTCCCTGCAGAAGGCAAGATTGTCGTCATTGAAGTCGTGGATTTGCTCGTAGGACGGCTCAAGAACCCATTTGCCTTGCTGGTTGATGAGGCCATACTTGTTGTTTTTCTCGGTCGCCGGCGCCACGCCTGCCGGCGCGAACGCGTACGGCAATGCAAAGCGCGGCGCGATCGCCCAGGCGCCAGTGCGGTCGATGTAGCCGTATTTGCTGGAGGTGCCGCGCGCGGCGGCGAGGCCGACCACGCTGAACGAGTTGGCGAGGCCGAAGCTGGCGTCGAAAGCGAATTGACCGCTCATGTCGATGTAGCGCCATTTGTTTCGTCCCATCTGAACGGCGGCCAGGCCTTGCCGGAACGGTTCCACCCGCATGAACTGAGCCGGGACGGCGACCTTTCCGCTCAGGTTCCGGTATCCCCATAAGCCATCTTCGCAGAAATGCGATAGTCCTTCGCTGAACGGAAGCGCATATTCGAGTGTCGGCGCCACCACCCATTCGCCTTTGGCGTTCAGATAACCGTACATGCCGTTGACGGCCATCGCGGCGACAATGGTCCCTCCTGCGTCGTCATCAAGAAATGGCCCGAATACTTGCAGCAGTCCGGGGGACGCGACGTGGACCTGCCCATCGTGAAGCACGAGCAGTTCGTTCCACTCGTCGGTTGGTCGCATCATGTAGTTTCGGATGAGGGTAGGCTGGGTAATCATATGTCGCATGTTTCAGTCGATTGGGCGGTGATAGTGGGCGCTCAGGGCGCGCGGTGGCTTGCCAACGCCGACTCCAGCGCTTCCCGGGATGGTGCGCAGACGAGCCAGATGTGCTGCCATGAGTCGCCGTCGCCATACTCGCTGTCGGCCCAGATTCCCAGCCACAGTTGCCCGATACGCCAGGCTTGCGTGTCCGGCGCCGGTGCGGCGCCAGCGTAGTCGGGATCGAGCGAGGGCGGGCCGAAATGCGCGGCCAGGCGCGCCACGCAGCGCGCGTACATCGCCGTCATCATGTCGTGGCGCTCGTCATTGAGGAATTCAAAACGCATGTTCTCGCCCTCGTCGAGGTAGGAGCGAAAGATGCGGCGCCTGGTGCGCAGCGATCGTGCCAGCCTGGCACCGGCGTCGGGGTCGTCGTCCTGGTTGAAGACGTCGTCGTTGCCGGTGGTGTAGGCGTAAGCGTCTTCTGTCTCCTCTTCGCCGTTTTCCACGGCTTGCAGCAGCGCGCCGATGTTGTGAAGTTTGGCATTGGTTGCCGCGACCATCGTTTCGGCATACGGGACCAGCCCGTCGACGGAGCGCACTTCGACCAGCAGCGCCTCAGCGTACGCGCAGAAGTAGGGCTGCGGCAGTTGCAGCGTGGCGCACGGCGGGCCTTGCCACAGCAGGCGGTCCGCATCGTCGTACAGCGCCGCGTAGCTGCCGTTGGGGCCTGTTTGAGCGCGCAGGCGGAACATGACGCGGGCATCGCGGTCGAGCATGGCGATGCTGCCGTCGCGTGCGAGGAAAGCGACCAGTGGCGTGTCGGCCTGTGATCCGGCGATGTTGTGGTCCTTGTCCGTCAGCGGTTCAAGCATGTCGGCTGGCGCCATCGCGAAGGTCGCATCCGCGCGTGCGATGCCCCACACTGGTCCCCGCGCCGCGTCACGGGCGCGCGCAAGCGCGAAGCCGTGCGGGTTGAAGTCGCCGAACCAGTCCAGGGTAGCGTCGAATGCCAGCGGGCCGCGCGCAGTCACGTATCTGAGGTTGTTCAGCACAACGATGCCGCTGCACATGGTCGGCGACAGCTTGTACATGTCGCGGATGACCGGAACGCCGCTCGCATCGAGGTAGCCTTCGTGATTCCGGCCAGCCTGGAAGTAGGCCAGACCATCGTCGTTGAAGGCGTCGATTTGGCTGTGGCAGGGCGCCAGCACCCATTCGCCCTGCTGATTGATGATGCCATACAGCTCGCCGTTCTCGGTGGCCGGGGCCACACCGAGCGGCGAAAACGGCGCCGGCCACTCGAAGCGCGGCGCGATCGCCCACGCGCCGCTGCGGTCGATGTAGCCGCATTTGTAGGTCGAGCCGCATGCCACGGCCAGGCCGGCTGCAGTGAACGGCCCGGCATGGGGCAGGATGCCGTCGAACGCGAACTGCCCGCTGGTATCGATGTAGCGCCATTGACGGTTGCCGATCATGACGGCGGCCAGGCCGAAATTGAACGCTTCCGCCTTTTCGTACTGGGCCGCGATGACCACGGCGCCCTTCAGGTCGCGGTAGCCCCACAGGCCCTGGTCGCAAAAGCGCGCCAGTCCATCGCTGCCGAACGAACGCGCGTCTTTCAAGGTGGGTTCGACGATCCAGTCCCCGCTGGCGTTAAGGTAGCCATGGCGCCCGTCGACAGCGACTGCCGCCACGATGGCGCCGCCGTCGCCGTCGTCGCAAAATTTACCGAGCACCTGCAACAGGGCGGGGACAGGCTGGCGCACCTGGCCGTGATGAAGCACCAGCAGATCGGGTGGCTCGCCCGCTGCTTTCATGGGGTTTCTGATGAGGATAGGCGGTGTAGGCATGGAGCGAGGGTAATTATTTATTAACTATTGATTGTAACGCAGGACTTTGAAGATGCCGCCGCCCCGCCGGCGACCATTCGCTCCCGGCGCGCCGTCCGTCAATACGCCCCCGACAAAATCATTTCCACCGCTTTGCATCAGCGATATACTCCCCGCTTGCTTTTATCTTCTGGGGTATATCTTGTTGAAATCCATCGCCTTACCCGTCGCCCTGCTCGGCGTATTCGCTACCGCGAATGCCGATGAAGGCCAGTGGCAGCCATACCAGCTTCCGCAACTGTCGTCGGAACTGAAACGCATCGGCATCACCATCCCTGCCGAGAAGCTCGCCGACCTGTCCAAGCACCCCATGAGCGCCATCGTGTCGCTGGGCGGCTGCTCGGCCTCGTTCGTGTCCGGCGATGGACTGGTGGTCACCAACCACCACTGCGCCTACGGCGCCATCCAGCGCAATTCGACCGCCGACAAGAACTACATCGTCAACGGCTTCCTCGCCAAGACGCGCGACGCCGAACTGCCGGGCGGCCCGAATACCCTGGTCTACGTCACCGAAAAAGTCGAAAACGTCACCGACCGCGTGCTCAAGGGCCTGTCGCCGTCGATGTCCGGGCGCGAGCGCAACGAAGAAGTCCAGAACCGCATCAAGGCCCTGACCGCCGAATGCGAGACCGACAAAGCTTACCGCTGCTCGGTACCGAGCTTTCACCGCGGCCTTGAGTACTACCGCATCCGCCAGCTGATGATCCGCGATGTGCGCCTGGTGTACGCGCCGTCGGACATGATCGGCAATTTCGGCGGCGACGTCGATAACTTCGAGTGGCCGCGCCAGACCGGCGACTACGCCTTCCTGCGCGCCTACGTCGGCAAGGATGGCCGTCCGGCCGATCCGTCACCGGACAATGTGCCGTACAAGTCGAAGGACTTCCTGGTCGTCTCGGCCGAAGGCCTGAAGAACGGCGATCCGATCCTGCTGGCCGGCTATCCGGGCCGCACCAGCCGCTACAAGCTGCCGTCCGAGATCCGGTTCGCGCGTGACGCCAATTTCCCGGTGCGCGTGGCCGAAATGCAGGCCGACCTGGCCGTCATCGCCGCCGCCACCAAGGGCAGCGCCGCCCACGACGTGCGCTACGCCAGCGTGGTCAAGAGCATCAATAACGTGCTCAAGAAAACCCAGGGCCTGCTCGATGGCTTCGCGCGCAAGGACATCGCCGCGATCAAGGATGTGCAGGACGCCGAATTCCGCGCCTGGTTCAACAAGCCGGGTAACCAGCAGGGCGTGTCGCCAACGCTGCTGGCCGACCTGGACGCCGCCATCGCTGCCGACATGGCGCTGTCGGAACAGGAATTCGCCTGGTCGGTCGCCGGAAACAGCGACCTGCTGAAGAGCGCGCGCACGGTTTACCGCCTGGCGCTGGAAGCGGCCAAGCCCGACGCCAAGCGCGAAACCGGCTACCAGGAGCGCGACCTGTCGTTCATCAAGGCGCGCCTGACCCGCCTTGAGCAATCGTACGTGGGCAGCGTGGACGAGGCGCGCTTTGCCGCCGGCCTGCAGCGCTACCAGAAGCTGGCCGCGAAGATGCATCCGCAAGGCCTGGACGCGCTTCTGCCGGCACCTGGCGCCGTCGGCGCGCTGTACAAACAGTCGGAGCTGGGCGACACCGCCAAGCGCCTGGGCTGGATCGGCAAGGATGCGGCGGCGTTTGCCAAGTCGGACGACGCCTTCATCGAGCTGGCCGTCAAGCTGCACGACGTGACCATGGCGCTGGAAAACCGCCGCAAGGAAATCGACGGCAATCTCGAACGCATCATCCCTCAGTACATGTCGGCCGTGATCGCATGGAAGAAATCGCAAGGCAAGCCGGTCTACGCCGACGCCAATTCGACCCTGCGCGTGACCTTCGGCACGGTGGCGCCGTACTCGCCGCGCGACGGCATCGTCAAGGGGCCGTTCACGACCGTCGAAGGGATCGTCGAGAAGCACACCGCGGCCGAGCCGTTCAACGCACCGAAGCCGCTGCTGGACGCGGTCAAGGAAAAGCGTTACGGCGTTTTCAAGGACCCGGTGCTGAATACGGTGCCGGTCAATTTCCTGTCCAGTGCCGATACCACGGGCGGCAATTCCGGTTCCGCAGTGATGAACAAGCGCGGCGAACTGGTTGGCCTGAACTTCGATTCGACCTATGAATCGGTGACCAAGGACTGGTACTTCGACAGCGACATCACCCGCGCCATTCACGTGGACATCCGCTACATGCTGTGGGTGATGAAGGAAGTCGACCATGCCGACAACCTGCTCAAGGAAATGACCATCAAGTACCCGCGCAAATAAATGCGGTCGAGGTGGGGGCGGCGTCCCCACCTTTTGGAAAGCGGCGCATACGCTACAATTGCGCCACTTTCCGCCACTCCCTCCGTATGAACGAATCCTTTGTCCTGCTTGGCCTGGCCACTACACCGATCGAACTGACAGCGCTGGTCCTGTCGGTCATCACCGTCGCGCTCAATATCCGCCAGATTCACTGGGCGTGGCTGTTCGCCATCGCCTCGTCGGCCGTCTACGGCATCGTCTTCTTCAACGCGCGCCTGTATGGCGACATGGGCCTGCAAGGCGTGTTCATCGCCGTGTCGGTGTGGGGCTGGTATCAGTGGCTGTATGGCGGCGAGCAGCATGCTCCGCTGGTGGCGACGCGGTCGAGCCGCCTCGGCTGGATTGGCGGTATCGCCGGCTGGCTGGTGCTGTACGCCGTGATCGGCTACGCGCTGTACAGGTACACCGACACCGACGTGCCGCACATCGACGGTTTCCTGACGGCGGGCAGCCTGCTCGGCCAGCTGCTTTTATCGCGCAAGAAGGTTGAAAACTGGATCGTGTGGATCGTGGTCGACGTGCTGTATGTCGGCCTGTACATCCACAAGGACCTGCATGCGACGGCGGTGCTGTATGCGGCGTTTGTCGTGATGGCGTGGTTCGGATGGCGCGCCTGGGTGCGCATTGCGGACGGCAAGCAATGACGCAGGTGCTGCGGGTTGCCATCCTGGGCGCGGAATCGTCTGGAAAATCGACGCTGGCCGCGGCGCTGGCGGCGCACTTCGGTACCGTGTGGGTGCCCGAGTACCTGCGCGAATTTGTCGATACCAGCGGCCGCGTGCCGCAAGAGAGCGACCAGTTTTCGATTGCGCAGACCCAGATGGCGCGCGAAGACGCGGCGGCTCGGCAAGCCAGCCGTTTTCTGTTCTGCGATACCACGCCGCTGATGACGGCCATTTACAGCCGCTGGTACTGGAACAGGGTGGATGCGCAGTTGTCGTTGCTGGAGCAGCGCCACGCGTATGCGATAACGCTCGTGACGGCGCCCGATGGGCCTTGGGAAGCGGATGGGCTGCAGCGCGAATCGGAGGCGGTGCGCCAGACGATTCACGAGCAGGTGGTTCAGATGCTCGATGAGCGGGGGATCAGGTATTCGCTTGTCACAGGTAGCCTGGAAGAGCGGATGGTGCAGGCGGTACGGTTACTCACCGCGTTCCGCTAACTCTTCGCCGTCGTTTCTGGCAGTGCCAGGAACGACGGTTGTTGGGCTTACTTAAAAATCAAACTGCGCCGACACCCGCACCGTACGCGGGGCACCCGGCAGCAGATATCCGCCCAGTTCCTGCGTCACATCGCGCCAGTAGAACTTGTCCGCCACGTTGTCGACCGTCGCACGTACCGTCGTCGACATACCGGCGATACGCGTCGCGTACGCGGTGCCCAGATTGAACACGCTGTAACCCGGCACCATCGTCTTGTTCTCGATGTCGAACGCCTTTTTGCCGGTGTACTGCCACATGCCGTTCACCTTCAAGCCTGCGATCGCCGGCACTGCATATTCCAGCACCGTCGCCGTCTTGAACTTCGGTACGTTGGTCACGCGCTTGCCGTCCAGCGACGCGGTGCCGGTACCTTCCTGCTGCGTGTCCAGCGCCATCAGCGAGACGCTGTACTTCACATCCTTGCCGGCCTTGCCCTGGGCAGCCAGTTCCAGCCCGCTGTGTTTTTGTTCGCCGCTGCGCACGAACGTATTGGCCGCGTTGGTGTATTCCAGCCCTTTTTCGATGCTGAACACCGACGCCGACATGCTGAGCGCCTCGTTGACCATCGCCTTGACGCCAAATTCCACCTGTTTCGAGCGGCTCGGTTCGAGCGACGCGAATTGATTGGTGGTGCGCTTGGGCGCCACGCCGCCGTGTTCCATTCCGTGCGCCAGCGAGCCGTAGATCGTCCAGTCGGGCGTCGGGTTGTACACCAGCGCGACGTTCGGCAGCAGGAAGCTGGTGTCGGTGCTTGCATTGCGCTTGATGGCGGCATAGCGCAAGCCGGTGTGCAGCTTGAACTGCGCGCTCAGCGACAGGATGTCCTGCACCACAAAGCCGCGTTCATGGTCGTTCAGGCGCTCCGTGAGCGGCCCGGTCGTGCGGCTCGCATCCACCGGCGGCACGATCAGGTTGTTGTAGATATTGCTGAAGCCGACGTAGTCGTACACGTATTCGCCGGCCTTGTCGCTGCGTTCAAGATAAGTCGCGCCGATGGTCAGTTCGTGGCCGATTGCGCCGGTGGCGAACTTACCCTGCAACAGGGCTTGCGCGCCGAGCGGCGACTTGCGTTCGCCCACGCTCTGGTAGTCGTACACGTCGTAGTCGCCGTTCGAGCAGTAGCCCGGATAGAAACCCTCGCCTTCGTTACTGCATCCGTAAGGGAATGCAGTGAAGTCGTCGCGCTTGAATTCATGCTTGTTGGCGGTAATGGTGGTGCGCCAGGCGTCATTGATCAGATACTCGAAGCGCAGGCCGATATTGCTGGTGCGGGTGTCGACCGGCTTGGTCCACGGCTGCTCATTGAGCAAGGTCTTGGCCGAAATATTGGCCGGCAGCGCGACGCCGCGAATGAGCTGGTAGCCGGGCGCGGTGATCTGCGATTTCTTCTGGTAGTCCATGTCGAGCTGCAGCAGCGCCTGGGGCGAAATCTGCCAGTCGAACGCGCCCGACACGAAGGAGCGCTCGCCGTCCGCACCCTTGACGTAGGAGCGCAGGCGCTCGCCGGCGGCGTTGACGCGGTAGCCGAAGCGCTTGTCGTTGAAGCGGCCGCCCAGGTCCACCGCGCCGTACACGGTACCGCGCTCGCGCGCTTCCACGGTGACCGAGCGCAGTGGCGTGTCGGTCGGGCGCTTGAGCGCGTAGTTGACGATGCCGCCCGGCGCGGTCACGCCAGCCTGCAGGCCGGACAAGCCCTTGAGGATCTCGATGCGCTCCTTGTTTTCGAGCGGGATCTGGGTGTCGCCCGAGATGGCGATGCCATCCTTGCGGTAGCTCGCGCCGTTATTGAGCGCGAAGCCGCGGATCGAGAACTGCTCGGCGTAGCCGACGGCGTTGTACGAATCGCTGACGCTGGCGTCGAACTTCATGGCGTCGGTGCTGTTGCGGATGCTGTAGTCCTGCATCTGCTCGCGGCTGATCGACATCACCGTCGCCGGCGTGTACAGCAGCGGCGTGTCGGAGAAACCGGCCACGCTGGCGCGGTCGGCGGCGATCTGCTTGGCGCCGGTGACGACGACTTCCGGCATCGACTGCGAGGTCGTTTGCGCGTGAACGGAAAAGGCGAACGCCTGCACGATGGACAGGGCGATGACGGACTGCTTGAATTTTGGCGATGACATAGTGTGCTCGTATTACGCGCCGGCGTGCGGTGCGTTGCTTGAAAAAGCCGGAGCCAACGGGGGAGCAAACAAAGGAGGGGACTACTTTGCGCTTTCCTTCGCTGGCATTATCCAGATCAGGTACGGAGGGTATCTCTCACCCGGAAAGTGAATTCCAGGACCCCTAGCGAATGTCGATTTTATCACAGCTGGCACGGGCGGAGGGGGCCCGTGCCAGCGTGTGCGGCGTGCCTGACGCCGGTGTTACAGGCTCATTTCCAGCACTTTGCGGCTCACGTCGGGCGTGACGTCGCGCTGTTCGCCGAGTTTGACCATGCGGTGCGCTTCAAGGGCGTTCAAGATGCCGTCGAGGTCCTTGGCGCCAAGGCCGTAGTCGCCCAGGCGCGTTTTCACGCCCATCTGCTCGAAGAATTCCTCGGTGCGGGTGATGGCCGCTTCGATGCGGGTATCTTCATCGCCACCGGACAGATTCCACACGCGTTCGGCGAACTGCAGCAGTTTGGCGCGCTTGCCCTCCTTGCGCACGCGCAGCATGCTCGGTAATACGATGGCGAGCGTCTGGGCATGGTCGAGATTATGCAGGGCGGTCAGCTCGTGGCCGATCATGTGAGTTGCCCAGTCCTGCGGCACGCCGGCGCCGATCAGGCCATTCAAGGCGAGCGTGGCGCACCACATGACGTTGGCGCGTACGTCGTAATCGTCGGGATTGGCCAGTGCCTGCGGGCCTTCTTCGATGAGCGTGAGCAGCAGGCCTTCGGCAAAGCGGTCCTGGACCTTGGCACCGACCGGGTAGGTCATGTACTGCTCCATCACGTGCGCAAAGGCGTCCACCACGCCGTTGCCGACCTGGCGCGTGGGCAGCGAATAGGTTTTGCTCGGGTCGAGGACCGCGAACTTGGGGAAGCACTTGCGGCTCATGAACGAGAACTTTTCGTGCGTCGATTTGCGCGTAACGACGCCGCCGCTGTTCATTTCGGAGCCGGTCGCGGGCAGGGTCAGCACCGCGCCGAAGGGCATGGCGGCGACGATATTGTTACCTCGTTTTTCGAGGATCGTCCACGGGTCCTCTTCGAGCAGGGCGCCGGCGGCGATGAACTTGGTGCCGTCGATGACCGATCCGCCGCCGACGGCGAGCAGGAAGTCGATTTTCTCGGCCTTGACCTGGGCGATGGCGCGCATCAGCGTTTCGTAGCTGGGGTTCGGTTCGATGCCGGCGAATTCGGTGACGGTGAAGCCGGCCAGGGCGGCCAGCACTTCGTCGTAGACGCCGTTTTGTTTGATGCTGCCGCCTCCGTAGACGAGCAGCACGCGCGCGGACGCGGGGATCTGTTTGGCGATGGCGGCGATCTGGCCCTGGCCGAACAGGATCTGCGTCGGATTGTAGAAGTCGAAGTTGAGCACGGTGGTTCCTTGTATGGGCAAACGGGTGGTGGGAGATTATCGCTCAAGCACGGGATTCTTGCGGGAGGCGGGCGAAAACGGCGGATGGGCCATAATCATCCCTCGACCGATCCATGCATGGGAGGCACGATGACGTACGAACTTTATTACTGGCCGACGATCCAGGGACGCGGCGAATTCATCCGCCTGGCGCTGGAGGAAGCCGGCGCCGCGTATGTCGACGTGGGACGCCAGAAAAATGGCGCCGACAAGGTCGCCGCCGCCCTTGCGGCCCAGGCCACGCCTTCGTTCGCGCCGCCTTTTCTCACCGCCGGCGCGCTGACCATCGGCCAGACCGCGAACATCCTGCTGTACCTCGGCGCCCGCCATGGCCTCGCGCCGCGCGCCGAAGCGGGCCGCTTGTGGGTGCATCAGTTGCAGCTGACCATTGCCGATCTCGTCAACGAAGCGCACGACACCCATCATCCTGTCGGCGTGTCGCTGTATTACGAGGATCAGAAAAAGGAAGCCAAACGCCGCGCCTCCGACTTTATCGGGAACCGGATCCCCAAGTTCTTGTCTTACTTTGAGGGTGTGCTGCAGCAGCCCAAGCGCCGCGGCGGGTTTTTGGTGGGCTCGCGCCTGTCCTACGCGGATTTGTCCATGTTCCAGGTGATGGAGGGCTTGCGCTATGCGTTTCCCAAGGCAATGAAGCGGCTGGAACCGGACTATCCCGGGCTGGTCGCGCTGCACGACCATGTGGCACAGCGGCCGAATATTGCCGCCTACCTTGCCTCGAAGCGGAGGATTGCGTTTAACGAAGACGGCATTTTTCGGCATTACCCCGAACTCGACCGCTGAGTGCGGGGGAGTACGCCGGTCGGGTGATGGGCGACACGGCACAGGCGGCGGGTTCTGTCGCAGCCCGATGCCTGTGGCCGCAGGCTGGCAGCCTGTAGTCGCGCGCGGGCAGCCGGTGGTTGTACGCCCGCAGGCTCTGGCCGCACGCCCGCGCTCAGTGCGCCGCGACCGCGCGGCTTGCGCCAGCCACATGCACCAGTCCGTCGCGGCGGTCGAGCCAGCCGGCCAGCGTCGTCAGTCCCAGCGCGCCGACCACGACGATGGCGCCGATCCACGGCGTGGCCATCAGTCCGACGTGCGCCACGATCAGCCCGCCGCCCCAGGCGCCCAGGGCGATGCCGACGTTAAAAGCGGCAATATTCAGGCCCGATGCCACATCGACGGCCTGCGGCGCGTCGCGTTCGGCACGTTGCACCACGTACACCTGCAGCCCGGGTACATTGCCGAAGGCAACCGCGCCCCACAGCAGCACCGTGCCCAGCGCCAGCCACATGTTCGATGCGGTAAAGGTCAGCAGCAGCAAGACGGCGGCCAGCAATGCAAACACAATCTGCAAGGCTTTGATCGGGCCTTTCTTGTCGGCTAGTTTGCCGCCCCAGATATTGCCGAATGCGACCGATACGCCGTAGACCAGCATCACCAGGCTCACGCTCGATGCCGAAAAGCCGGACACTTCCTGCAGGATCGGGGCAAGGTAGGTGAACGCGATGAAGGTGCCGCCGTAGCCCAGGGTGGTCATGGCGTACACCAGCAGCAGGCGCGGCTTTTTGAGCACGGCCAGTTGCGTCATCAGGCTCGCTGGCGGGCTCATGGCGATGGTGGATGGCACCAGGAAGTAGCTGCCGATAAATGCGATCACGCCCAGCAGCGCTACCGCCAGAAAGGTCGACTGCCAGCCGAAGCTTTGGCCGATCCAGGTGCCCAGCGGAACGCCGGTAACCAGCGCGACGGTCAGGCCGGCAAACATCAGGGCGATGGCGCTGGCGGCTTTTTCCTTGCTCACCAGGCTGGTGGCGATGGTGGAGCCGATCGAGAAGAATACGCCGTGCGCCAGGCCGGTGAGCACGCGCGCGGCCATCAGGGCGAAGTAGCCGGGGGCCATCCAGGCGACCAGGTTACCGATGGTGAACAGCGCCATCAAGCCGAGCAGCAACTGCTTGCGCGGCACGCGGCCGGTGAGGGCGGTCAGGACAGGCGCGCCGATGGCCACGCCCAGCGCGTACAGGCTCACCAGCAGCCCGGCGGAGGGAACGGACACGCCAAGGCTGGCGGCAATGTTGGGGATCAGGCCGACGATGACGAATTCGGTGGTTCCGATGGCGAAAGCGCTGAGTGTCAGCGCCCAGAGTGCGAGTGGCATGGATTCTCCAGTTGAGGCGGTTTGCGATGCCATGCAGTGTGCTCGGAAACAGAAGGAAGAAAAATGCCCCACGGCACACTAGACTTTTGACTGGGAGTCACTAATGAAAGGGTTTGGGATGCATTCATCCCGCCTGTGCGAAGGCAATGGGGAACGATTACGCGCTGTAGTCCGGAACTGAGCAGCCGCAGCTCGATGCAGGCGTGCGCGGCCAGGTCCTCGGGCGATGCGGGGGCCGGATGCGTCTGCAGATAGGCCGGCGCAGCCACGACGGCCATCGCCACGGATGGCACCTTGTTCACCGGCAGCGCGACCGAGTCCACCATCGTGAAGGTCCGTCCGGGCGCCAGCGTTGCCGAGCCGTTCATTGCGGCCGGGGAGGGCGGGTTGATGTCGGTGCAAGGCTTGCTTGCCGACGATGCTGCCGGTCGCCTGTACGCTTGCAGCGCCGACCATGGCGTTTCAAGAGCATCCTGTTCGGCAAGCGAGGCGGGCAGGCGGCCGAGCCGTTTGCGCTGCGCAGCATTGCCCTGCCTGAAACCCTGACGGATGCGGCCGTGGCCGAGATGGCTCCCTGAAACCCCTGTCGCCGCTCTCCCGTACAATGCCCTTCTGACATGAGCCAAACAGGGGAGAGCCAGCAATGATCGACGTCGAAGCGCTGAGTGCGTTTGCCGCAGTCATCGATACCGGATCATTTTCCGCCGCCGCCGAACGGCTCGGGCAAACGCCATCCGGCATCAGCCGCGCCATTGCCCGTCTCGAATCCCAGCTCGGCATGACGCTGATGCACCGCACCACGCGGCGCCAGGACCTGACCGAAGAGGGCGACTGGCTGCTCGGCCGCGCCCGCAAGATCCTGGCCGAACTGGAAGATACCGAAGCACAAGTGTCCGCGCGCCGTTCCCAGCCGTCCGGGCTGGTGCGGGTCAACGCCGCCACACCCGCGCTCGACCATCTGGTTGCACCGCTGGTGCCGGCCTTTCTGGATGCCTATCCCCTGATCCGGCTTGAACTGGCCAGCGGCGAAACGCTGGTCGACCTGATCGAAGAGCGGGCCGACGTTGCCATCCGCATCGGCCAGTTGGCCGATTCCAGCCTCAATGCGCGCCGCCTCGGCAGCAGCGCCCTGCGCCTGCTGGCCGCGCCATCGTACCTGGCCCGGCATGGAATGCCTGCCACGGTGCATGAACTCGGCGCGCACCGGCTGCTGGGTTTTACCGCGCCGGCCTCGCTCAACACCTGGCCGCTGGCGGACGCGGGCGGGGAGGGCGTCAGCGTGACGCCGGCCGTGACTGCATCGAGCGGCGAAACGCTGCGCCACCTGGTGCTGGCGGGGACTGGCATTGCTTGCCTGGCGGATTTTCTGACCCGTGCCGATGTCGCGGCGGGCCGGCTGGTGCCGGTACTCGAACCGCTGACCCTGCCGTGGTCGCAGCCGGTGTGGGCAGTGTTCTACAAGCAGGGTGCGCTGGCGCCGCGGGTGGCGGCGCTGGTGGATTTTCTGGCGGACCGGCTGGGCGCGACGGTACTGACGCGCTGAGCCGGCCCGCTAACTGCTAGCGGTCGAGCTTGCGCAAGTGTTTGGCGATCACGTCCGCCGCCTTTTCGGCCGTCTCGTAGTCCGGATGAATGCCATCGCCGATATGCGTGTAATCCTTCCAGATATCGAGCACGATGGCGCCCGGCAGCTCAGCCTTGAGGCGCGTTGTGCCGAGCGTGCGCAGCTGGTTGTAATCCTGCTCGCCGATCACCCACGCCAGCCCGAACGCCGACTGGAACTTCGGCAGATCGAGGTGGTCATACTGTGGAGCGACATCGAAGATCGGTGTGACGCCTTTCGACAGCGCGAATTTGCCGACCGCAACAAGGCGATCGACGCTTGCGTTCATGTCGTTCGGCGTGCATGGCTGCGATTCCGACTGGGGTATGCCGGCGGCGTCCGCATGCAGGCAATCGTTCGCGGTAGTCACCACCACGTACCTGGCCGTGTAGGAAGTAAAGGTCGGCGGCAGGGCCACGCGCGACAGGGCGCGTTCGAGCTGGCTCTGGTAGCTGTCCCAGCCGGCCGGTCCGCAGGTGGCGGCGCCGGGTGCGCAGAACGGATGGGCAAAAGTGCCCGCGCCAGCCTGTGCCTCGTTGATCACATAGCCTGGCAGCTTGCGGTGGCGGGTGAGCGCCTGGCCCAGGCTGAGGTAATTGCCGAAGCCAACGGCGATGCCGCCCAGTGGCGCATCGGCGCCGTGGTACGGCGTTTTACCTTCGGCAAACGAGGCGCCGATCAGCAGCAGGGGAAATTGAGACGGAAGAGGCTGGGACGGTTTTTGCTGGGCGAACGACGATTGGAAAACCAGCAGACTGCACGCGGCGACAAGCCATTTTTGACGATGCATTACCAAGGTGACTCCCAAAGTGACTGCCGCCGCGCGCGGCGCGCAACGGACCAGCTGACCATCGACATCGCACGGCCGGGGAGCGGCGGCAGCTCCCGCGGCTATGTCAGTACGATAATAACTTGGGCAATCCCTTGATTGAAAATAAATTTTTATTCGGCAATAATCAGAGGGTGACGGTGATGCTGCGCGGTGCCTGATACATCTCCTGGGTCATCAGGTCGACGCCGCAGGGCAGGGTGTCGATCCAGTCGAGGAAACGCGCGATCATGGCGCGGCCCTTGAACGGCGCGCCGTGCTGCGGCACCATCCATTCCGGATCGAGCTTGCGCACCATCTCGACCCAGTAGCGGCAGACTTTGTTCGACACCATGTAGCGCGAATGAAAGCCGCGCATGTAGGGCAAGTGCTTGTCGAAATCCTGCACCGGGTCCATGGCCAGCCCCTCCGGCAACATCGATGCCCCCATGTCGCCCGAGAACAAGATGCGGCTGACCGGGTCGAAGAACTGGAAATTGCCTTCGGCGTGCAGGAAGTGGGCGGGCAGGATCTGGAATTCGGTATCGCCCAGCGGTAACAGGCTGCCTTCGTCAGGAATGGCGATGATGCGGCCTTCGGTTTTGCCTTGCGCGCAAAAATGCGGCACGAAGCGCGACCAGATGGACGAGATCAGCAGTTTGGTATCCGAGCCGGCCAGCCAGCGCGGCAGCGAGGCGATGATGTCGGGATCGGCATGGGAGGCGAACACGTAGCGTAGCTGTTTGGGCGGAAAGTACTTGCTCATTTCCACGAACAGCTCGTTGTAGGTCAGTACCCCGCCCGGATCGAGCAGGATGCCGGTGCCGTCCTGAACAATCAGGAACTGGTTCGACTGCACCGACGCTCCCTCGCCTTCATCGACCAGGTCGGAGAACATCAGGCAGATGTGCTTGCCGTTATTGAACAGTTCGATCGCCATGATAACCCTACTTATAAAAGGGTTTATTCTAAGCCCTCAATTGGTTTTTGGCAATGTTTCCGATTCAAATCGTTCGAGTTGTGCAGCCTCGCGCGGATTTTTGCGGTAGGCTTATGCGGATGACATCAGGAGCACGCGCATGAGCACACCGTATTCCCCGGCACAGCCGGATCGCAGCGACATCGACGCCACACCGGGCGTCGTGGTGCTGGACTTTGGCACCGACTGGTGCGGCCATTGCCGCGCTGCGGCGCCGCTGATCGAACAGGCGCTGGCCGCGTTTCCGGACGCGCGCCATATCAAGGTCGAAGATGGCAGCGGCCGCAAGCTTGGCCGTTCCTTCAAGGTCAAGCTCTGGCCCACCGTGGTGGTCGTCAAAGATGGGCAGGAAGTGGCGCGCGTGGTGCGGCCGGCCGATACGGACGAAGTGCGCAAGGCGCTGGCGGCGTAGACGCATGCCATTGCCTGTACGCCAGCGCGTGCGGCGCCTCCCGATCCCCTGCCAGGCTGTCCCGATCGGCTCCTGCGGCGAGGAAGGCGCGCGAAAAGCGTACGCGTCATGACGGCGCGGATGGCGATGAAAACGCGCGATCCTGCCCGATTGGCGCTGGCTGACGCAGGAACGGTGCATTTGCGGTCAAACAGTCGCGAAATGTTGTTTTATGTGTTACGGTTGAGGTAAGGGTAATGCCAGAAAAACATCACCCTGCGCACCCGATTGGACATGATGATCTTTGCCGCCGACACCGAAGAGTGCTCCCTGCTCGTCTTCCCCGACGCGCTGACGGCGTCCGCCTACTGCGACGCGGTCGATGTCGAGGCGTTGCTGTGGCGTTTCTGGGATGACGAAGGGGCACCGCTGATGCCGGCGTTCACCGTCCCTAACGAGCGCCACTTTTTCACGACCACCACGGGCGTGTACAGCCTGGTGCCGGTGCGGGAGGGGCAGTATGAATTCTTGTGGGATGCATTGCGGCATATCCGCCAGGTGATCGGCGAAATGCCGTTTACCGACGTGCGCGCGGTGCGCGACTACCTTGTTCAGCAATGCGGCGGTCAGCCGTCGCCTTGCTGAACCTGGCGCCATCGTTTGCTTTCGCCCCGCGCGGGCGGGGCGAAGATGCAAGCTGCAGCGCGCGGCTTGAGCGGGACCTCGAACCCGGCGCCTGGTGCCGGGCCCGGCCCCAGCGATCGATTACTGGCGATTCGGATTGTTCGGCCGTTGATCGTGACGGTTCGGAACGCCGTCGCCGTCGTTATCGCGTCGCCCGCGTGCCCAGTTACCGCGTTGCATTTCCCAGCGGCCATCGCGCTCCTGCCATGCCGGCGCGGTGTAGTGGTAACCCTTGCGGTCGCGAATCCAGGCACCGCGCACCCATACGTGATGATTGTTGCGCCAGTCCCAGTGTCCCGGCGCCCATACATAGCCGCGGCGTGGCGGCGGCGTACGTTCGGAACGCGGTTGCGGGGGCGCTTCGCGCACGATGATCACCGCCGAGCTGGCGGGGATGGCAGCGCTGCCGAGCGAGCCGGCGATCAGGGCGGCAATCAACAGTTTCTTCATCATCTTCTTCTCCTGGTTATGAATAGTGTTCTAACGTTATACCTCTTGCATAAATGCACGTATGTGCGGATTCGCGCATAGCGTTTCGCGTGCAACATGTTGACTTTTGCGTAGTGCGCGCCTATCGTCATCGCCACCATCACCCTACGAGAACAAGCCCATGATCCTGCGCACCACAGCCATCGTCCTGGCCAGCGCGCTGGCGCTGCCCTGCAATGCGGCCGACACCAACGGCGCGCGCGACGCATTTTTCGCCAACCTCGGCAAGTTGTGCGGCGCCGTCTACGAAGGCGCATCGGTCGCGCCCAACGATGGCGGAGAAGCCTTCGCCGGCAAGAAGCTGGTCGCCACCGTCAGCGCTTGCAATGCCGGCGAGATCCGGATTCCCTTCGCCGTGGGCGAGGACACGTCGCGCACCTGGATCGTCACCCGTACGCCGTCCGGCCTCACCCTGCAGCACGACCACCGCCACGCCGACGGCACGCCGGATGCGCAAACGATGTACGGCGGCGCGGCCGGCAGCAACGGCAGCGCCATTGCGCAATCGTTCCATGCCGACGCCTACACGGCCAAGCTGATTCCCGCCGCCGCCACCAATGTCTGGACCCTGAGCGTCTCGCCCGACGGCCTGAAACTGAGCTACGCGCTCGACCGCGACGGCAAGCCGCGCTTCAGGGCCGAACTGGTGCAGACGCGCGTGCCGAATCGATGACAGTTCCGCAGTTCGATGCCGTCATCATCGGCAGCGGCTTCGGCGGCCTGTGCGCCGGCGTGCGGCTCAAGCAGGCCGGCATCGACAACTTCGTCATCCTCGAAAAGGACAAGCAGTTCGGCGGCACCTGGTGGGCCAACACCTACCCCGGCTGCGCGGTCGACATTCCCAGCCATCTGTACTCGTTTTCGTTCGCACCCAACCCGCACTGGACACGCCGTTTCGCGGGGCAGGGCGAACTGCTCGACTACACCCGTTCGGTGGTGCGCGACTTCGGCCTGGCGCCGCACCTGCGCCTGTCGACCGCGTACGAAGGCGCGCAGTTCGACGAGGCGGGCGGCTACTGGACCGTGCGCACCAGCGCCGGCACGCTGACCGCCAGAAGCGTCATCAGCGCCCCCGGAGCCCTGAGCCGGGCAGCCATTCCCGCCTTGCCCGGCCTGGACGGCTTCAGCGGCCCCACGTTCCATTCGAGCCGCTGGGACCATACGGTCGACCTGCGCGGCAAGCGCGTTGCCGTCATCGGCAACGGCGCCAGCGCGATCCAGTTCATTCCGGAGATTGCGCCGCTGGCCGCGCAGCTCGATGTCTATCAACGCACGCCGCAATGGATCATGCCGCGGCCGGACCGCATGATCGGCCCGCGCGAGCGCTCCCTGCTGGCGCGCGTGGCGCCGCTGCGGCTGGCCTACCGCGCGCTGAACTACCTGCTGTACGAATCGCGCGCGCCGCTGTACCTTTACACGCCGCGCATGCTGGCGCTGCCCCAGTGGCTGGCGCGGCGCCACCTGCACAGTCAAATCGCCGATCCGCTGCTGCGGCGCCAGCTCACGCCCGGCTACAAGTTCGGCTGCAAGCGGGTGCTGATGGCGAACGATTTCTACCCGGCCCTCACGCGCTCGAATGTCAAGCTGATCACCGGCGGCGTCAAGCAGGTGGGCGCAAGCGCCATCGTCAGCGAGGACGGCGCCGAACGGGCGGCCGACGTGATCATCTTCGCGACCGGTTTCGAGGTCGAGCGCGTGCTGCATGCCGTCGAGGTGCGCGGACGTGGCGGCAAGCGCATGTTCGCCGACAGCCTGGACGCCTACAAGGGCTGCACCGTGGCCGGTTTTCCCAACTACTTCACGATCGTCGGGCCGAATACGGGCCTTGGCCACAGTTCGATGATCTACATGATCGAATCGGCCGTGAACTACGCGGTCGGTGCCATCAAGATCATCCGCGCGCAAAAGCTGCAGTCGGTCGAGGTGAAGGAAGAGGTGCAGCGCATCTGGAACGCGACATTGCAGCGCAAGCTGCGCGGCGGCGTGTGGAGCAGCGGCTGCAAGAACTGCTACCTCGACAGCCACGGCAGGAATTACGCGATCTGGCCCGGCTTCACCTTTACTTACCGTTGGGCTACACGCCGCTTCGACATCGGCAACTACATCGTGCGGGCGTGAATCGGGAAGCGCGTGAAGGCATGCGTCGCGTCATTGCGACACAAGATCGCGGCAGAGCATTCGCGATGTAAATACATGGAATGGCGGTGTTATCTCCTGTAAGCTCAGTGAGCTTCACCGCGTCGGATAGATCCATTTTCATGTAGTTAGCTCATCTGGAGAAAACCATGTTCATGAATAAATATAGATGTATATCGGCAAATTCCTCAGCTCCCGCCCGTCTTGTCCGCTTCATCGGCATGATGCTGCTGAGTTGTTCGATTGCGCCCGCTCTTGCCCAGACAAGCGCGGTGAGCACGACTGCGGCCGGCACCGGAACAGCCGCCGATCCCGTGGTGTATGGACAGATTTATCACCTGCAAAACGGCTACACCCTCGGGCCGGGAGGCTATCTTGACGTGCGCGCCAGCGGCTGCAACGGGAACACCTTGTGCGTGTCCACCGCCACCGTGGACAATCGGGACCAGGGTAGTGGCAGCTGGATGATCCTTCCCGCGGATGGATCGATGAAAACGAAGGGGGACCAGGTGAGCCCGGGCGATTTCGTTTATTTGATAAATCAATATCCGGTGAAAAATATTAGCGGGCCAATCGACGGGACTCCCGGCGGTTACCTCGATACCCGTGGCCAAGGCTGCCAAAGCAACCGGATGTGCGTGTCGACTTCGCTGGCAAAAAATACCAGCGTTAATAGCAGCGTCTGGGAGATTATCACCGGGGATGTGTTCCTGACGGGCCAGGATATTCATTTAATGAATCGTTACGTCGATGGCGCCAGTCACACCTATCTGGATATTCGCAATAACAACTGCAACAGCAATTTACGTTGCGTGTCGACCAGCACTGGCTGGAATCGCGACAGTGGCAGCGGAAGCTGGCGCTTTTTCGCGGTCGTGCCATCGCCCTGACAGCGCTAGCGCCTGCACGCCGCCGCAAGCCGGCGCGCGCGGCATTTTTGGTCAGCCAGCCAGGGGCATCACCAGCGCGATGCGCAGGCCGCCGCCTTCGCGGTTGCTGACCTGCAGTTCGGCGTTGTGGCGCAACACCACCCGTTCCACGATCGCCAGTCCCAGCCCGGCGCCGTTGGCCTGTCCGCGCGCGCTGTCCATGCGCGTGAAAGGCTTGAGCAGCAATTCGATATGGTCGTCCGGCACGCCCTGGCCGTGGTCCTGCACTTCGATCACCACGCGCTTGCCCAGGCCGTGCGGCTTGATGCGGCAGGAGATATCGAGTTCCGTAAAGTCGCTGCCTTGCGTCTTGCCGTAGCGGCGCGCGTTTTCCACCAGGTTGTTGAAGACGCGCCGCAGGTCGGTCGCGTTGCCCATCACGTGCACGCCTTCTTCGATGTGGGTGCTCACATGGATGTCGAGCATGCGTTCCGCTTCGCGCGCCGTGTCCTGCAGCAGGTCGCTGATATCGACCGCGACGAAGGTGGCCGCCTCGGTCGGCTTGGCGTAGTCGAGGAACTGGCCGATGATGGCGTCCATCTGGCCGATATCGGACTGCATGCCTTCGCGCGCCTCGTTACTGAGCTTGGCCATTTCCAGTTCGAGCTGCATGCGCGCCAGCGGCGTGCGCAGGTCGTGCGAAATGCCAGCCAAAATCACGGCGCGGTCCGATTCGACCTGCTGCAAGTCTTCCACCATCTGGTTGAAGCTGCGATTGGCCTCGATGATCTCTTTCGAGCCTTTTTCGGGCAGGCGGTCCGGCTTCTTGCCCTGGGCGATGGCGCGCGCGGCCGCGGTCAGGCGCGCCAGCGGCAGGTTGACCAGGCTCGAAATGAGCGCCGCGCCGACCACCGACAGGGCGCCCACCACGGTCGCCCAGCCGAGCCACTGCACGCCCGTCAGACCTTCGAGGCGTTCGCGTTCGAGCATCAGCCAGTAGCTGTCGTCGTCGATCTTGAAGCTGATCCAGAAGCCGGCGGTGCCGTTCACGCGGCTGGAAAAGCGCGTGTCGGCGCCGAGCTTGGATTTGATGATGGCTTCGATTTCCGGCATCAAGGCGCTGTCGGGCGGCGGATCGACCGCGTCCGAACTTTCCAGCGTAAAGATGCGGATGCCTTCGTTGCTGACCAGTTCAAACAGCAGCTCGCGCCGCAGTTCGGGCGCCGAGTGGGTCAGGGCGGCCTTGGTGATGGTCACCACCGAAATGACCAGGTCGGCCGTCTGCTCGACCTGCGGGCCGCGCTGCACCGCGCTGATCATCCCGATCCAGGAAGCCATGGACACCGTGGTCAGGATGCTGAGCAACAGGAAGGTGCGCCAGAACAGGCCGCTCCTGAGCCAGCTCAGGCGCGTGCCATGGGGCGTGGTCGAATCGCGCGAAAACACTAGCGTGGCTGGCCTTCAGGAATGAACACATAGCCCAGGCCCCACACGGTCTGGATGTACAGCGGCGAGGAGGGATCGGGTTCGATCAGCTTGCGCAGACGCGAAATCTGCACGTCCAGGCTGCGGTCGAATACTTCGTATTCGCGTCCGCGCGCCAGTTCCATGAGTTTTTCGCGCGAGAGCGGCTGGCGCGCATGGCGTGCGAACACCTTGAGCACCGAGAATTCGCCGGTGGTCAGCGGCACCGTGTCGCCATTCTTCTTGAGCGTGCGCGTGCCCAGGTCCAGCACGAACTGGCCGAACTCGAAGGACTGCGGCGTTTCCGACGGCGCGCCCGGGATCTCGTCCGGACCCTTGCGGCGCAACACGGCGCCGATACGGGCCACCAGTTCGCGCGGATTGAACGGTTTGGGGAGATAATCGTCCGCGCCCATTTCAAGGCCGACGATGCGGTCCACGTCTTCGCCTTTGGCGGTGAGCATGATGATCGGGGTCTGGTCGCCGGCGCCGCGCAGGCGGCGGCAGATCGACAGGCCGTCTTCGCCGGGCAGCATCAGGTCCAGTACCAGCAGGTCGTAGCGCTCGCGCAGCCACAGCTTGTTCATGGCCGGCGCGCTTTCGGCGGTGACCACCGAAAAGCCTTGTTCGGTGAGATAGCGGCGCAGCAAATCGCGCAGGCGCACGTCGTCATCGACTACCATAATTTTGGCGGCATGACCATTGGCGTTAGCCTGCGTTGTATTGTTGCCTGAGATCGGGGTCGAGGATGTGTTCATTTGGCTGTCAGATTTGTCAGATTCATGTCGCTATGGTAACGTCATATCGCCCGATAAAACACCCAGCGCGAAGGTCATTACATACTGTTACAAACTTTACCCAATTCGGCTTATGCCTCGGTGCAAATGGTCATACACTGGGTTCAAGCAAGTCAAGCTTATATGTTTACCAGGCACCGCGGAAGAGGAATCATTATGAATAACGCGCACACACAAACCAAGGCAGTCGCAAGCGCACAGCGTTGCGGGCGTGCGTTCGTCGGTCGTGTGGCCGTGTGCTGCCTGCTCGCTTGCGCCAGCTTGTCCATGGCCCAGGCCAATCCTGGCGACAAGGAGCGCGACACCCAGCGCATCGCCGATGCCCAGCGCGCCCAGCAACAGCAGCGCCAGGATACGCAGCGCCAGTTCGAGGCGCGCGCCGATGAGCAGCGCCGCCAGTTGCAGGCCCAGCAGGAACAGAATGCCCAGAACAATGCCGATGCGGCCCGCCGCGGCGGCCGCATGATGACGCCCGACGAGCGGCGCGACCTGCGCCGCCAGATCAACGAAGCCGGCGTCGACATCTACAGGAACGCGCCGCGCCGCTGACCGCTTTCCCGGGCGCGCCACGGCGCCCGTTTCCCCTCGCACCATTCCCCGCCGTCCGCCTCCCCGCCCAAAACGTTACATTTGTTGAGTTTTACGCATCCGCATGTTTATTTGGGCGGCACAACCTGTTACGCTAGGAAAAACTTACTAATAGCGAAATATACTTGCCAGGTATATAAGCCTGCAATGGAGTGCCGTCGTGTCGATTGAATCATCTGGCGTCAGTGCGCCGCGTTCGCCCGCGGCAGCGGGGGATGCGCATCTTGAGCTGGACCACTGCATCATCAAGCGCCCCGACGGCGTGTACGGCGACCCGAGCGTGCTCGGCACGACTTTCGGCGCCGCCATCGACCGCATTTTCGCCACCAGCTACCTGGTCGACCTCGACTATCCGCTGCTGATCAAGGCCATTTACGGCGCCGGTCCACCGTTGCCGCGCTCGCCCGACGGCCACATGATCATCCGCCTCGCTTCCGATATCCAGCCGTTCAGCCCGCTGCGCCGGCCGCTCTACAAGGCGGTCAAGATCAACCGCGGCCAGGCCGAGTACTTTTTCGAGCCGGTGTACGTGACCAACCCCGACGATCCGGACGGGCCGGAGATCCTGGCCCGGCTCGATGTCGACGAATTCATCGCCGACATGTGGAGCAAGGGCATCCGCTTCGGCATCGACGTCGACGCGGTGCGCCAGGCCATCGACGCGGGCAAGTCCGAGCGCGTGGTGGTGGCCAGCCTGCTCGAACCGCGCCCCGGGCGCGACGCCCATGTGATCGAGGTGACCAGCGACCTGCATCGCAGCGACGCGCCGCTGCAACTGGCCAACGGCAAGCTCGATCTGATGGCGTTCCAGAACCGCTTTCCGCAAGTCGAGAAGGGCGTGCGGCTGCTCAAAAAGGTGCCGCGCGTGTCCGGCACGGCCGGTTTCGAGCTGTCCGGACTGCGCATCGATCCGCCCATTCCCAGCGATACGGAAGTGGCGCCCATGGCCGGCCCGGGCACCGTGGTCGAGGTGTCGGGCGAGGGCGAATTCCTGATCGCCCAGCAGGCCGGCTTTTTGAACGTGGACAGCGCGACCGGGAAGATTTCGGTGGGCGACAAGATCATCAGCCGCGATGGCGTGAGCGCGCGCACCACGGGTAACCTCAAGCTGACCGGCGACTTCGAGGAATTCGGCGAGGTGCAGGAAAAGCGCGTGGTCGAAGGCGAGGGCATCACCATCCACGCCGACGTCTTCGGCAGCATCATCTCGCGCGGCGGGGCGGTCCTGTTGAACCGCAACCTGGTCGGCGGCAGCGCGCACAATGCGCGCGGCGACATCCGCGTCAAGGGCGTGGCCTCGGGCTCGGTGATTCAGACCAGCCTGGGCGAGGTGATCATCAACCGCGCCGAGAGCTGCATCGTGTCGGGCACGCGCGTGACGATCACGCATGCGGTCAACTGCGAGATCATGGCCGACGAGGTCGTGATCAGCCAGGCCGAGGGCTGCGCCATCGCGGCGCGCACGGTCGCGATCAACAGCGCCGGGCCGCGCCGCCAGAGCGAGATGAGCATCTTCGCGCTGCAGCCCGATACGGCGCGCCTGGACGAGGTGATCGCGGCCATGTCCGCGCGGGTCGCGCAGTTCGGCGAGCTGGCGGCGCGCCGCAAGGCCGAGATGGAAGCGATGACCAACGAGCCGGAGGTGCGCAAGTACGTCATGCTGGCCTCCAAGGTGCGCAAGAAGGAATTGATTCTCACCGAGGAGCAGGTGCCGATGTTCCAGAAGATGGCGCTGGCCGTGGGGCCGGCGTTGAAGGCGATCGCCAAGGTGTCGCTCGATGTCAAGACGGCCGAGACGGAGCAGCAGGCCGGCGCCGCGCTGGTGGCGGAGCTGGTGCAGCAGCGCAGCGACAGCACCGGCGTCAGTTCGGTGGCGGTCAAGCAGCTTGAGGGCGAAACCGTGGTGCGTTCGATGACCTATAACCCGGACGGCACCAGCATCTACGATTTTCCCGCCAAGGACATCAAGCTCAAGCTGCGCACCAAGCGCGCCGAGGGCGATGTGATTTTAGTGGCGGA
The DNA here is from genome assembly GCF_030846495.1 of Massilia scottii. Taxonomy (NCBI): domain Bacteria; kingdom Pseudomonadati; phylum Pseudomonadota; class Betaproteobacteria; order Burkholderiales; family Oxalobacteraceae; genus Massilia; species Massilia scottii. Next base: position 24,155 of record NZ_JAVCWM010000008.1, on the reverse strand, counting down.
AGAGGGGGCGGTGGACTGGCAGAGCGGTGCATCGGGCGCATGAGGCGGCGCTGCGGCAAATGGCGTGAAACACGGCCGCTTACTCGCTGACCTTTCCCCGCATCGCCTTGGTCTGCCCGCTGCGGGTCTTGGAGTCGAGCCGTTTGCGCTGCGAGCTGCGGGTCGGCCGCGTCGCGCGCCGCACCGTGGGCAGCACGGCCACGCTGTCGACCAGTTCCTGCAGCCGGCGCAGCGCGTCTTCCTTGTTCTGTTCCAGGCTGCGCGACTGCTGCGCCTTGAGCACCACCACGCCCGCCTGGGTGATGCGCTGGTCCGACAATGCCAGCAGCCGTTCCTTGATGGCGTCCGGCAGCGACGACGCCACCACGTCGAAGCGCAAGTGCACCGCGCACGACACCTTGTTCACGTTCTGCCCGCCCGGTCCCTGGGCGCGGATCGCGGAAAACTCCACTTCGCCCGGATCGATGGCCGCACTCACGGCGCCGGCGCCGCGGCGGGAGGCGCTACCGCATCGTCAGCGATCGCATCGAGCTCGCGGTAGCACGCCATCGCCCGTGGCGACAGGCCCTTGAACAGCACCGGATCGTCCTTGTCCAGGCGCTCGTTGTCGACCAGGATGCGCACCTTGCTCAGGTAATCGGACTGGGTCAGCAAGCGTCCCAGCGGCGACACCGTCACGCCCTTGCGCATGCCTGCCTGTTCGCCGATGGCGGTGACCACGCTGTCGGGGAAATTCCATTCGCGTCCGATGCTGCAGGTGAGGATGCGGGCGTCGCGCACCAGGCGCGCGCAGAACATCTCCGAGCCCAGTTCCTTCTCGCCACGGCTCATCTGGTCCATGATGCGCAGGGTAACGATCAGCCCCACGTTCTGCACCAGGCCCGCGAGGAAGGCCTCGAAGGGATCGATGCCCATGTCCTCGGCCAGCATGCGGTTGGCCACCGCGCAGCGCTCGGACTGGTCCCAGATGCGCGGCGCCAGCAGGCGCGTGTACCGGCCCGAATTGAGGTCGATGATGGGGCGGAAGGCGACGCTGGTGAGCAGGTGGCGCAAGCCTTCCTGGCCGATCAGCATGACCGCGTGTTCGACGCTGCTGATCGTGGTGCCGCTGCCCTTGAACGAGGTATTGGCCATGCGGATCACGGCCGCCACCAGCACCACGTCGTTGGAGATGGTGCGCGACAGTTGCGCGCCCGAAAAGTTATCGCTGCGCAGGCTTTGCAGCAGCTGCGGCAGCAGGCCGGGCAGGCGCCGCACCAGCGCCGCGCCCGACTGCTGCGACGCCAGGATGGCCGTCAGCGCATCGAGCACCTGGTTTTCATGCGGCGTGGTGTCCAGGCCGGGCACGTCGGCATTGTCGAACAGCCAATTGAAGTAGCTGCCGTTGACCCCGTCGCGTTGCTCGAAAGATAGCTGGGCTGCGCTGCCCACTGGCGCCGCGCTTGCGGCAACGGCGGGTGCCGGCTGGCTGCCTGGCACCTGGCCGGGCGCATCCCGCGCCGGCTCGGAAGCCGAAAAAATTCGCTTCACCCATTGATACATTATCCACCCTTCAAATTTGCAATTGTCCCCCGGAATATTGCCGCCCCATTGTAAAGCGTTCCGCTTGCATTGCAAGCCCAGCCAGACCGCCGGAAACCTTGATCGGGCTCAACGAGAGGCTTGCACACGCGCATTACGATGGGGTTTCGCGACCTTGCCGCAGCCCCGCAGAGACGAAAGGACCACCATGCACACGATTTCAACGCAGTCTGCCCCCATCGGCAAGATGGAGTTCCTGAGCTTCCAGTTGGGGGGGATGGAATACGGGGTGGACTTTCGTAAGGTCAAGGAATTGCGCACGTTCAAGTCGCTCGAACGCTTCGCGTCCGAAGGTGCGATCGTCAAAGGGGTGGCGGTGTCGCGCGGCGTGATCATGCCGCTGGTGGACATGCGGGTCGCGTTCAACGAACGCGCCGCTTCGCCCGACCCGATGACCGACGTGATCATCCTGCAGTTGTCGACCTGCGTGATGGGGATGGTGGTCGATGGGGTAACCGATGTGGTGCGCCTGTATCCGGACCAGATCATGCCGATTCCGGGCCTGACCCGCGACAGCGATTGCGACTACCTGATGGGACTGGGCGAAACCGATGGCCGGCGCCTGATCCTGGTGGACATCGACAAGCTGATGTCGATCCGGCGCGAGACCGTCGCCGGCGCGCAAAAGGCCGCATAAGAACTCTCGCCGCGGCATTTTCGCGCTCGCGCGAACCTGCGCGCCGTCGCCCCCGCCTTGGCGCGGGGCGACGCGCTGACAGTTAAGCCGCCAAACCTTCCAGCTGCTCCTGCAGCTCCATCCATTCCGCTTCCAGCTGCGCCAGGTCCTTCTTGTAGAACGACTGGTCCGCCAGCAGCGTTTTCAGCTTGGCCTTGTTGGCCGCTTCATAGATGCTCGCTTCGCCGAGCTTGCCGTCAACCTCCGCCTTCTGCTCGTTGCGCTTGGCGATCTGCTCTTCCAGGCGCTTGATCTTGCCCTCGATCGGTTTGCGCAGCGCGGCCGTGCGCTGGCGCAGCTCCGCGTCCTGGCGCTTCTGGTCCTTCTTGTCGGCCACCGGCGCCGCTGGCATGGCTACCGCTGTCGCGACCGGGAAGGCCGTCTTGTTGTCCTTGCCCGCCGCCGGCAGCACGGTGGTGCCCTTGCCAAGCTTGGTCTGGAACAGCCAGTCCTTGTAGTCGTCCAGGTCACCGTCGAACGGCTGCAGCTTGCCGTCGGCGACGATGATGAACTGGTCGGTGGTGGCGCGCAGCAGGTGGCGATCGTGCGATACCACCACCAGCGTGCCCTCGAACTGCGCCAGCGCCATGGTCAGCGCCTCGCGCGTTTCCAGATCCAGGTGATTGGTCGGTTCATCGAGCAGCAGCAGGTTAGGGCGCTGCCAGACGATCAGCGCCAGTGCCAGGCGCGCCTTCTCGCCGCCGGAGAACGGGCGGATCGGACTGGTGACCATATTGCCCGGGAAGTTGAAGCCGCCCAGGAAGTTGCGCAGCTCCTGCTCGCGCACGGTCGGCGCAATTTTCGCCAGGTGCCACAGGGGCGATTCGTCATGGCGCAGCATTTCCACCTGGTGCTGGGCGAAGTAGCCGATCGACAGGCCCTTGCCGAGCGTGGCGTCGCCGGTCAGCGGCATCAGTTCGCCGGCGATGGTCTTGATCAGCGTCGATTTACCGGCGCCGTTCACACCCAGCAGGCCAATGCGCTGGCCGATCTGCAGCGAGAACTTGATGCCGGAGACGATTACCTTGTCGCCGACCTTGTCGCCATGCTCGTCGAGGATGTGGTAGCCGGCATCCACGTCTTCCATGACCAGCAGCGGATTCGGTGCGGCCAGCGGCTCGCGGAACTCGAACGAGAATTCGGCGGCGGCGCGCAATGGCGCCAGTTCTTCCATCTTTTCGAGTGCCTTCATGCGGCTCTGGGCCTGGCGCGCTTTCGAGGCCTGTGCCTTGAAGCGGTTCACGAACGACTCGAGGTGGGCGCGCTGGCGCTGCTGCTTGGCCAGCGCCCCGGCGGCCAGGATCATCTGGGCCGCGCGCTGGCGCTCGAAGCCGGAGTAGTTGCCCGAGTAGCGTTTCAGCCTGCGCTCGTCGATGTGCACGATGACGTTGACGATTTCGTCGAGGAAGTCGCGATCGTGCGAAATGATGATCAGGGTGCCGGCGTAGCGTTTGAGCCAGTCTTCCAGCCAGATGATCGCGTCCAGATCCAGGTGATTGGTCGGTTCATCGAGCAGCAGCAGGTCGGAAGGGCACATCAGCGCCTGCGCCAGGTTCAGGCGCATGCGCCAGCCGCCCGAGAAGCTGGCGATCGGCTGCTGCATCTGCGATAGCGAAAAGCCAAGGCCCAGCAGCAGCTGTTCGCCGCGCGACTGCACCGTGTAGGCGTCGGCGTCGGCCAGCGCGCTGTAGATTTCACCGATGGCGATGCCGTTGTCGGTCGATTCCGGTTCCGATTCCAGGCGCGCCAGTTCCGCTTCGAGCTTGCGCAGGTGGACGTCGCCGTCGATGGCGTAATCGAGCGCCGCGCGTTCGAGCGGCGGCGTTTCCTGGGCCACGTAAGCCATGCGCCATTTGGCGGGGAAATCGATCTCGCCCTGGTCCGGGTGCAGTTCGCCGCGCAGCATGCCGAACAGGCTCGATTTGCCGGCGCCATTGGCACCAATCAGGCCGATTTTATCGCCCGGGTTGAGGGTAAGGTCGACGCCTTCCAGCAGCGGCTTGGTGCCGCGCATCAGGCTAACGTTCAGGAAACGGATCATGTTCTACTTTTTGTAATGAGTGAGGATTACTGTGCTTGCAACTGTTCTGCGGTGAGCAGGAAAACCATGTCGTCGCCGGCGCTGGTGGTCACCCAGGTCAGGCCGAGGTGGCCGAAGGCCGCTTCCGCGTAATCGCGCTCGTTGCCGATTTCGACCATCAGGATGCCGTTCGGCGTGAGGCGTTCGGCCGCGCCGGCGACGATCTTGCGCACCAGGTCCATGCCGTCGGCGCCGCCGTCGAGCGCAATCTGCGGCTCGCGCAGGTACTCGGGCGGCAGCGACGCCATCGACGCCGAATTGACGTACGGCGGGTTCGAGATGATCAGGTCGTATTTTTTGAACGGGACATTCTGGTACAGGTCCGAGGCGATCGGGTTGACCCGCCCTTCGAGCTTGTATTCGCGGATATTGTGCTCGGCCACGGCCAGCGCATCGGTCGAGATATCGACCGCATCGACCACGCTGTCGGGGAAGGCGTCGGCCATCATGATCGCCAGGCAGCCCGACCCGGTGCACAGTTCGAGGATGTTCTCGACCGCGTACGGATCTTCCACCCAGGGGCTGAACTGGTGCGGGATCAGTTCATGGATGAAGGAGCGCGGCACGATCACGCGCTCGTCGACGTAGAAGGCATAAGTGCCCAGCCACGCTTCGTTGGTGATGTAGGCGGCCGGCACGCGCTCGTTGGCGCGGCGTTCGATCACGGCCAGCACCTGCAGTACTTCGTCAGGCAGCAGGCGCGCGTCGAGGAAGGGATCGAGCTTGTCGAGCGGGAGCTTGAGCGTATGCAGGATCAGGTAAGCCGCTTCGTCCAGCGCTTCGGCGCTGCCGTGGCCGAAAAACAGCTTGGCGCCGTTGAAACGGGTGATGGCATAGCGCAGCAGGTCGCGCGGGGTGGTAAACAGGGTAGTGGTCATGGCTGTTCTCGGGTCATGTGTTGTGCGGCGCAGGCGCCAGCAGGTTGTCGAGCGTGCGGCGATAGATATTCTTGAGCGGATCGATGAAACGCACGTCGATGTGCTCGTCGATCTTGTGGATGCTGGCATTCGGAGGGCCGAATTCTATCACCTGCGGGCAGATGCGGGCGATGAAGCGCCCGTCCGAGGTCCCGCCCGTGGTCGACAACTCGGTCTGCAAGCCGGTCTCGGTGAGGATGGCGGCCGACAAGGCATTGGACAGGGTGCCGCGCGGGGTCAGGAAGGGCAGGCCGGACAAGGTCCACGCCAGGTCGTATTCGAGGCCGTGCCTGTCGAGGATCGCATGCACGCGCGCCTTGAGGTCTTCAAACGTGCTGGCGGTCGAAAAGCGGAAGTTGAAGTCGATCGCCACGTCGCCCGGGATCACATTGTTGGCGCCCGTGCCGGCGTGGATGTTGGACATCTGCCAGGAAGTCGGCAGATAGTATTCATTGCCCGCGTCCCACTGTTCGGCGACCAGTTCGGCCAGCGCCGCGGCGCCCTGGTGGATCGGGTTGCGCGCCAGCTGCGGGTAGGCGATGTGGCCCTGGATGCCCTTGATCGTCAGTTTGCCCGACAGCGAACCGCGGCGGCCATTCTTGATCATGTCGCCCAGTACACTGGCCGATGTCGGCTCGCCCACCAGGCAGTAATCGATCTTTTCGCCGCGCTCTTCCAGCAGGCGGCACACCACCACGGTGCCGTCGGTGGCCGGGCCTTCCTCGTCGCTGGTGATGAGAAAGGCGATCGAGCCGGTGTGGTCCGGGTGTTCGGCGATGAATTCTTCGCACGCCACGACCATGGCCGCGATCGAGGTCTTCATGTCGGCCGCGCCGCGGCCATACAGCTTGCCGTCGCGCTGGGTCGGAATGAAGGGTTGCGACTGCCATTGTTCGACGGGGCCGGTCGGCACCACGTCGGTGTGGCCGGCGAATACGAATACCGGGGCGCTGCTGCCCTTGCGCGCCCACAGGTTGGTCACGCCGTTCGATTCGATGGTCTCGCACGCGAAGCCGAGCGGCGAGAGCAGGTCGATCAGGTGCTGCTGGCAGCCTTTGTCATCGGGCGTGACCGACGACAGCGCAATCAGTTTTTCGGTCAGCGCGAGGGTACGGGAAAAGGTCATTGGGGTCTTTGGCAGGGCATTACAGTGAAAAGATCTGGCGATACTGGTCGTCGGAGAAGCCGACCGACAGCTTGCCTGCGCCCGCGAGGACAGGGCGCTTGATGACGGAAGGCTGTTCGAGCATCAGTTCGAGCGCGCTGGCCTTGTCGACGATGGCCGCGCGGCGCTCGTCGGGCAGCTTGCGCCATGTGGTGCCCTTGCGGTTGACCAGCACTTCCCAGTCGAGCTGCTCAAGCCAGGCGGCCACGGTGGCGCGTTCGAGCCCCTGCTTTTTAAAGTCGTGGAAGTCGAAAACCTGCTCGTGGTCCGTCAGCCAGGTGCGGGCTTTTTTGACGGTGTCGCAGTTGGGAATGCCGTACAGGGTTTTTTTCATGGTCGATCAGGAGCGTGGACAAGCGGCGCCCGCATGCGGACGTGCTGGCCAGAGTATTCTTGGGGAATCCGGGAGGATACCACAGGCGCGACCCTGCCAGCGCCGCCGCCGGGGAGGGGCCAGGGCGATTGCATGAAGGCGTCGCCGTCGCCCCGGGTCCAAGGTCCTGAAATATTGCTTGCAAACTCGCTGAGAAAGGCGTCTTTTCTCGATATTTGGACGGGGAAAACGGCAAACGGACCGATTCCGCTGATTGATGCATTTGTTCATTTGCGCGATCCGCGCGCTCATCAACGGCGCGCAGAGTTGGACCGGATTGCCGAATGGAGCGATGAAGCGGCAACTCCCGGCCGCAATATCTGAGTCCAAGCCGTACGATGCCCTTGCCCAGGGCGCGCCCCCAAACAGAACCAGGCTCAGCTAAAATGTCAGGCCAGGAATCGCGCCCGCCACGCCATCATAGATAAGTATCATTGAGCTCTACAACAGCCCGAGGGGGGGCGGCCGGCCCGGGTAGCCGACTGCGTCGCTTGGAAACAAGAGTCTGGCGAAAGTGTCAAAGACATCGTGGAGCTGCTAACCACCTTTGAAGCAGGCCGGCGAAAGTGAACATTTCAAGATAAATCGTTCATGCGATTCATGGCCTGGCTTCGACAACCATGCCGGAATACGGCTCAGCGGCAGACCGGCCCGCGACGGCCGTCAAAAAAACCTTACAGGGCAAGTTCCAAACAATGGCTACAGCATACAAATTTCAGTTCGCGCCGCGCTTTCGTCGCAGAGCCTTCGGTTGGAAGTCCAACACGCCAATTCTGCGCATCAAGGAAGCCATCAGCGAGATCAAGGCGGTCGCGAAGAAGGAGCCGATACTGGCCGCCGAGGGGGCTGTGCTATTCCTGGAGAAGGTGGCGCCGGCTATTGAACAGGTAGACAGCAGCTCGGGCGGCATTGGTTCCGCAGTCAACCGCGCCATCGAGACCTTGGTGCCAATCATCGCGAGGGCCACGGTCAGCCGCGCGGTGCGAGAGAAATGGCTGGACCGTCTGTGGGAAGCCTTTCAAGAAGATGACATCCCCTACCTCGAGTACCTCGGGGACTTCTGGGGCGAGCTTTGCACCACGCCGGAAATTGCATCGGGCCGGGCCGACTACCTGTCGCCAACGTTGACGGCGATGTGGGAGCACTGCGCGCGCAGTGGGGAGTTTGGGTATTTCAAGGGGACGAGCGCATGCCTGAGCGCGATGTATGCGGCTGGCCGCCACGACGAGCTGCTGGCATTGATTGCAAAGTCCGAGTACCGGCACAAGTGCTGGCACAACAGGGTGTGGGGCGCCAGGGCCCTGGCGGCGGCAGGAAAGCGCGCAGAGGCAATTGCGTACGCCGAGGACTCGAAAGGATTGAACGCGCCCCTGGCGGCGATTGCGGCGTTCTGCGAAGGTGTTCTGCTGGACTCGGGGTTTCCCGACGAAGCATATTCGCGCTACGCGGTTCAGGCGACGTACGCCACGACCAATGTGGCGACATTCAAGGCCATCGTGAAGAAGTACCCGGCCATGCCGAGGGAGGTCATTTTGCGCGACCTGGTTGCAAGCCAGCCTGGCCAGGAGGGGAAATGGTTTGCTGCCGCAAAGGATGCGGGCTTCTTCGAGCTGGCCATTGAGTTGGCAAATCGGAGCCCGTCAGACCCGCGCACGCTCATACGCGCGGCCAGGGATTTTGCTGTAGAAAGGCCGGAGTTTGCGCGAGCGGCCGGCATGACGGCGCTGCGCGGCATTGCCAATGGATGGGGCTACGACATTACAGGTATCGACGTGCTGGACGCGTATGCGGCCGTGATAACGGCGGCCGGCGCTGCTGGCGTCGATGAGAGTGTGGGGAAAGCGGATGTGCGGGCGTTGATTGCAGCAAAACCCGGTGGGGGCCAGTTTATCCAAAGGATACTGGAACGGCAACTGCTTGAATGAACTTGTGGCGCGGCGCTGTCAAAAGCAAGCTCGATTGAAGAGGGCAGGCTGCTTGTCCTTCACGCCCGGCACATGGCCGATGCCGCTCCATGCCGGCGCGGCCGGAAAAAAATCCCCTGCACGCGGGCGGCGCAGGGGGGGGCGGCGGGCGCCGCCGGCATCAGCTGTTGAGCGTGAACTCGGTAAACGACGACGATTCCTCGACCGGCTTGGGCGCCGCCTCCTGGGTGCTGGCGGCGCGCACTTCCGGACCGTTGTTAAGAAGCCACAACAGGTTGGTGGCCGAGTCCGCATTGGCCAGGCCTTCTTCCTGGGTGATCAGGCCGCTCTTGACCAGCTCGTACAAGGCCGACTCGAACGTCTGCGAGCCGGGCGAGAGGCTGTTTTCCATCGCTTCCTTGATCTGGCCGATCTCGCCGTTGTCGATCAGGTCGGCGATATAGCGCGTGTTGACCATGATTTCGACCGCCGCCTGGCGCGTGCCGCCGGCCGCCGAGCGCACCAGGCGCTGCGAGACAATCGCCTTGACCGCCGACGACAGATCCTGCAGCAGCGCCGGCCGGTTTTCGATCGGATAGAAGCTGATGATCCGGTTCAGCGCGTTGTACGAGTTGTTCGCGTGCAAGGTCGCCAGTACCAGGTGACCCGACTGGGCGTAGGCCAGGGCGGCGGCCATGGTTTCCTTGTCGCGGATCTCGCCGATCAGGATGCAATCGGGCGCCTGGCGCATCGAATTGCGCAGTGCCGTGTAGAAACTACTGGCATCGCTGCCGATTTCGCGCTGGTTGACGATCGATTTCTTGTTCTTGAACAGGTATTCGATCGGGTCTTCCAGGGTCAGGATGTGGCCGGCGCGCAATTCGTTGCGGTGGTCCAGCATCGAGGCGATGGTGGTCGACTTGCCCGAGCCGGTCGCGCCGACCAGCAGCAGCAAGCCGCGCTTTTCCATGATCAGGTCGGCCAGCACGTGCGGCAGGCCGAGGTCTTCCAGGGCCGGAATCACGGCCGGCACAAAGCGGAACACGGCCGAAATGGTGCCGCGCTGGCGGAAGGCCGACAAGCGGAAACGGCCCAGGTTGGCGACCGAAATACCCAGGTTCAGCTCATTTTCACGCATCAGCTCATCCATCTGCGCCTGGGTGCAGATTTCCGCGAGCAGGGCGGAAATGTTTTCCGGCTCCAGTTTTTGCTGGTTGATGGGAATCAGGTTGCCGTTAATTTTGATGTGGACGGGCGAATTGACCGCGAAGAACATGTCCGACGCGTTTTTTTCTTTCATCAGATGGAACAAGCGGTCCATTGCCATTTTTTTTCTCCTGGTTTGGACTTTTACTGTATCAGATACCGCGCAGCAATTCGTTGATACCGGTTTTCGCGCGTGTCTTGGCGTCCACACGCTTCACGATCACGGCGCAGTACAGGCTGTAGCTGCCATCTTCCGAGGGCAGGTTGCCCGATACGACCACCGAGCCGGCCGGCACGCGGCCGTAGCTCACTTCGCCGGTGGCGCGGTCGTAGATCTTGGTCGACTGGCCGATGTACACGCCCATCGAAATGACCGAGTTTTCCTCGACGATGACGCCTTCGACGATCTCGGAACGGGCGCCGATGAAGCAGTTGTCTTCGATGATGGTCGGATTGGCCTGCATCGGTTCGAGCACGCCGCCGATGCCCACGCCGCCGGACAGGTGCACGTTCTTGCCGATCTGCGCGCACGAACCGACCGTGGCCCAGGTATCGACCATGGCGCCTTCATCGACGTAGGCGCCGATGTTGACGTACGACGGCATCAGCACCACGTTTTTGGCGATGAAGCTGCCGCGCCGGGCGACTGCCGGCGGCACCACGCGGAAACCGCCGCGCGCGAAATCGTCGGCCGTGTAGTTGGCGAACTTGGTCGGTACCTTGTCGTAGAACTGCATGGTGCCGTCGGACGTCATCACGCTGTTGTTCTCGAGGCGGAAGGAGAGCAGCACCGCTTTCTTGATCCACTGGTTGACGACCCAGTCGGCACCGGTTTTTTGCGCCACGCGCATGCTGCCGTCGTCCAGGCCGGCGATCACGTGGGCCACTGCCTCGCGCAGTTCCGCGGTGCCGTTGGCCGGGGTGATCTCGGCGCGCTGTTCCCAGGCGGTGTCGATAAGGTTTTGAAGTTGTTGGGTCATGATCGGTATCTTATTAGGTGGTATGGCGGATTCGGTTCGACGGATTCAGTGCGACTTCAGGGCCTTGCAAAACTGGACGATGCGCTGGGCCGCTTCGACACCCTCGTCGACTTCGGCGACCAGGGCCATGCGGATGCGGTTGCTGCCCGGGTTGATGCCGTGGGCGTCGCGCGCCAGGTAGCTGCCCGGCAGGACCGTGACATTATATTCCGCGTAAAGACGGCGCGCGAATTCGGTGTCCGACAGGCCGCTGCGGCGCACATCGGCCCACAGGTAAAAGCCGGCGTCGGGCAGTTCCACATCCATCACTTCCTTGAGCAGCGGGGTGACGAGGGCGAATTTTTCGCGGTACTTGACGCGGTTTTCCTGGACGTGGGTTTCATCGCCCCAGGCCGCAATGGACGCCGCCTGCACCGGGGGCGACATGGCGCCGCCGCAGTAGGTGCGGTACAGCAGGAACTTCTTGATCACGGCCGGATCGCCCGCCACGAAGCCCGAGCGCATGCCCGGCACGTTGGAGCGCTTGGACAGGCTGGAAAACACGATCAGGTTCGCGTACGGGGTCTCGCCGCCGCTGCGCCCGAGCTGGTGCGCCGCTTCCAGCGCGCCGAGCGGCGCGCTGCTGGTGTGGTAAATCTCGGAATAGCATTCGTCGGCCGCGATCACGAAGCCATGGCGGTCGGACAGCGCGAACAGCTGCTTCCAGTCTTCCAGCGACAGGGTGGCGCCGGTCGGGTTGCCCGGGGTGCACAGGTACAGCAACTGCACGCGCGGCCAGATATCGTCCGGCACGCTGGCGTAGTCGCAGCCGAAATTGCGGCCCGGCTCCGAATTGACGAAGTACGGCGTGGCCCCGGACAGGTAGGCCGCACCCTCGTAAATCTGGTAGAACGGATTGGGGCAGACGATCAGCGGCGCCGGTTTCGACGCATCGACGACGCAATGGGCGATCCCGAACAGGGCCTCGCGCGAGCCGTTCACCGGCAGCACCTGGGTGGCCGCGTTCAGTGCCGGCACGCCGTAGCGGCGTTCCAGCCAGCCGGCGATGGCGCCGCGCAAGGCGTCGCTGCCGGCCGTGGTCGGATACGTGGCCAGTCCCGGCACCCCGTGCGCCAGCGCCTTCTGGATGAAGGCGGGCGTCGGGTGTTTCGGCTCGCCGATGCCAAGGCTGATGGCGGCGTAGTCCGGGTTCGGGGTCACGCCCGCGAACAACTGGCGCAGTTTTTCAAAAGGGTAGGGGTGCAGTTTGTCGAGATGTGGATTCACGGCGTTGCCAGGTTTGGCGCAGGGGAAGCGCAGGGTTAGCGTAGATCGGAACAGCGACGTATTATAGGCGCAAATGGCCGCTGTCGCGCCATGCTCCGGGATTTACGCCGGACCATTCCTTGAACGCGTGGGAGAACGCGCTTTGCTCCTGATAGCCCAGCAAAAACGCGATATCGACCAGCGACAGGCTGCCCTGGCGCAGGTAATCTGTGGCCAGCGCGTAGCGCGCCTGGTCGAGCACCTGCTGGAAGCTGGCCCCGGCCTCGCTCAGTTTGCGCTGCAGGGTGCGCGGCGAGAGCTTGAGTTCCTCGGCGATGCTGGCCAGCCGCACCCGGTCGTGCGCCAGGTTGCGGATGATGGCCGCATGCACCTGGGCCGCCACGCCATCGTCGCGCCGGCTGCGTTCGCGCAGCAGCTGTTCGGCGTGCTGCTGCAGCACCGGATACAGCCCCACATCGGCGTTCGGCACCGGCCAGCCAAGCAGCTGGGCGTCGAAACCGGCCGCGTTGACCGGCGCCCCGAAGCGCGGCAGCACGCCGAAAATGCGTTCGTATTCGGCGCCGTCGGCCTGCTGCGCATGCGTGAACCGCAGTTGCGGCGCCGGCAGCGCGGCCCCGGCCAGCCAGGTGCTGAAGGTGCGGATGCCGGCAAACACGCTTTCGACCAGGTGGCGGTTGCCCTCCGGGTAGTTGCTGACCCATTCGTAGTGCGCCTGCTCGCCATCGAGATGCAGCAGCGAGCGCCCCAGGTCGTGCGCCAGCTGCTCGTAGCGCAAGGTCTGCTGGAAAGCCTGGCCAAAATCGCGGCAGGACAGCAAAATCAGTCCGTACACGCTGTATGTGCCCAGTTTTACCCGTTCGCCGACGTGCAGCCCGAAATGCGGATCGTCCGCCAGCTCGGCCCCGGCGCCCAGCAGGCGCACGTAGTCGGCCGCGCCGAGCGAGTCGGGCAGCCGGTCGAGCGCTGTCGCGGGCAGGCCGGCGGCGCCGGCCAGCGCGGCCGGGGCCACGCCGCGCGCCTGCGCCGCTTCGAGCAGCGGCTGCAGATAGGACCCGGTGACGCGGCGCGCGTCAGGCCGAAGCACTGGGGGCATCGCTGGCATGTTTGAACAAGGCGGTTGTCATAAAAGCGCAATACGTGAAGCCCGCCTTCGCATACGCTGGCGGCCGTGGATGAACAGCCAAGTATAACGGGAAAAAACGATGAAGCGGTGGAACGGATGGGGCGACGACGCCATTGAATTTGCGTTGAATGCGGACGCGCTGGCGTTTCTGGGCGAGCGCCTCGGGCCCGGGACCGCGGGTGCCGAGACCAGCCACGCCGACGCCTGCGCGCGCATCGGCGCCAGCCGCCTGCCGCCGCATCCGCTGGTCGACACCTCGGCCGGCGCGCGCCTGGCCAATGCGCTCGGCCAGAGCCTGCCCGACTGGCTGCGTCTTCGCTACGGCAAAATCGACACCGCCCCGGACGGCGTGGCGTATCCGGAAAGCGGGGAAGAAGTGCGCGACCTGCTCGATTTTGCGGCACGCAGCGGCGCCATCGTGATTCCCTACGGCGGCGGCACCAGCGTGGCAGGCCATGTCGGCGTGGAAGCGGGAGCGGCGCCGGTCCTCACCATCAACATGACGCGCATGCGCGCCATGATCGATCTGGACAAGGAAGCGCAGCTGGCGACGTTCGGCGCCGGCGTGCTGGGGCCGGACCTGGAAGCGCAGCTGCGCGCCTTCGGCTACACGCTGGGCCACTTTCCGCAATCGTTCGAATATTCGACCCTGGGGGGCTGGGTGGTCACGCGCTCCTCGGGCCAGCAGTCGCTGCGCTACGGGCGCATCGAACAGCTGTTCGCCGGCGGGCGGGTCGAAACCCCGGCCGGCACGCTCGACCTGCCGACCTTTCCGGCGTCGGCGGCGGGAACCGACCTGCGCGAGATCGTGCTTGGCTCCGAAGGACGCCTGGGCATCCTGACCGAAGCGACGGTGCGCGTGAGCCGCCTGCCGCAGTACGAAGCGTTCCACGCCGTGTTCTTCCCCGACTGGGAATCGGCGGCCGCCGCCACGCGCGAACTGGCCCAGGCCAGGCTGCCGCTGTCGATGCTGCGCCTGTCCAATCCCCTCGAAACGCTGACCATGCTGACCCTGGCCGGCCACAAGCGCCTGATCGGCGCGCTGGAAACCTGGTTGCGCTGGCGCGGCTGCGCCGACGGCAAATGCATGCTGATGATCGGCGCCAGCGGCACCGCCGCCAACGCCAAACACGCGCTGCGCGCCGCCCTGGCGGTCGCGCGCGCCGGCGGCGGCGTGCACGTGGGCCGCACCATGGGCGACAAATGGAAGCAGAACCGCTTCCGCAACGTCTACCTGCGCAATGCCGCATGGGAGCAGGGCTACGCCATCGACACGGTGGAGACGGCGGTCGACTGGCCGGGCGTCACCCCGATGATGCAGGCGCTGGAAGAAGCCGCCACGCAGGCCATGGCCTCCTGCGGCGAGCGGGTGCACGCCTACACCCACCTGTCGCATCTGTACGCGCAGGGCGCCAGCGTCTACACCACGTTCGTGTACCGCCTGTCGGGCAGCTACGAAGAAGACTTGCGGCGCTGGCGCCGTTTGAAGAGCACCGTGTCGGAAGCGATCGTCATCAATGGCGGCACCATCAGCCACCAGCACGGCGTTGGCGCCGACCACGCGCCGTACCTCGCGTCCGAAAAAGGCTTATTGGGCATGGGCGCCATGCGCACGCTGTTCCGCCACTTCGATCCGGACGGGCGCATGAACCCGGGCAAGCTGGTGTCGCCGTGACTGCCCACTGGCGGAACGGCTGGCATGAGACCTTGCCAGTGCTGCTGGCGCGCGAATGGGACCTGTTGATCATCGGCGGCGGCATCACCGGCGCCGGCATCCTGCTGGAGGCGTCGCGCCGCGGCCTGAAGGCGCTGCTGGTCGAACAGCGCGATTTTGCGTGGGGTACATCAAGCCGTTCGTCGAAACTGGTGCACGGCGGCTTGCGCTACCTGAAAGAGGGCAAATTCGCTCTCACGCGCGAATCGGTGCACGAGCGCGACGCGCTGCTGGCCGGGGCCGCCGGGCTGGTGGAACCGCAAAGCTTTGCCTTCGGCGACTACGTGGGCCGCAAACCGGGCCGCAAGACCTTCCTGCTCGGACTGGCGATCTACGACCTGATGGCCGGAAAACGTGAACGCCACTATGTCGACGACGGCGAATTCGCGATGATGACGCCCAACGTGGCGCGCACCGGACTGCAGGGCGGCATGCTCTACACCGACGCCAAGACCGACGACGCGCGCCTGGTGCTGCGCGTGCTGCAGGAAGCCCAGTCCCATGGCGGCGTGGCGATCAACTACATGGCCGCGCGCTCGCTGCTGAGAAGTGGCAGCACGGTCAATGGCGCGCTGCTGCATGACGGGCGCGATGGCGCCACCCACGAGGTGCGTGCGCGCGTGGTCATCAGCGCCACCGGCGCCTGGGCCGACGAACTGCGCGGCCATGCCGGCGCCGCGCCGCGCCTGCGCCCCCTGCGCGGCAGCCACCTGGTGCTGCCGGCGTGGCGCCTGCCGCTGGCGCAGGCGGTCAGCCTGATGCACCCGGCCGACGGGCGCCCGGTGTTCGCCTTTCCGTGGGAAGGCATTACGCTGGTCGGCACCACCGACGTCGATCATGGCGACGGCCTGGCCAGCGAAGCGGCCATCACGCGGGCGGAACTCGACTATCTGATGGCGGCGCTGCACGCGCAGTTTCCGCAGCTGGCGCTGCAAGAGTCGGACGTGATTGCCACCTACGCCGGCGTGCGGCCGGTGATCGACAGCGGCGCGGGCGATCCGTCCAAGGCATCGCGCGACCATGCGGTGTGGCTGGAAAACGGGCTCTTGAGCGTCACCGGCGGCAAGCTGACCACCTTCCGCGTCATCGCGCTCGATGCGCTGCGCCACGCCATGCCTTTGCTGGCAGGCTGGCGCGACGACCTGGCGCCGCGCCCCGTGTTCGCGCCAGCGCCGTCGCTGGTCGCACCGCTGCGCGCGGCGGTGGTGCGGCGCTTGCGGGGGCGCTACGGCGCGCACGCGCAGGCATTGATCGACGCAGCCGAAAAGGGCGAGCTTGACACCATTCCCGGCACCGAATCGCTGTGGGCCGAACTGCGCTGGGCCGCGCGCACCGAAGCGGTGCAGCATCTGGAAGACCTGCTGCTGCGCCGCACGCGGCTTGGATTGCAGCTGCGCGGCGGCGGGGTACGCCACATGGCGCGCATCCGCGCCATCTGCCAGCGCGAGCTGGAATGGGACGACGCGCGCTGGAACGCGAGCGAAGCGGCCTATCTGGCATTATGGCGGGCGCACTACGGCCTTCCAGCCTGACCGAGAGGATGAACAGCCATGATTGACAAGACCATCCTCGCCATCGACAACGGCACGCAGAGCGTGCGTGCGATCCTGTTCGACCTGCAGGGTAATATCGTCGCCAA
Source organism: Massilia scottii (assembly GCF_030846495.1). NCBI lineage: Bacteria > Pseudomonadati > Pseudomonadota > Betaproteobacteria > Burkholderiales > Oxalobacteraceae > Massilia > Massilia scottii. Next base: position 7,531 of record NZ_JAVCWM010000008.1, on the reverse strand, counting down.
ATCGCAGGTGCACTTCGAGAGCTATTTTTCCGAGCATCCCGGCTGGGCCGAACACGACCCGGAAGACTACTGGCAGTCGCTGTGCCGCGCCTGCAAGCAGCTATGGGAGCAGCCTGGTGCCGACAAGGCGCTGGTGCAGGGCGTGGCCGTCACCACCCAGCGCGGCACGGTGATCAACGTCGGCCAGGATGGCAAGGCGCTGCGCCCGGCCATCACCTGGCTGGACCAGCGCCGCACCGACCTGGCGCCGCCCGTGGGCATGTGGTGGAACGCCGCGTTCCGGCTGGCGCGCGTGAAGGGCACGATCGACTACTTTCGCGGCGAGGCCGAGATCAACTGGATCAAGGCGCACCAGCCGGACGTGTGGGACCGCACCCACAAGGTGCTGCTGTTGTCCGGCTACCTGAATTACCGGCTGTGCGGGCGCTACGTCGATTCGACCGGTTCGCAGGTGGCGTATCTGCCGTTCGACTACAAGCGCCAGCGCTGGGCCGGGCCGCGCGACTGGAAGTGGCAGGCGCTCGCGATCACGCCGCAGATGCTGCCCGAACTGGTGGCGCCCGGTACCGTGATCGGCGTGATTGGCGACGCGGTGGCCGCGCTGACCGGCATCCCGGCCGGCATTGCGCTGCTGGCGGCGGCGGCCGACAAGGCGTGCGAAGTGATCGGGGCGGGCTGCCAGGCGCCGCATATCGGCTGCCTCAGTTACGGCACCACCGCCACCATCAACACCACCAGCAAGCGCTATGTGGAAGTGACGCCCTTCATTCCCCCGTATCCGGCGGCCATTCCGGACACCTACAGCACCGAGGTGCAGATTTTCCGGGGCTACTGGATGGTCAACTGGTTCAAGGAGCAGTTCGGCCACCACGAACGCGCGCGCGCACTGGAAGAGGATGTGGCGCCGGAGCAGCTGTTCGATGAACTGGTGAACGCGGTCCCGGCCGGGGCCATGGGGCTGATGCTGCAGCCTTACTGGAGTCCCGGCATCCGCGTGCCGGGGCCGGAGGCGAAGGGCGCCATTATCGGCTTTGGCGATGTGCACACGCGCGCGCATGTGTACCGCGCGATCCTGGAAGGGCTGGCGTATGCGCTGCGCGAAGGGAAGGAACGCACCGAAAAGCGCAGCGGGGTGCCGATTACCGAGTTGCGCGTGTCGGGAGGCGGGTCGCAGAGCGACGCGGCGATGCAGCTGACGGCCGACATTTTCGGGCTGCCGACCGCGCGGCCGCATGTGTATGAAACGTCGGGACTGGGAGCGGCGATCGCGGCGGCGGTGGGGCTGGGTTTGTATCCGGACTTTGCGGCGGCGATTGCTGGGATGACGCGCATCGGCCGGGTGTTCGAGCCGATTGCGGCGAACCAGGCGATGTACGACCGCTTGTACAAGCAGGTGTACCGCAAGATGTACGCGTGTCTGCAGCCGATGTATGCGCAGATTGCGGAGATTACGGGGTATCCGAGGAAGCCTTGATGCCCCGTCGGTTCTGGCACTGTCAGAACCGACGGGCCAGGGGGGCGAGAACGGCCACACGCTTACGCGGACGGCGCGGTTTTTTGCTCCCAACTATCCACAAATACCAGATCCTCCAGCTTGCGGCGCTTTTCCCACCCCTCCATCTCCAGCATCGGCATCGGATAAAACTGCGCCACATGCCCGATGCAGACCACCGCAACCGGCCTGCCTCCCTCCGGAATCGACAGCAGCGCCGCCAGCTTGTCTGGATCGAACAGCGACACCCAGCCCATGCCCAGCCCCTCCGCGCGCGAGGCCAGCCACATGTTTTGCAGTGCGCAGGCGACCGACGCCAGGTCCATCTCGGGCAGGGTGCGGCGGCCGAACACATACTCCTCGCGCCGGTCCATCAGCGCGACCACCAGCAGTTCCCCGCATTCGCGGATGCCTTCGACCTTGAGCCGCATGAATTCCGATCCGCGCTCGCCCAGCGCGTCGGCCGTGGCCAGGCGCTCCTCGTCGACCAGCTTCACGATGGCTTCGCGCACCGCACCGCTGCGGATGCGGATGAAGCGCCACGGCTGCATCAGCCCCACGCTGGGCGCCTGGTGCGCCGCTTCGACCAGCCTTGCGAAAAGCGCCTCGTCGATGGCGCCCGGCACGAAGTGCCGCACGTCGCGCCGCGCGGCGATAACCCGGTAGACGGCGTCGATATCGCTCTGGTTGAATTGGTCGGTCAAGGTCTTCTCGCAGGTTGTCGCGGCGGCGCGAGGTGCGCCGCTTCGACCCGCATTATCCGGCAGCGCGCCTACTTGAGCAAACGCGTGATGAAGGTCTGGATCAGCTCCGTGCTTTCGCTCGCCGCGCTCATGTGCGGGCAGTGCCCGATATTGTCGACAAAGGCCAGCCAGCTCACCGGCAGGTGCTTGCGCATGTATTCGCCGACTTCACGCGGCGCGATCATGTCGTCCGTGCTTTGCAGGACCAGCGTCGGCGTGTGCGAGCGCGGCACGTCGGCGCGGTGGTCCGACAAAAACGTGACGCGCGCGAAGTGCCGGGCGATTTCGGGATCGTTGCGGCAAAAGCTGGCGGTCAGCTCCTGCTGCAGGTCGGGCTGGTCCGGCGCGCCCATGATCATCGGGGCGATGTTGGCGGCCCACTTCAGGTAGTTGTCGTGCATGAGGCCCAGCAAGCCGTCGATGTCTTCGCGGTTAAAGCCGCCGATGTAATCGCCATCGTTGATGAAACAGGGCGATGGGCCGACCATGACCTGGCCGGCGAACATGGCCGGCTCGCGGATCGCGGCCAGCATGCCGATCATGGCGCTGACCGAATGGCCGATGAAAACCACCGGCTCGTTGGAAAATTCGTGGATGATTTCGAGCAAGTCTTCCGCGTGGCGGTGCAGGGTGGCGTAGTCGAGTTCGTTGTAGGCCGACAGGTCCGACTTGCCGCTGCCGACGAGATCGTAAAGGATGACCTTGTAGCGCTCGGTGAAAGAGGGCAGCAGCTTGCGCCACATGCTCTGGTCGCAGCCGAAACCGTGACCGAATACCAGGGTCGAGGGACCGTTCCCGTAACAGGTGACGTTGTTGCGATGCTCAATATTCATGGCGCATCCACGAGTGTGCCCAGCATTTGCTCCCGTACCTATCAGAGCGCGCTGTTGTCGGCTAATTGTATTCCTGTTATCAATTCAGTTGTGTCTGTTACGGCGATTGTGTGGCTTTATGCCTCACGGGTAAATGGCGCCGCTTGCTGCACGTGTCATGCGCTGGTGATCTGAATCCTTCCGATGGGAACTATCTGGTCGCCGCTTACATGGCGTGCCTGATCTGCAGCGACAATGCGCGCCCCGGCATCGGCAGGTCGAACGGGATATTACCCGGAGCGACGCTCGGCTCGCGCACGTCGCGGTCGAACAGATTGAGGACCGAAGCACGCAGCTCCCAGTTGCCGAACAGGCGCTCGCGCAGCACGCTCATGTCGGTGGTGGTGTAGTCGGCGATGGGCGCGCGCGTGTCGCCCGGTTCGCGGCGCCGGTCGGCCACGTGGTTGACGGTGGCGCCGATGCGCCACGCCGGCGCCGCACGCCAGTCGGCGCGCGCGAACAGGCGCCGGTGCGGCGCCAGCCCGGCATCCCTGCCGCTGGCTTCATCGATGCTGCGCTGGTACGACATGCTGGCGGCCAGGCGCAGCGCGCGCACGGGCGTCCAGGCGGCCTCGAACTCGACTCCGCGTCCGCTCTGGTCGCCCGTGTTGCGGAACGTCTTGCCGGTGCCCGGATCGGCGTTGGGCGCGGCCACGATGATGTCGCGCATGCGGTAGCGGAACAGATTGAGGCTGGTGCGCCAGTCGCCGGCCGGCTGCCACGACACGGCCAGCTCGCCCGTCTCGATGGTTTCCGGATTGAGGTTCGGATTGCCCACGTTGACCGGGTTGTTGATCGTGTACTGTTCGACGAAATGCGGGGCGCGGAAGGCGCGGCCGTAAATGGCCTTGACGATGACGTTGTACGCGGCGTCCCACACCAGCGCCGCGCGCGGATTGGTGGTGCCGCCGAAGTCCGAATAGCGGTCGTGGCGCACGCCCGCGGTCAGGGTCCAGTCGTTGGCGATGCGCCACTCGTCCTGGACGAAGGCGTACTGGATGTCGCGCTTGTGCGGCGTGAGGTAGGCCAGCGCCGGATTGCCGGTGGCGTCCACCAGCGCGGGCAGGGGAGTGAGGGTGGCGCCCACGCCCGGTACCAGCGCAAAGCTGAAGTTCTTCGTTTCGGTGGCGCTGTGGAGGTCATCGACACGGTAGCCGGCGCCGACGCGGATGCGGTGCGCATCGAAGCCGGTGTAGAAGGCCGACACGCTGGCGTTGTAATGGCGCTCGGCGTGGCCGGGATTGCCCACCACGCCATCGGGCCAGGCGCCGCCGAAGGCGCCGGCCGGGAACAGGCGGTAGGCCGGGTCGCCCGGGCGGTTGTTGAGCGCATGGTAGCCCAGCACCGCCGACAAGTCCCAGTGCTGAACGAAGCCCGCCTTGCTGTAGCTCAGGTCCAGGTAGGTGCGCGTCTCGGGTACGCGCGCGTCCGGGTCGAGCGCGTCGGCCAGGCCCACGCCGATGCCCGTTTCGCGCTTCTGGTACGCGCCGCGCAGGCGCCAGTTGCCCCATTCGAGATCGGTGCGCGCATCGAACGCCCGGCGGCTGGCGCTGACCGTGCCGGGAGCGCGCGAGGCGCGCGTGCCGAAAAGGGCATCGAGGCCGCTCTGCACATCCTGTTCGACGACGCGTTTGGCGCCATCGGTGCCGCCGGCGCGCAGATACAGCGCCGCGCGCAGCGGCCCCCAGGCGTGGCCGGACTGCACCCAGGCGTCGCGGCTGTTGAAGCTCCCCAGGCGCACGCCCGATTCGACGCCGCGGAGGTCGGCCGCGGTCTTGGTGACGACGTTGATCACGCCCGAAAAGGCATCGGCGCCATACAGGGCCGAGCCGGGGCCGCGAATGACTTCAATACGCGCCACGTTCTCGAGCGGCATGCCGCCCCAGGCCTGGCCGCGGTTACCGGCGAAGACGGAGGTGATCGGCAGGCCGTTCACCAGCATCAGCACCTGCGGGTTGTAGCCGGTGTGGATGCCGCGGATGCTGTAGATGGGATTGAAGGGCGCCGAGAAGCTCGACACGTGCAGGCCAGGCACGCTTTCCAGCACCTGATCGAGGTCGCTCGCGCCCATGGCCGCAATGTCGGCCGCGGAAATGACCGAGGCTACCGCCGGCGCGCGTGCCAGCGGCTGCCGGGTGCCGGTGGCGATGCTGACCACGGCGCGCTCGCCGTAGGTCAGCGCCAGTTCCTCTTCATCGGTGCTCTGGGCCATGGCCGCGCCGGGCCAGGCCAGCGCGATGGACAAGGCCACCAGCCGTGCGTTCGCGATCCGATTGACCATCCGCTTCCTCGACGCTGTTGAATTAGCCTCAAGATAACATGGGACCCATGCGGCATACAAATGCAAAAACGCCGTCCGCCAGTGAGCTGGGGGACGGCGTTGGCACTGGTGAAGCGGCGCTTACAGCTGCGCGGCGATCAGCTTGCCGAGGATGGCGACACCTTCACGGATGCGCTCCGGCGGCACGGTCACGAAGGACAGGCGCAGGGTGTTCGTTTCGGCTTCGTTGGCGTAGAACGGCGCGCCCGGCACGAAAGCCACCTTGGCCGCGATGGCCTGGTCGAGCAGTTTCATGGCGTCGATATGCTTGGGCAGGGTCACCCAGATGAACATGCCGCCTTCGGGCTTGGTCCAGGTCACGCTGGCCGGGAAGAATTCGGCGATCGCATCGAGCATCGCCTGGCACTGGTTGGCGTACAGCGCGCGGATGGTCGGGATGTGCTGGTCGAGGAAGCCATCCTTGACCACTTCGTAGACCACCATCTGGGTCAGCTGCGCGGTGTGCAGGTCGGCGGCCTGCTTGGCCAGCTCCAGGCGGCGCACCAGCGGCAGCGGCGCGACCACGTAGCCGAGGCGGATGCCGGGCGTGAGCACCTTCGAGAACGAGCCCATGTAAATGACGCCGTCCGGATTCATGTTCAGCATCTTCGGGAACGGCTCGCCCTTGTAGCTCAGCGCGCCGTACGGATCGTCCTCGATCAGCGGCAGGCCGAGGCGGGCGCAGGTTTCGACCAGTTCCTGGCGGCGCTCGATGGACAGGCTGCGGCCGGTCGGGTTCTGGAAATTCGGCAGCGCGTACAGCAGGCGCGCGCCTTCGGCCACGGCCGCGATCGAGGACGGCACCAGGCCATGCTCGTCGGTGGCGACCGACTTGAATTCGGGACGGTAGACCGAGAACGCCTGCAGCGCGCCCAGGTAGCTCGGCGTTTCGACCAGCACGCGGCTGCCTTCGTCGATCAGCACCTTGCCCAGCAGGTCGAGCGCCTGCTGCGAGCCGGAGGTCATCAAGACCTGTTCCGGCAGGATCTTGCAGGTGGCCGTCGACAGCGAATTGGCGATCCACTCGCGCAGCAGCGGGTAGCCGTCGGTCGGGCCGTACTGCAGCGCCACTTTACCGTTTTCGGACAGGACCTTGTCGAAGGCCGCCTTCATGTGTTCGACCGGGAAGGTGGCAGGCGAGGGCAGGCCGCCGGCGAAGGAGATGATCTCCGGACGCTGGGTGATCTTCAGGATTTCGCGGATGAACGAACTCTGAAGCTGGCTGGCGCGCTCGGAAAAACGCCACTCGATGGGGTTTGGATTTTCGATTTTCATACTGGTCTCACAGTCAAGGCGGCCGGGTTCGCACTGGGCCGATTATAGAGCACGCTGGGTAAGCGGCTGGAAAGACGCCGCCGGATAAGCAGCGTCCGGATGTTGATGGTTTAAGCGACTTCGACGATCATTTCGATTTCCACACAGGCGCCGCGTGGATTCTGCGCCACGCCGAAGGCCGAGCGGGCATGCTTGCCTGCATCGCCGAACACCTCGCCCAGCAGTTCCGAGGCGCCGTTGGTGACGATGTGCTGGTCGGTGAAGCCGGGCGTCGAATTAACCAGGCTCATCAGCTTAACCACGCGCTTGACCTTGCCGAGGTCGCCGCCGCACGCTTCCTGAAGCGTGCCCATCAGATCGATCGCAATCGCGCGCGCGGCGGCGACGCCCTGTTCGGTGGTGATTTCCTTGCCCAGCTGACCGGCGTTCACGGAACCATCGGCGTTCTTCGCGATGTGTCCGGAAATAAACACCAGATTTCCTGTTTGCACGTACATCACATACGCGGCGACGGGTGCGGCTGGCGGGCTGAGGGTGATATTGAGCGATTTCAGTTTGTCGTAGACGGTCATGGCGATTCCTCGATGCGATAAGAAAGAACAAGGCAGTATTGTACGTCGGGCACGACCGGCTGCCCACCGGAATCGCGCCCTGCCAGAACCTCGCATAACCGGCGGCAAACTCCGGCTAAACAACTTCTAAAGCGCCTACAACCGGGGTCAGAGCTCTGACTCGAAACATTTGCTTTACTTCAATGCAAACCATTTTTGATCGGAAACAGTGTGGACGCATATCGGGTGTGTCGACTTTGCTCGCCCACGAAAACTTG
>NZ_JAVCWM010000079.1:0-835 GCF_030846495.1 Massilia scottii | reverse complement strand
GCGTCAAGGATGCCCCGGCCACGCGGCCGGGTTCGCGCGACAGCCAGCCCTCATCGGGCTGGCTTTTTTTATGCAGGAAAAATAGTTCGATTAATTTCCATGTGGCACTTAACGCGGCCGGCGAAACGGTCGTCTTGTACTTGTAAGAGCGCAGCACACCGCGGCTCCGACAACCCCCACCCCCCATACCTGGAGTTCGATCATGCTGAGTCTGCACACTAACAACGCTGCCCTGTCCGCACAAAATTCGATCAACCGTACCCAAGGCAGCCTGTCGACCTCGATGACGCGCCTGTCGACCGGCTACCGCATCAATTCGTCGATGGACGACGCCGCCGGCCTGCAGATCGCCACCCGCCTGAAAGCACAAACCAGCGGCATGGCCGTTGCGATGCGCAACACCCAGAATTCGACCTCGATGCTGCAGACCGCTGAAGGCGCGCTCGACGAAGTAAGCAACATGCTGGTGCGCATGAAGGATCTGGCCACGCAATCGGCCGATGCCTCCTCCACCGCAGCCGACAAGACCGCGATGCAGTCGGAATACGATGCCCTCGGCACCGAACTGAACAACGTGTTGAACAACACTTCCTTCGGCGGCGCCAAGCTGCTCGTCGGCGGCACCATCGCCTCGGCCATGACGTTCCAGATCGGTTCGAGCACCAGTGAAAAAATGACGGTCGATATGTCGGCCAGCATGACCACCCTGGGCACCGACGTCGGCGCCACCACCGCCAACTACGCCGCCCCGAACACGGTCGGCACCGAACTGACCGGCGTGGGCACCGCCTCGACCACCATCGACAAGCTCTCGACCGCGATCGCCTCGATCGGT
>NZ_JAVCWM010000078.1:0-938 GCF_030846495.1 Massilia scottii | reverse complement strand
CCGCCTGTCGACCGGCTACCGCATCAATTCGTCGATGGACGACGCCGCCGGCCTGCAGATCGCCACCCGCCTGAAAGCCCAGACCAGCGGCATGGCCGTGGCGATGCGCAACACCCAGAATTCGACCTCGATGCTGCAGACCGCTGAAGGCGCGCTCGACGAAGTAAGCAACATGCTGGTGCGCATGAAGGATCTGGCCACGCAAGCGGCCGATGCTTCCTCGACCGCAGCCGACAAGACCGCCATGCAGTCGGAATACGATGCCCTCGGTACCGAACTGAACAATGTGCTGACCAACACCTCCTTCGGCGGCGCCAAGCTGCTCGTCGGCGGCACCATCGCCTCGGCCATGACGTTCCAGATCGGTTCGAGCACCAGTGAAAAAATGACCGTGGACATGTCCGGCAGCATGACCACCCTGGTGGCCGACGTGACCGCCACGACCGCCAACTACGTCGCCCCGAACACGACCGGCACCGAACTGACCGGCGCCGGCAGCGCCTCGACCACGATCGACAAGCTCTCGACCGCGATCGCCTCGATCGGCACCGTGCGTTCGTCCCTGGGCGCTTCGGCCAACCGCCTCGAACACGTCTATAACAACCTGTCGAACATCAGCACCAACAGCAAGGCCGCAACCGGCCGCATCATGGACGTCGACTTCGCCAGCGAAAGCTCGAAAATGACCACCAACCAGATGCTGCTGCAAGCCGGCACCGCCATGCTCAAGCAGAGCAACAGCATGTCCTCGATGGTCATGTCGCTGCTGCAGTAATCGCCAGGGATGCCCCGGCTGAGCAAGCCGGGTTCGCGCGACAGCCAGCCCTCATCCGGCTGGCTTTTTTTCGTCCATCCGCGCTGCAAGATGTCCATAGCGACAACACGCAAATTTATTTCGAATATATTTCCATGTGGCACTTAATGATCCAGATCAAAGT
>NZ_JAVCWM010000077.1:0-963 GCF_030846495.1 Massilia scottii | reverse complement strand
GAAGACCATGTCCGCGAGGTGGCTGAGACGTTCCGGGACCACTGGGTGCCGATGGCAGGTTCCCGTGGGGTCAAGCTCGAATGGGAAGGCCCGTGGCGCAACTGGTGCCGCAATGCCCGAGGTCCGGACCGGGCGACTGGCGCTCGGGCCAGCCAGGCTTGGTGGGCGTCGGACGCCAGCGTCGCGGCCGAAGCTGCGCGGCTGGGACTGCAACCGGCGCAAGCTGGCGAGTCCGCCGTGGCGTTCAAGGGCCGGGTGCAGGCTGCGATTGACAACGGCGGGGTCCCGCCGGTACCACCGCGCCAGAGCCGCGTGGGAATCATCGATCCGACCGAGGCGCCTCCCCGCGCCAAAAAAGGAATGCCGGCCGGTGCCGTGGCCGGCATGAAAGCAATTTTGAAAGCATCACGAGCACAAAAAAACCAACCTACCACCGATGAGGACGATGTATGAGCACCACTACCACCACCGAGAGAAAATTCGTGACGATCGACGTCAACAATCCGGCCTACAACGTTGGCCTGCTGCTCGACGCTGTCATGGCGAAGCTTGGCGTCAAGAATGACGCTGCCCTGTCGCGCGAACTGGGCGTCTCCCCGACGAACGTGAGCAATATCCGGAACGTCAAGGTCGCGCTGAGTGCGGCGATGATGATCCGCATCCACGACGTAGCGGACATGTCGATCACCACGATCCGCAGCTTCCTCATCGGCCCGACCAGGTGAGTTGCGAGTTTTGCGTGGCGCTGTCGGGGCGCTTCAATGCCCACCGGGAATGCTGCCAAATCCGCCTTTTGGCGGGGGCCCCCCAGCACGTGCGCCAGGTCGCTTACGACCAGGTCAGGCGGGAAGACGGCGAAACAGCGTTGGCCGGAGTCAAGGCGAAGCTGCGTGCGGAAGTGCAGCGTCAGCGCGAGCTCGCCTACACGCAAATAGAAAACCATCTCAACCAGGAGGCCGCCAA
>NZ_JAVCWM010000076.1:0-966 GCF_030846495.1 Massilia scottii | reverse complement strand
ATGGCGGCCTCCTGGTTGAGATGGTTTTCTATTTGCGTGTAGGCCAGCTCGCGCTGACGCTGCACTTCCGCACGCAGTTTCGCCTTGACTCCGGCCAACGCTGGTTCGCCGTCCTCCCTCCTGACCTGGTCGTAAGCGACTTGGCGCACGTGCTGTGGGGCTCCCGCCAAAAGGCGGATTTGACAGCATTCCCGGTGGGCATTAAAGCGCCCCCACAGCGCCACGCAAAAATCGCAACTCACCTGGTCGGGCCGACGAGGAAGCTGCGGATCGTGGTGATCGACATGTCCGCTACGTCGTGGATGCGGATCATCATCGCCGCGCTCAGCGCGACCTTGACGTTCCGGATATTGCTCACGTTCGTCGGGGAGACGCCCAGTTCGCGCGACAGGGCGGCGTCGTTCTTGACGCCGAGCTTCGCCATGACAGCGTCGAGCAGCATGCCGACGTTGTAGGCCGGGTTGTTGACGTCGATCGTCACGAATTTTCTCTCGGTGGTGGTGGTAGTGGTGCTCATACGTCGTCCTCATCGGTGATAGGTTGGTTTTTTCGTGCTCGTGATGCTTTCAAAATTGCTTTCATGCCGGCCACGGCACCGGCCGGCATTCCTTTTTTGGCGCGGGGAGACACCTCGGTCGGATCGACGATTCCCACGCGGCTCTGGCGCGGTTGTGCCGGCGGGACTCCGCCGTTGTCGATCGCAGCTTGCACCCGGCCCTTGAACGCCAGGGCGGACTCGCCAGCTTGCGCCGGCTGCAGTCCCAGCCGCTCAGCTTCGGCCGCGACGCTGGCGTCCGACGCCCACCAAGCCTGGCTGGCCCGAGCGCCAGTCGCACGTTCCGGGCCTCGGGCATTGCGGCACCAGTTGCGCCACGGGCCTTCCCATTCGAGCTTGACGCCACGGGAACCTGCCATCGGCACCCAGTGGTCCCGGAACGTCGCAGCCACCTCGCGGACATGGTCTTG
>NZ_JAVCWM010000075.1:0-1065 GCF_030846495.1 Massilia scottii | reverse complement strand
CTAGGAGTCTGCGCGGCAGAAAGTTTTTTCGCTGAGCATGCGAGGCGCGTCTTCACCGCCGTCGATGGCGATTCACTTTCGCGCGCGAAAGTCGAATGATATTGAAGCCTGCGGGTTCAAATTGGGCGGATTTTCGCCCTTTCCAGGTCTTACGCGTACATCATTTTTGCCATTCGCCGCAAGTTCAGCGCGGTGCAGACGAGTTTCCACTCAGCCTGCGCCTTGGCCAGTCCTCGCATGCTAAATTGGCGGAAACCCAGTACGCTTTTCACCCAAGCGTTGGGCGGTTCCGAGATCCACTTGCGTTTTCGGTAAGCCGCCTGCGTTGTCGCCGATTTGAACTTCTCTGCCATGGCAGCGCACAGAGGCCGTTTTTTCGGATCGACCACCACTTCCTGCTTGCCAATCCGGCCGAGTGCCACGATCAGTTCGGACGGGTGATCGCGTAGTTGCTCGAGCATTGCTTCCGAGCGGTAGCCTGCATCGGCAAGCACCAGCTCAGCATCGTCACCGACGTTGCGCTTTACCGCCGCCAGCACCGACGCCAATTGGCCACTATCGGCTGCACTGTTGACGAGTTCTGCCGCCACGACGATGTGGGCAGTCTCATCGACCGCCGCCTGGGCATTGTAGGCATAGTCGAAGCCGCCGCCGGCACGCTTCATGATGCGGCTCTCCGGGTCGGTGAAATTCTCTTGGGCATCAGGCTTCGGCTCGCCGAACTTGTATTTGAAACGCGACTTCTTCTTTGGCTTGCCAGAATCATCGGGCGGCACATCGTCATCATCGCTGCGCCCGCGCGCGATATCGGCTTGGCGCTGCCGATCTTCAAGGCGTGCACGCGCTGCGCGGATGACGGCAAGGCGATCTTCCCGCCGTGTGATCTCTGCCGGGATATCGATTTCCGGCTCGTTCCTTTCGGCGACATCTGCCGCCTTGGCCTTGGCCAGCAACGCGTCGATTTGCTCCTTCAGTTCACGCTCGGCCTTTTGCATGCGCTCGTAGCTCATTGCCTTGTGGCGCGATGCGTTGGCCTTGATCTTGGTGCCATCGACGCCGATCGTA
>NZ_JAVCWM010000074.1:0-1109 GCF_030846495.1 Massilia scottii | reverse complement strand
GAAGGACGTAGTAGCTTGCGATAAGCTGCGGGGAGCTAGCAAACAAGCTTTGATCCGCAGATTTCCGAATGGGGAAACCCGGCCTTTTAGGTCATTGCATACTGAATACATAGGTATGCAAAGCGAACGCGGCGAACTGAAACATCTAAGTAGCTGCAGGAAAATAAATCAACCGAGATTCCCAAAGTAGTGGCGAGCGAAATGGGATGAGCCTGCACGTTTTAGCATGACGGATAGTAGAAACCACTGGAAATTGGTGCCATAGAGGGTGATAGCCCCTTATACGAAATTCGATGTGTGGAACTAAGCGTGCGACAAGTAGGGCGGGACACGAGAAATCCTGTCTGAATATGGGGGGACCATCCTCCAAGGCTAAATACTCGTAATCGACCGATAGTGAACCAGTACCGTGAGGGAAAGGCGAAAAGAACCCCGGAAGGGGAGTGAAATAGATCCTGAAACCGTGTGCATACAAACAGTAGGAGCGGACTTGTTCCGTGACTGCGTACCTTTTGTATAATGGGTCAGCGACTTACATTCAGTGGCAAGGTTAACCGTATAGGGAAGCCGTAGAGAAATCGAGTCCGAATAGGGCGACAGTCGCTGGGTGTAGACCCGAAACCAAGTGATCTACTCATGGCCAGGATGAAGGTGCGGTAACACGCCCTGGAGGTCCGAACCCACTAATGTTGAAAAATTAGGGGATGAGCTGTGGGTAGGGGTGAAAGGCTAAACAAACTTGGAAATAGCTGGTTCTCTCCGAAAACTATTTAGGTAGTGCCTCAAGTATCACCATCGGGGGTAGAGCACTGTTATGGCTAGGGGGTCATTGCGACTTACCAAACCATTGCAAACTCCGAATACCGATGAGTGCGAGCTTGGGAGACAGACGTCGGGTGCTAACGTCCGGCGTCAAGAGGGAAACAACCCAGACCGCCAGCTAAGGTCCCAAAGATTGGCTAAGTGGAAAACGAAGTGGGAAGGCTAAAACAGTCAGGATGTTGGCTTAGAAGCAGCCATCATTTAAAGAAAGCGTAATAGCTCACTGATCGAGTCGTCCTGCGCGGAAGATGTAACGGGGCTAAGCCAGTCACCGAAGCTGCGGATAT
>NZ_JAVCWM010000073.1:0-1278 GCF_030846495.1 Massilia scottii | reverse complement strand
CACGGCCCTGCGCAGTTCCCTGGAGCGCTTGCCGAAAGTGTCGGGCAACGGCGGCCAGGTGCAGGCGGGGCGCGAGTTCGTGGGCGTGCTCAATCTGGCCGACAAGGAAGCGCAGAAGCGCGGCGACCAGTTCCTCTCGAGCGAAATGGTGCTGCTGGCGCTGACCGAAGACAAGTCCGACGCCGGCACCCTGGCGCGCGAAAGCGGCCTGACACGCAAGGCGCTGGAAACCGCGATCCAGGCCGTGCGCGGCGGTGAAGGCGTGAAGTCGGCCGACGCCGAGGGCCAGCGCGAATCGCTGAAAAAATACACGCTCGACCTGACCGAGCGCGCCCGCCTGGGCAAGCTCGATCCGGTGATCGGGCGCGACGATGAAATCCGGCGCGCGATCCAGGTGCTGCAGCGGCGCACCAAGAACAACCCGGTGCTGATCGGCGAGCCTGGCGTGGGCAAGACCGCCATCGTCGAGGGCCTGGCGCAGCGCATCATCAACGGCGAGGTGCCCGATTCGCTCAAGGGCAAGCGCGTGCTCTCGCTCGACATGGCGGCCCTGCTGGCGGGCGCCAAGTTCCGCGGCGAGTTCGAGGAGCGCCTCAAGTCCGTGCTCAAGGAACTGGCGCAGGATGAAGGCCAGACCATCGTCTTCATCGACGAGATGCACACGATGGTCGGCGCCGGCAAGGCCGAAGGCGCCATGGATGCGGGCAATATGCTCAAGCCCGCACTGGCGCGCGGCGAACTCCATTGCGTCGGCGCGACCACGCTCGACGAGTACCGCAAATACATCGAGAAGGATGCCGCGCTGGAGCGCCGCTTCCAGAAAATCCTGGTCGACGAGCCGACCGTGGAAGCGACCATCGCGATCCTGCGCGGCCTGCAGGACAAGTACGAGCTGCATCACAAGGTGGAAATCACCGACGCGGCCATCATCGCCGCGGCCGAACTGTCGCACCGCTACATTACCGACCGCTTCCTGCCCGACAAGGCGATCGACCTGATCGACGAAGCGGCTTCGAAGATCAAGATCGAGATCGATTCCAAGCCGGAGGTGATGGACAAGCTGGAACGCCGCATCATCCAGCTGAAAATCGAACGCGAAGCGGTCAAGAAGGAAAAGGACGACGCCTCGCGCAAGCGCCTGGACCTGATCGACGATGAAATCGCGCGCCTGGAACGCGAGTACAACGACTTCGAGGAAATTCTCAAGTCCGAAAAAGCCATGGTGCAGGGCACCACCCACATCAAGGAAGAAATCGAGCGCGTGCGCCTGCAGATGGA
>NZ_JAVCWM010000072.1:0-1367 GCF_030846495.1 Massilia scottii | reverse complement strand
CCCAGAAGTGTTAACTTCTGGGACTATGTTCTCAGATGCCCTCTCTCTTGCCATTGACCTCCCGCGCTCCCCTCCAGATTGGAGGCGTTTGGGTAAAGAATTGCCGTACGAATGGATCGAAGCCGCCCTCGAAGCAAAAGGGAAGGCCAGTATCCGTCGTCGTCGCCTTCCTGCACAGCAAGTGGTGTGGCTGGTCATCGCTTTGGCCCTGTATCGCCATTTGTCAATCAAGGAAGTACTCGAAGACCTGGATCTGGCCGTCCCGGAATTGGAAGGCGTGTGCGTCACGGCCAGCGCGGTGTGCCAGGCGCGCCAGCGACTCGGGCCCGAACCACTACGTTGGCTGTTTGAATGCTCGGCCCAGGCATGGAGTCAGGAAGATCACTCAGCCTATTTGTTTCACGGGATGAGTCTTTTTGCCATGGATGGCACGACCTTGCGTCTTGCCGAGAGCGAGGCCAACCGCGCACACTTCGGCGCCCAGAAGTATGCCAAAGGGAGTGTGGCCAGTTACCCACAAGCGAAGGGCGTCACACTGACTGCCGTACCGACACATCTGGTCCTCGATGCCCGTTTTGGGCCCTACGCGACGAGTGAAGCGAGCTTCGCCAAGGAGTTGATCGTCAGCGTGCCAAACAGCTCCCTCACCATCTTTGACTCGGGCTTTTTGTCAGCAGAAATACTGTGCAATTTGGCTGGGCAGGGACATTGTCGTCACTATCTGATTCCGGCGAAGAGTAATACACGTTGGAAGCTCATCGAGGGAACAGTGGAAGACGGGCTTGTCGAGATGGAGGTCTCTGACTCGGCCATGCGCAAGGATCCGACGCTGCCCGCTTCATGGCGTGCCCGCGCGGTGCGCATCGGCGCCGGCACCGGCGATTTGAAATATTTACTCACGTCGCTCACCGATAAAAAAGCCATCACAGCCAAGCAAATCGTCGACTGCTACTGGCGCCGCTGGGCAATCGAGACGAGCTATCGCGAGCTCAAGCAGACCATGCTGGGAACGGCGCATACCTTACGCAGCATGACAGTCGACGGGACGATGCAGGAAATCTGGGGCGCACTCATCGCCTACAATTTGTTGCGAATTGAAATCGCCAAGGCCGCTCTCGAAGCGAAGTGCCAGCCTACCGACATCAGCTTTGTGCTGGCACTGCGCACGATTCAATATGAGTTGTTCATCGCCGCAGCAACTCAGGCGCAAGGAAAACTCCCCGCCACGTTAAGCCGTCTGCGGGAGCGGCTGGTGCTTGATCTGAAGACTCATCGACCCGATCGGAAATTCGACCGGGTCGTAAAAGCGAAAGCCCAGAGATATCCGGCAACCAGATTGAAGTCAAGCGCTTAACTTAACGGCATTA
>NZ_JAVCWM010000071.1:0-1429 GCF_030846495.1 Massilia scottii | reverse complement strand
GAGGCTCTTGCAAAACTAGCGGGAGGGAAGAAAATTGCTTGGCAGCGCAAGCGAAAAGGCTGGAGTGGGCGCCCATTTCTGGCATGATTTAGTTTCTGACGCTTAATCAAAACGCCCACACTATGAATGCTACCCGACCTGCTCTGATCATGCAACGCTGGCATGCAATTCAATATGATGTGCTGCCGGAACTGCGCGCGGAGGTTGGCGCGGTGACGCCGAAACTGGAACGCGTCATCCATGTTCTGGAGTGGGCGCGCATCGAGGAATTCGTCGACGTTTCTTGGGATGGCATTGGACGCCCGCCACATGTAAGGGCCTGGCTGGCGAATGCTTTCGTCGCCAAGGCGGTGTTGGGCATCACAACCACCGTTGGCCTGATCGAACGCCTGGCTATCGACAAGAGCTTGCGGCGCATATGCGGGTTTTCGCCGTTTTCCGAGCTGCCGTCGGAGGCCACGTTTTCGCGGGCATTCGCCGAGTTCGCTGAGGCGCGACTGGTTGAACGCGCCTACGAAGCCATGATCAAGGAACACTTGGGCGATCAGCTGATCGGACACATCAGCCGCGATGGCACCGCCATTGCCGCCCGCGAACGGCCCGCCGTCGCTGTCAACGCGGCACCAGCGTCAAGCAAGAAAAGTAAGCGCAAGTCCAAGCGCCCCGTCAAACAGGCCGTCCCAGCAGCCGGTTCGCCGATCCGGCGCCAACGGCAGCAGACGCTACCCGAAATGCTCGCCGAATTGCCAACTATCTGCGACCGCGGCACCAAGTGCAACGCGCAGGGTTACAAGACCAGTTGGAACGGGTACAAGATGCACATCGACACTGCCGATTGCGGCGTACCCATCGCCGCCTTGCTGTGTTCAGCCTCGATGCATGACAGCCGCGCAGCCGTGCCGCTGTCTCACATCACGAAGCAACGGGTCACCAATTTGTATGACGTGATGGACGCTGCCTACTGCAGCAAAGAGTTGCATGCCCACTGCCGCGAACTGGGACATGTCCCTCTGATTGACCACAATGCCCGTGGCGGGGAGAAGGAACACTTCGAGCCTGCCGACGAGGTTCGCTACCGTGAGCGCAGCGTCGCCGAGCGGACCAATGCGCGTCTCAAGGACGAGTTCGGTGGGCGCAACATCATGGTCAAGGGACATGCCAAAGTGATGAGCCATTTGATGTTCGGACTGCTCGCCCTCGGCGCTGACCAGTTGATGCGGCTACGACGATGATCCAACGCTACTGTTTAACCAAGCTCCGATTCAGGCCAAAAAGATCCCGGTGCGGTGTCTCCACGTCTTCACAATGAGAATAAGCATGATTCCGCCACCATAACCGATTAGAAATCGCCCGGCATCTCAAAAACGCGATGGAAAATCGCGCTTCTGCAACTTCGCTCCACTCACAAAAATCGTTTTGCAATTAGCTC
>NZ_JAVCWM010000070.1:0-1481 GCF_030846495.1 Massilia scottii | reverse complement strand
CGCATGCCCTTATACATAAGTCAGCCCAGCCCTTCACGTAATGCCCGCAGCGTCTCGGCCGAGGCGTGCACTTGATCTAGCCCCTTCCAGATCGTCTTTACGCCAGGCTCGCCATCACCGTTTCGAGCAAGGAATCCACCAATTTTCGCGATCAGGCGCACGACTTCGTTCAAGGTTGGTGGCGTCGCTGGCATCTTCATTTTGTTCAGTAAGTGCGCGCCGCGAATCTGGTCAGGGTCGAAGAACAAGGCTGCATCGAGATCAGGGCAGTTGCGGCCTTTGCGCATCAGGAAGGCCACGCGCCACGCCACCACCATGAACAGCGCCAGCGCCCTCTCCACGCGGTCAACTGCAGCCAGCTGCAGCTTCTCGACTTCGCAGCCGTTTTTAAGCACATTGAAATAGACTTCGATTTCCCACCGGGCGCGGTACCAGTCAATCAGTTCCGTGGCTTGTTCCAGCGTGTTCGCTGCGCGATTGGTCAGCAGGCGCCATTCAACCGGCTTCACGCCAGCCGGCGCGTCGATTTCGCGCGCCACGATGCAAGTCGCCTCGATCTGTCCTTTCTTTCCGTCGCCTATCAGCACGCGCTGCGCCCACAATTGTTGGCGCACTTCACGCGCCTTCTGTTTTTCGCGTCCGCCGATGATGAAACTGATCTCGCCAAGTGGTGTGCCATTCGTGGTGGCGGCCCATAGCTTGGTTCCCTCGTCGTCCGCCAAACAACGGTCATGCTTCGCGCGCACCAGCCAATCGGCAGGCGTACCCAAGTCGCGTGCGACGCGCATCATCTCGACCATGTCCGCTTCCCTGTCGGCCAAATACACCAGCCGCGTACCAGGCAGTGCTGCCGCTTGCTCGGCGATGCGCTCGTAGCCTTCGACCCAGCGGCGGCTTTCCTTCAGCCCAGGCCGGACCCCATCCTTGCCGCGCTTTTCGCGTGCCCACATCCACGCGTCGAGCATGCCAAGTGGCTCGCGATCGGGCGTGACCGCATAGGTCGGATGCAGGTACATGCCGCGTTGCGCTTCGTAGCTCAACGGCCCCAGCCCTGCGATCTCCTGACCATTGAAGTCCAGCTCGGTCGTGTCCTGAATACACAGCACGACTGCATGCGCGCCCATGCGCTCTTGGGTGCGTGCCCAGTGTGGCTCCAGGATACCTTCCCACGTCACATCAGGATTCGAAAGGAACCGATACGCCGCACAGGTCTCGCTCCAGCTGTCGCATGCTTCAGGAATACTAGCCGTCGGCTTGGCCGCAAAAGTGTCCATCAATGTTCTCGCCCTCTTGTTGAGGCGCGCATCGCCAAGATTCAGACCAGCAAATTCGTCGTCCGTCCACCGCTGTGCAATCTTGTCCAATGCGCCGCCCAAAAGGAAAAAGTAAACGCGATCTCGGCAAAGTTTACAAGTCCCTCTGGCAACTCATTGAATGTAAACGACTTTTTTGGGAGCTACGGACTTATGTATAAGGGCATG